>JADYZH010000184.1 GCA_020853215.1 Sulfuritalea sp. | reverse complement strand
TTTTGTCGGTCACCCTTTTCGAGAAGATGCCCTTGCAGCAAGCCTTTCCAGCCAGCGAGTACATTCTTCCAGAGGGCGTACCGTGCAACCAACTGAATCTATTCACGATTTAACCGGACAGCAGTGAACCGCGTCATCAACGTCAAGGGCGCAGAAGTCACCATCGCCACGCGACATGGACAGGACTACATTTCCCTGACCGACATGTTGAAGGCCAAGGATGGCGATTTCTTCATCTCCGATTGGCTGCGAAACAGAAACACCATTGAGTTTCTGGGTATCTGGGAGTCGGTCTATAACCCTGGTTTTAATTATGGCGAATTCGCCACAATTAAAAGTCAGGCCGGATTGAACAGCTACAAGATCAGTGTCAAGGAATGGGTGGAAAAAACCAATGCGATAGGTCTCCAGGCAACAGCGGGTAGATATGGCGGCACCTACGCCCACAAGGACATCGCTTTTGAGTTCGGCATGTGGATCAGTGCCGAATTCAAGATCTACCTCATCAAGGAATTCCAGCGACTCAAGGACGAGGAATCCCGAGTCACCTCGCTGGAATGGAGCTTCCAGCGCACACTGGCCAAGGTCAATTACAAGATACATACCGACGCCATCAAGGAACGCCTGATTCCGCCGTGCCTGACCAAGGCACAGACCAGCGTCGTGTATGCCAGCGAGGCCGACCTGCTCAATGTCGCCATGTTCGGCATCACCGCCGCGCAATGGCGGCAGGCCAATCCCGACCTGGCAGGCAACATGCGCGACGCCGCCACCCTGGAGCAACTGGTCGTGCTGTCTAACCTCGAGAGCATCAATGCCGTGCTGATCCAACAGCGTTTGTCCCAGGCGGAGCGCCTGACGCAGTTGAACGCCATTGCCATCACTCAAATGCGTTCGCTGGTGGGGAGCGAAACGCTCAAGCGCCTGCCCGGTACCGGCACGCAAAAGGGGATAGCGAAATGACCGAGCCGACCATTACCTGCCCGAACTGCAAGACCGAAATCCGGCTGACCGAGTCCCTCGCCGCCCCGCTGATCGCGGCGACGCGCCAGCAGTTCGAGCGGCAACTCGCACAGAAGGACGAGGACATCGCCAAGCGCGAGCAAGGCATCCGCGACAAGGAAAAGCAGATCGCCGACGCAAAGCGTCACCTCGACGAGCAGGTGGCCGATCAAGTCGCCGCGCAGCTAAAGGCCGAGCGTGCCCGCGTCGTCGCCGAGGAATCGAAGAAGGCGAAGCAGGCCGCCGCGACGGAACTCGAAGGCAAGGCGCGCGAGCTCGCCGAACTTCAGGAAGTGCTCAAGTCTCGCGACGAAAAGCTGGCCGAAGCCCAGAAGGCCCAGGCCGAACTCATCAAGAAGCAACGCGAACTCGATGACGCCAGACGCGAACTCGAACTCACCGTCGAAAAGCGCGTACAAGACGGCCTGACCGAAATCCGCAACCAGGCGAAGAAAGAAGCCGAGGACGAACAGAAGCTCAAGGTAATGGAGAAGGAACAGACCATTGCCGCGATGCAGAAACAGATCGAAGACCTCAAGCGCCGGGCCGAGCAGGGCTCGCAGCAGTTGCAGGGCGAAGTGCAGGAGCTGGAGCTGGAAAACCTGCTGCGCGCCAAGTTCCCTTTCGACAGCATCGAACCCGTGCCCAAGGGCGAATATGGCGGCGACGTGCTGCAACGGGTGGTCAGTCAGGGCGGACAGGCCTGCGGCACTATGTTGTGGGAATTCAAGCGCACCAAGAACTGGAGCGATGGCTGGCTCGCCAAGCTGCGCGACGACCAGCGCAGCGCCAAGGCCGAGGTATCGATCCTCGTCAGCCAGGCCTTGCCCAAGGGCGTCGAAACCTTCGAAGTCGTCGATGGCGTATGGGTCACCCACCCACGCGCCGCGCTGCCGGTCGCCACCATCCTGCGCCACACGCTGCTCCAGGTCAGCATGGCGCGGCAGGTTTCCGAAGGCCAGCAGACCAAGACCGAGATGGTCTACCAGTACCTCACCGGCCCGCGCTTCCGCCAGCGCGTCGAAGCCATCGTCGAGGCGTTTTCATCCATGCAGGAAGACCTGGACAAGGAGCGCAAGGCAATAATGAAGCAATGGGCCAAGCGCGAGGAACAGATCGAGCGGGTGATGGGCGCGACGGTGGGAATGTATGGCGACTTGCAGGGAATTGCGGGAAAGTCGTTGCAGGAGATTGAGGGGCTTGAAATGCAAGCCCTTGGGTTCGATGCGGAGCAGTCATCCAATTGATGGCCGATAACTCCGGACACTAATGCGGCCTTTAGAGGATAGGTACAACGATGCTTGAACGGATCGAGGACATTCAGGGCATAGGCCTATTGCATCATACAAACGGCAAACCTCACAAATGCAAACAAGCCACTCTCATCTACGCCGACAATGGCCGGGGGAAATCCACGCTGGCTACGATTTTTCGGTCAGCCTCGACTGGCAATGCGTCACTGATTAATGCCTGCAAGACAGTTGATGGCACGTTGGTGCCGAAAGTCGTCCTACAGTTCGGCAGCGGCCACAAGGTTACATTCGAGAACGGCACTTGGTCTGAACAGCGGCCTGAGTTACTGGTTTTCGATGCTGATTTCATTGGGCGCAATGTGCATTCCGGTGGTACGGTGAATACAGACCACCGCAAGAATTTGCTCGAATTTGCACTTGGTGAAGAAGCAGTTGCCGCACGCGCGGCGGTTGAAAAGGCAACCGCTGATTCGAAGCTTGCAGCGGACAAGGTCCAGAGCGTTTTGGGCCAAATATCTGGCTATCACCAAGGTCTATCTATCGACCAGTTCGAGAAACTTCCACATGTCTCCGACATAGACCCGAAGGTTTCAGAACTACAGAAGCGACTTACCGCCGCAAGCAATGTTGCCGCGATTCTGGCGAAGCCGGTTCCAAAGCCGCTTGATGAGCCGTCGTTTGATATCGACGGGTTGTTCGATGCGCTCGCGCTATCTCTAAAGAATGTTCATGCTGACGCGGAAAAGATCGTCAAGCAGCACGTTACCAAACTGGGCGGCAAGGGAGCGGAGCTTTGGTTAAGTCAAGGCCGCCAGCTCGGTAATGGCTCCGAATGCCCCTATTGTGACCAAGACATCACGAAGAACGATCTTATAAGTGCGTACCAGACCCATTTCAATGCCGCTTATGCCGATCTGAAGGATAGGATTGCCAAGCTACAAGGCATGGTTGTCACTGACACATCCGCCAGCATCATCGACGGAATTGCAAAGGGTGTCGGGGTGGCGATAGCGCAGGCATCAGCGTGGACAGAACATGTGCCGACACAAGCGATATCCTTTGATGCGGCGGCTGCGGATTTAGCGCTGGGGATTTTTCGAGACTTTGCGACTGATTTGGTTTGCAGGAAGCACGCAGCCCCGGCAGAGCCGTTAGGAAGTGGAGGGGAAAAGCTCAAAGCGGCGAGTCTATGGGAGCAGGTCTTAGCGCCAGTTCGCGCCGTCAATACCGCAATCAAAGGAGCCGAAGGGCTTGTGAGCAATTACAAGGCCCAACTTAGCACCGACAGTGTTGCGCAGTTACAGCAGCAGATTAATCAGCTTCAGGCGACCAAGCGCCGCTATGACCCCAAGGTCTTGGACCTATTCGTACAGATTGGCACGGCGCGTGCAAGCGCTGAAGCTGCGGACAAGGCGAAGAAGGCAGCGCGCGAAACGCTCGACAGTTTGATGACGACCACGTTGAGTAAATACCAGACATCGATCAACTCACTCCTGAAGAATTTCGGTGCGTCATTCAGCATCAAGGGTATGAGTGCCAACTTCAGAGGAAACGCTCCACGCACCGAATATGGCCTCCTGCTGCGGGGAAGGGATGTTGTTCTCGAAGGCGGGCCACCATCTTTTGCCACTACCCTCAGTGAAGGCGACAAACGAACATTGGCATTCGCGTTCTTCGTCGCAAGTACGATCCACGATTCAAAACTGGCAAGTCGAACGGTAGTCGTGGATGACCCGATGTGCAGTCTTGACCTGAACCGCAGGCAGCACACGATAGCGGTCCTCAAGAAAGTTCACTTGAAGGCAGCGCAGCTCATTGTGTTTGCACACGATCCCTATTTCCTGCGTGATCTCCGTGACGCCCTGCATAAGGAGGATAAGGCAGCGCCAATTGCAATATTCCAGCTTGGTGCCGCACCTAACGACTACACGGATTTCGCTATGCTCGACCTGGACAAGGAGTGCGAGTCTCCTTACTCGCAACACCACAGACTGCTCAATGAGTTCGCGGGCGGGAATGGTGGCGATCCGAAGTCGGTTGCGAAACTCATTCGTCCGATGCTGGAAGGCTACCTTCATCGTCGTTTCCCTGGGCTTCTCCCGAGAGATGAAATGTTCGGCGGAGTCGTGGTACGTATTCGGGACGCCGTCGCTCCAAGCCCGCTATGTCATGCGAAGAACTTGGTTGACGAGTTGAACGAGATAAATGATTACGTCGGCCAGTTCCATCACGACACAGATGCGGTTGTTCTCACGGCATCCGGGTTGAAGAACTACGTTGATCGAGCGTTGGCCGTGGTCCACAAAGGCGCACCGATCTGATCAGCCGACGTAGCGCCTGACAAGCGTATCGAAGATCAAACTGGAACCAATGACGAATGACAAAGAAGCAAAAACTCGAACTCACCTGGATCGGCAAGGAGAACCGGCCGAAGCTGGAGCCGCGCATCTTGCTGGAAGACCCGGCGAAGTCCTATCACGCGAAGCACCGTGTCGCCAGCGCCGACTCTTTCGACAACCGGCTGATCTTCGGCGACAACCTGCTGGCATTGAAGGCGCTGGAGGGCGAGTTTTCCGGGAAGGTGAAATGTGTCTTCATCGACCCGCCCTACAACACCGGCAGCGCCTTCACGCATTACGACGACGGGGTGGAGCATTCGATCTGGCTTTCGTTGATGCGCGACCGGCTGGAGATCATCAAGCGGCTGCTGTCGGAGGATGGCTCGCTGTGGATCACCATCGACGACAACGAGGCGCATTACCTCAAGGTGTTGTGCGACGAAGTATTTGGACGAGGGAACTTTGTCGCGACCGTTATTTGGCAAAAAAAGTACGCGCCGAAGTCCGATTCAAAGTACTTCTCGGAGTCTCATGATTTCGTCCTGGTGGTCGCGAAGCAACTTGATCGATTCAATCTCCGAAGACTACCGAAAACAGAGAAGCAAACGGGGCGCTACACAAACCGTGATAGCGACCATCGCGGCCCGTGGAAGGCTAGCGACGTTCTTCGCAACGAGGCCCGAGACTATGCAATCTTTCCAGTCAAGCTGCCGTCGGGGCGCGAAGTTATGCCGCCAGCCGGAACAAGCTGGCGGTACACAAAGGAGAAGTTCGCGGAACTGATTTCTGACAACCGTATCTGGTTTGGTGTTGATGGCGACGCACGCCCCGCGTACAAGCGGTTTCTCTCTGAAGTGACAGACACCATTCCGAGCACGACTATTTGGCCGTATGACGAAGTTGGACACAACGACGAATCGAAGAAGGAAATGCGTGCGATTTTCGGAGAGGATTTATTTGGTACTCCGAAACCAGAGCGTTTGCTTGAACGTGTCTTGAACCTTGCCACGAACCCCGGCGACCTCGTCCTCGACTCCTTCGCCGGTTCCGGTACCACCGGCGCCGTGGCCCACAAGATGGGCCGGCGCTGGATCATGGTCGAGCTGGGCGAGCACTGTCATACGCATATCATTCCGCGCCTGCAAAAAGTCATCGACGGCGATGACCAGGGCGGCATCACCGAGGCCGTGTCGTGGCGCGGCGGCGGCGGTTTCCGTTACTACCGTCTGGCGCCCTCGCTGCTGGAAAAGGACAAGTGGGGCAACTGGGTCATCAACCACGACTACAACGCCGCGATGCTGGCCGAGGCGCTGTGCAAGCTGGAGGGCTTCAGCTACGCGCCGTCGGACGCGGTGTATTGGCAGCACGGCCATTCCACCGAGCGGGATTTCGTCTATGTGACCACCGCCAGCCTGACCCATGAGCAGTTGCAGCAACTCTCCGACGAGGTGGGGCCTGATCGAACGCTCCTGGTTCTCTGTACCGCCTTCCGCGCCAAGGCCGATGCCTACCCGAACCTGACGGTGAGGAAGATTCCCAAGCAGGTGCTGTCGCGCTGCGAGTGGGGACATGACGATTATTCCTTGCAGGTTGAGAATCTGCCTAAAGCCCCCTCTCCCCCGGCCCCTCTCCCGCAAGGGGGAGAGGGGAGAAGTGCGCCGGGTCAGCAGGCCCTGTTCGGCGAGGGGGAGGGTTGATGTCGGCTCCCGTGAATTTGCCGGCCGAAGGCTTTTCCGACGCGGGGCGTCGGAAATCGACGCCACTGCGAGGCGAGCGTGTCTGATCGCTATAGTGCTCATGGACCGGAGGCAGAATTCGAGCCGGGTTCGCGCGGCCGGGTGTTGCGCAACCTGCTGGGGATCATGTCGGCGCGCGAAATGGCGTGTCGTGAATCCGAGTCCTTGCTCGCAACCACGCAGCGCATGATCGACGAGACGCAACTGGAGCAACGCTTTACCGCGGACGACATCCAGCGCATGCACCGGCTATGGCTTGGCGACATCTATGTTTGGGCGGGCGAGTTCCGGCAGGTCAATATCGGGAAGGGGGATTTCATGTTCGCCGCGGCCAACCAGGTGCCGAGGCTGATGCAGGAACTCGAACGTGGGCCCTTGCACGAGTACACGCCATGCCGCTTCGAGACGGTTGACCAGCAAGCGCAGGCACTGGCAGTGGTTCATGCGGAGCTGATCCTGATTCATCCGTTTCGCGAGGGAAACGGGCGCTGTGCGCGTCTGCTGGCGATGCTGATGGGTTTGCAGGCAGGATTGCCGGCCTTGAATTTCGGCGGCATACGTGGCGAGAAAAAGCGCCAGTACATCGCGGCGGTGCATGCCGCTTTGGGTCGTGACTACGCGCCGATGACGGAGGTTTTCCGCGGTGTGATCGCGCGGACCCTGCGCTCGCTGGCTAGGACTTCTTCGTGATGGCGCGGCCTTTGGGAGCGCGCGGGCTGCCGCTGGCGCTCGATGCCTGTTTGAAGGGCGCGCGTATGCCCTCGATGGCCGACGAGGTGGAGACGGACGCGACCACGGTGCGTTCGCGCACTTTCGGATCGCGCAGATACGGGTTGGCCGAGGTCAGTTTTGAGCCCATGGCCGAAGTATATATAGCTCTTGAAAGGCCGGGGTACTGAAACATGAACCGCCACGTCAACGCCATCGCCGGCCGCCTCTCTCTGCGCCCGCCGCAGCGCCGTTCGCTGGAAATTCTCGACCGCATTACGGAGATTGCCCCGCCCGGCAAGGGTGCGGATGTTGCGGCGATGCTGGAGGCGATCCGCAGCGAGTTTCCGCAGGTGGAAGACTTCGAGCGCGACTTTCCCTCGCTGTGCTTCGCGCTGGCCACGGGCGTGGGCAAGACGCGACTGATGGGCGCCTTCATCAGTTATCTGCATCTGGCGCACGGCATCGACAACTTCTTCGTGCTGGCGCCGAACCTGACCATCTACAACAAGCTGATCGCCGACTTCAGCGACCGCAACCATCCCAAGTACGTGTTCCGGGGCATCGCGGAATTCGCCATCGATGCGCCCTCGATCATCACCGGCGACAACTACGACCAGCACGACCCGCGTAGCGGCACGCTGTTCGGCGGCGTGCGGATCAACATCTTCAACATTTCCAAGATCAACTCGGAGGTGCGCGGCGGAAAATCGCCCCGCATCAAGCGGCTGTCGGAATACATCGGCGAGAGCTACTTCGATTACCTGGCCGGCTTGCCGGACCTGGTGATGCTGATGGACGAATCGCATCGCTACCGCGCCAGCGCGGGCATTCGCGCGATCAACGAGCTGAAGCCGATCCTCGGGCTGGAGCTGACCGCCACGCCGTTTGTCGAAACCGCGCGCGGCGCGGTGGCCTTCAAGAACGTGATCGTCGACTATCCCTTGGGCCGCGCCATGGCCGACGGCTTCGTCAAGGAGCCGGCCGTCGTGACGCGCAAGAACTTCAACCCGGCGGGCATGTCGGCGGAGGAGATCGAGCGCCTGAAGCTCGAAGACGGCGTGCGCCTGCACGAGAGCGTGAAGGTGGAGCTGGAGACCTACGCCCGCGAGAGCGACCAGCCCATCGTCAAGCCTTTCCTGCTGGTGATCGCCCGCGATACCACGCATGCCGGGCAACTGTCCGAGCTGATCAAGTCCGACAAGTTCTTCGAGGGGCGCTACCGCGACAAGGTCATCCAGGTGGATTCGAGCAAGACCGGCGCGGAAGAGGAGGAGATGATTGGTCGCCTGCTCAAGGTGGAACACACGGACGAGCCGACGGAGATCGTGATTCACGTCAACATGCTCAAGGAAGGCTGGGACGTGACCAACCTCTACACCATCGTGCCGCTGCGGGCGGCCAATGCCCGCATCCTTATCGAGCAATCCATCGGGCGCGGCCTGCGTCTGCCCTATGGCAAGCGCACCGGCGTAACGGCCGTGGATCGGCTGAACATCGTCGCCCATGACAAGTTTCAGGAGATCATTGCCGAGGCCAACAAGCCGGATTCGGCGATCCATTTGCAGACGCTGGTGCTGGATGAGGATACCCTCGGGCAGAAAACAACCACGGTCGTGTCGCAATCGCAACTGGCCACCAAGCTGGGTTTGACGCCTGCCCACGCAACCAGCAGCACGACGGTGGCCGGGCAGGATCAGGCTCCCGCCTTCACCAAGCCGGAAGAGCAGAAAGTTGCGCAGATCACCTACGAGGTAATCCGCAAGCTGGAAAACCAGCCGCAGACGCTGCCTACCATCGAGTACCTGAAGAAGCCGGAAATTCAGGCCGCCATCGTCAAGGCGGTCGAAGAGCAGCATCAGCCGGCGCAGTTCGCACTGGAAGGCATGGGGGAAAAGGCGGACATTGCCGCCGTGGTGGCACAGACCGTGGAGCTGGTGACCCAGCAGACCATCGATATCCCCCGCATCCTGGTGGTGCCCAAGGGCGAAGTGAAAGCCGGCTTCAAGCCTTTCACGCTCGACCTGTCCACACTGAAGTACCCGGCGGTTTCCGAAGACCTATGGATTCAGCACCTGCGCACGAATCAACTTGAAATAGTGGCGGTAGGCCGCGGCGGTATCGATGAGGCGCGGCTGGAAGACTATGTCGTCAGCGGGCTGGTGGATTTCGATGATGTTTCCTACGACGAACACGCCGATCTGCTTTACGACCTGGCTACCCAGACCGTGCAGCATTTCAAGGGCTATTTGTCCGAGGAGGACACCCGCAGGGTGCTGCGCTGCTACCAGCGCGACATTGCGCGCTTCATCCATGCCCAGATGCAGGCGCACTACTGGGAAGACATAGCCGGCTACGAGGTGAAAATCAGCAAGGGCTTTACCGAACTGAAGCAAAGCGCCTATTCGCAGTCCGTACAGGAACCGACTGCCAACTACCGGGTGGAGCCGGCTGACAAGAGCAACATGGCGAAGTACCTGTTCGGTGGCTTCCAGCGTTGCCTCTATGCCGTACAAAAGTTCGATTCCGACTCGGAGCGCAAGCTGGCGGTGATCCTGGAGCGCGATTCACTCAAGTGGTTCAAGCCGGCCAAGGGCCAGTTCCAGATTTACTACCAGAACGGGGCGGATCATCCGGAATACCAGCCGGACTTTGTCGCTGAAACCGCTGCAGCGATCTACATGCTAGAGCCGAAGAAGCGCACAGAGCTTGAAGACCCGATTGTCATCGCCAAGAAGGAAGCTGCCATCAAGTGGTGCGCGAATGCCTCGGACCATGCGGCGAGTTATGGCGGCAAACCGTGGCGCTACGTGCTGATTCCGCATGACGAGATTGCGGAGAACATCACGCTTGAGGGGCTTGCAGAGCGGTTCGGTTGCTGACGTGAAAAGTCGGCGCTGGCGGGACGGCGATCCTGTTGCCCTCTATGAGTCCGCCAAACAATTCATGGCGACCTGAACCGGTTTGAGTAGCCAACGTCCGCGGCCGCACTCCCGACACTCGCCGTCCCGCCGGCACCGACTTTTCACACCCGGCGCAACCACCCTTCGCGACGCAGCCCGAACTTCTGATCTGACTGCCGCGCAGCCTCAATCGCCGTTGGCGCGCAGTTTGCGCGGCGGGGTGGTGTGGCCCTGTGGAAGTCAGACCTCGTAACCGAACGACATGATAATGGTTTTCGCCTTGTCGCCCTTGAGGAAGCCCAGCCAGGCTTCGGCGGCGGGGCGACCGCGGCCTTTGTTCAGCAGTACCGCATCCTGGCGGATTGGCCGGTGCAGATCGGTCGGCACGATCCAGGCCGAGCCTGCGCTGATCCGGCCATCCTTCATGACCTGCGACAGCGCGACGAAACCGAGTTCGGCATTGCCGCTGGCGACGAACTGATGGGTCTGGGCGATGTTCTCGCCCTGGACGAATTTCGCCTGGACGGCATCGAGCCGCCCGAGTGCCGTCAGGGCTTCGACGGCGGCGGCGCCATAGGGGGCAAGCTTCGGGTTGGCGATGGCGAGGTGTCGGAAGCCGCCCTTCTTCAACACCTCGCCCTTGTCATCGACATAGCCGGGTTGCGCCGACCAGAGCGCGAGACGGCCGGTGGCATAGGTGTAGCGGCTGCCGGCGACGGCGACGCCTTCCTGCGCCAGCTTCGCCGGGGTTTCGTCGTCGGCCGCGAGCAGCACTTCGAACGGTGCACCGTTCCTGATCTGGGCGTAGAACTTGCCGGTGCCGCCGAAGGCCAGTTGCGCCCTGTGTCCGCTGTCCTTCTCGAATTCGGCGGCGAGAAGCTTCGCCGGCGCGGTGAAATTGGCGGCGACGGCGACCTGGACGTCGCCGGCGCGGGCGGTGCAGGCGGCGAACAGCAGGGGAATCAGAAGTCGTCTCATGTCTCGGGTCCGAAGCAGGGCGAATAATCGCAGTAATTCGCGCGATCGGGGGACTTGCAGATCAGCACCGCGGCCTGCGACCCGGCCGCGGCTTGCACCGGGCTGCCACTGCGCGAGGCAGGATGCAGGACGCATTTCACGGCCGGCCATTTGCCTGGCATTTGGCGAAGGTTTGATCCATGTCAATGGCGGTCGCGGTCCCAGCTTATAGGGTAGCTGCCGCAAATCGACGAAGCCCCTTCCGGATTGTCCGGCAGCGGTTTGTGTCGATAGACCCGCGCACCGGACGACAGTCTGTTGATTCATTCGACGACTCGATCCCGGCTATTTTCCGTACTGCTGGAGAACGATTTTGGCCCCTAACGAGAACCCTGCTGCCGATCCCGACAAGGAGAGGTCATCCGAATGCTCGGCGCAACCCGCGTCGGCAGATCCTTCCGCACCTGGCCTGACCACCTCGCGCCGCGATTTTCTCAAAGGCAGCGGAATGCTCAGCGTTTCCGCGCTGATGGGCTCCGCGGCGTTGATGACGATGTCCGACGATGCCAAGGCCTCCACCGAGTGGGCCGAGCATTTCCAGAAGAACTACCGCCTGATGACGGACGAGGAAAAAGCCGAGGCGCGTACCCGGCTCGAACGGCGCTATTCGTCCGAGTACGGCAAGAAGGTCGCCGTCGATACCACGGGGCCACAGCCGGGCGTGCTCATGGGCTACGCCCTGAACGTCAGGAAGTGCATCGGTTGCCGCCGCTGCGTGCATGCCTGCGTCGAGGAGAACAACCAGTCGCGCGGCACGCGGCCGGGGGAGAAGATCGAATGGATCCAGGTGCTGCGCATGGAGCGCGGCGAGTTCTCCAAGGACAAGATGAACCACGGCTATCCCGAGGGCCTCGGCATCCAGGTCGGCGGCAACGCCTACACCCCGGCCGGCCAGGTGCTGGAAGGCCAGTACCACTACAACCCCGAGGCCGTTCCGGAAAAGGATGCCACCTACATGCCGATCGCCTGCATGCAGTGCGAGAAGCCGCCCTGCGTCAAGGTCTGTCCGGTGCGCACGACCTACCGCGAGGCCGACGGCCCGGTGGTGATCGACTACAACTGGTGCATCGGCTGCAAGATGTGCATGAACGCCTGCCCCTACTGGGCGCGCCGCTTCAACCTGACCAAGCCGGTGCTGCCGCAGGAAGAGATGAACCCGGTCACGCACTACCTGGGCAACCGTCCGCGCATGCGCGGCGTGGTCGAGAAGTGCCACTGGTGCCTGCAACGCACCCGCCACGACCGCTACCCGGCCTGCGTCGAAGTCTGCCCGGTCGGCGCCCGCAAGTTCGGCAACCTGCTCGATCCGGAAAGCGAAGTGAGCCTGATCCTGGCCCGGAAGAACGTGTTTCG
>JADYZH010000183.1 GCA_020853215.1 Sulfuritalea sp. | reverse complement strand
GCGACCACAGCAACCCGATGAGCTTCATTTCCGAGTTCATGTCGCGCTTCAAGGTGCCCGACCTGCCCGGCCTGCCGCGCTTCTGCGGCGGCCTGGTCGGCGCCTTCGGCTACGACACGGTGCGCTATATCGAGACCAGGCTCGCGCAGAGGAAAACACCCGATCCGCTCGGCGTACCCGACATCCTGCTGCTGCTGTCCGAAGAAATCGCCATCGTCGACAACCTCTCCGGCAAGCTGACGCTGGTGGTGTATGCCGAGCCGGGCTTTCCCGGCGCCTGGAAGCAGGCACAGGCCCGGCTCAAGGAACTGCTGGCCAAGCTGCGCGCACCGGTGACGATTCCGCCCGAGGTGCAGGCCTCATCCGCACCTGCCGTCTCCGAATTCGGCGAAGAAGCCTTCAAGGCCGCCGTGCGCCGCGCCAAGCAGTACATCGTCGATGGCGACATCATGCAGGTGGTGCTCTCGCAGCGCATGAGCAAGCCTTTCGCGGCGAGCCCGCTGGCGCTCTACCGCGCGCTGCGCACGCTGAACCCCTCGCCCTACATGTTCTATTTCAACTTCGAGGATTTCCACGTGGTCGGCGCGTCGCCAGAAATCCTGGTGCGGCTCGAACACCAGGACGGCGAACGCCGCGTCACCGTGCGGCCGATCGCCGGCACGCGCAAGCGCGGCGCCACGCTGGCCGAAGACGAGGCACTGGCGGCCGACCTGCTGGCCGACCCGAAGGAGCGCGCCGAGCACCTGATGCTGCTCGACCTCGGCCGCAACGACATCGGCCGCGTCGCCAAGACCGGCACGGTCAAGGTCAGCGACCCGTTCATCATCGAGCGCTATTCGCACGTGATGCACATCGTCTCCAACGTCGATGCCGAACTGAAGGACGACGAGGGTGCTCTGGGCGTGCTCAAGGCCACCTTCCCGGCCGGCACGGTGTCCGGCGCGCCGAAGGTGCGCGCCATGGAAATCATCGACGAACTGGAACCCAGCAAGCGCGGCATCTATGCCGGCAGCGTCGGGTATCTTGGCTTCAACGGCGACATGGACCTGTGCATCGCGATCCGCACCGCGGTGATCAAGGACGGCCGGATCCACGTCCAGGCCGGCGCCGGCATCGTCGCCGATTCCGACCCCGATTCGGAATGGCAGGAAACGCTGAACAAGGCGCGGGCGCAGTTGCGTGCCGCCGAGATGGCCGAGGCCGGCCTCGATACGCGTTTCGACTGACCGGAGGCTGCCATGCTATTGATGATCGACAACTACGACAGCTTCACCTACAACCTGGTGCAGTATTTCGGCGAACTCGGCGAGGACGTCAAGGTGTTCCGCAACGATGCGATCACCCTGAAGGAAATCGCCGCGATGAAGCCGGCGCGCATCGTGGTCTCGCCCGGTCCCTGCTCGCCGGCCGAAGCCGGCATCTCGGTGGCGGCGATCAGGGAGTTCGCCGGCAAGATCCCCCTGCTCGGCGTCTGCCTCGGCCACCAAAGCATCGGTGCGGCCTTCGGCGGCGAGATCGTGCATGCCAAACAGCTGATGCACGGCAAGACCTCGCCCGTGCATCACGAGGGCAAGGGCGTCTTCGCCGGCCTGCCCAATCCACTGACGGTGGTGCGTTACCACTCGCTGGCGATCCGCCGCGAGACCCTGCCGGCCTGCCTCGAAGTCACGGCCTGGACCGATGACGGCGAGATCATGGGCGTGCGTCACAGGGAATTCGCACTCGAAGGCGTGCAGTTCCATCCCGAATCGATCGCCACCGAGAACGGTCATGAACTTCTTGGAAATTTCCTGAAAGGCACGAAATGATCACTCCCCAGGAAGCGCTCCAGCGCACCATCGAACACCGCGAAATCTTCCACGACGAAATGCTGCACCTGATGCGGCAGATCATGCAGGGCGAGATCTCGCCGCTGATGGTCGCCGCCATCCTCACCGGCCTGCGCGTGAAGAAGGAAACGCTGGGCGAAATCGCCGCCGCGGCGACGGTCATGCGCGAGTTGTCGACCAAGGTCGAGACGCCGCACAATCCCCACTTCGTGGACATCGTCGGCACCGGCGGCGACGGTGCGCACACCTTCAACATCTCCACGGCCTCCATGTTCGTCGCCGCGGCGGCCGGCGCCACGGTGGCCAAGCACGGCAACCGCAGCGTGTCGTCGAAGTCCGGCGCCGCCGACGTGCTGGAAGCCTTCGGTGCCAACATCATGCTCACCCCCGCCCAGGTCGGCGAATGCATCGAGGCCATCGGCTGCGGCTTCATGTTCGCACCCAACCACCATCCGGCGATGAAGAACGTCGCCCCGGTGCGGCGCGAAATGGGCGTGCGCACCATCTTCAATATCCTCGGCCCGCTGACCAATCCGGCCGGCGCGCCCAACACGCTGATGGGCGTGTTCCACCCCGACCTGGTCGGCATCCAGGTACGCGTGATGAAGCAGCTCGGCGCCGATCACGTCATGGTGGTGTGGGGCAAGGACGGCATGGACGAGATCTCGCTCGGCGCCGCGACCCTGGTCGGCGAACT
>JADYZH010000182.1 GCA_020853215.1 Sulfuritalea sp. | reverse complement strand
AGCGTTCCGGCAAATACCCTCCTCCGCCCGATGCCTCACAGGTGCTCGGCCTCGAAGTCGCCGGCCGCGTCTCCGCACTGGGCGAAGGCGTCGGCGACTGGAAAGTCGGCGATGGCGTTACGGCGCTGACGCCCGGCGGCGGTTATGCCGAGTACTGCGTGGCCCCTGCAACACATGCCCTGCCGATCCCCACCGGCATGGATTTCGCCACGGCCGCCGCCCTGCCCGAAACCTGGTTCACGGTCTGGGCCAACCTCGTCGACCTCGGCCGCCTGAAGCGCGGCGAGCGCCTGCTGGTGCATGGCGGCTCCAGCGGCATCGGCCTCGTCGCGATCCAGTTGGCCAAACATCTGGGCGCGGAATGCATCGTCACCGTCGGCAGCGACGAGAAGGCCGCCTTCTGCCGCGCGGCGGGTGCGGCGCATGCGATCAACTACCGCACGCAGGATTTCGCCGAGGAATTGAAGCGCATCGCCGGCGGCACGGGCGTGGATGTGGTGCTGGACATGGTCGGCGCGCCCTACCTGCAGCGCAACCTGGCTTCGCTGCGGCGCGACGGGCGGCTGGTGTATGTGGCCTTCCTCGAAGGCAGCAAGGGCGAAGCCGACCTGATGTCGGTGATGCTGAAACGGTTGACCATCACCGGCTCGACCATGCGCCCGCGCACGCTTGCCGAAAAGCAGGCGATCCGCGATGCGCTGGCAGCCAACATCTGGCCGGCGCTGGCCCGCGGCGAATTGCTGCCGCATCTGTTCGCCCGCTTCCCGCTGGCGCAGGCGGCGGAAGCCCACCGCCTGATGGAATCGAGCCGGCATATCGGCAAGATCGTGCTGGAGGTCAAACCGTGAAGCTGACGATCGACGTGGTGTCCGACGTGGTCTGCCCCTGGTGCTTCATCGGCAAGCGCCATCTCGACCGCGCGCTGGAACTCTGGCGCGAGGAGCAGCCGGACTGTGCGGTAACGGTCCGTTGGCGGCCCTTCTTCCTCAATCCGGACACGCCGCAAGCGGGTGAGCCCTACCGCCCCTTCCTGGAAAGGAAGTTCGGCGGGCCAAAGCAGGTGGAGGAACTCTGGCAGCGGGTCAGCGAAGCGGGTCGGCCGGCCGGCATAGCGTTCGCCTTCGAGAAGATCGAACTGCGCGCCAATACGCTGCATGCGCACCGCCTGATCCACCATGCTCAAACAGTCACGTCTGCGGCAAGGCCGGAGACGGTATCCCTTGCGGACGGCGCCGGCGGGACGGCGATTGCCGACCTGGTCGAAGCGCTTTTCGCCGCACAGTTCCTCGCCGGCCGGCATGTCGGCGATCGCACCGTACTGGCCGATGTCGCCGCCGCCTGCGGCATGGAACGCGAGGCCGTGCTGCGCTACCTGGAATCGGCCGAGGATGCCGAGGCGGTGCGCGGCGGCGCCGACGAGGCGCGACGCAAGGGGATCAATGGCGTGCCCTTCTTCATTTTCAACAACCGGCTGGCCGCCAGCGGGGCGCAACCGCCGCAGGCACTGCTGCAGGTAATGCGCCAGGCGGCGCAGGAGGATGCCGCGGCAGCCTGAATGCCGCTAATTGCGCCGGCCCTGCCCCGCCGCCTTTTGCTCGACGGCAAAGACGGCGGCCTCGACGCGCGACGTGAGGTTGAGCTTGGCCAGGATGTGCTTGACGTGCAGCTTGACGGTGTCATGGCTGATGTCGAGCACGCGGGCGATGGCCTTGTTCGACAGGCCTTGGGACAACTGCTGGAGGATCTCGCGTTCGCGCGCGGTCAGCAGCTTCAGGGTATCGGCCTTGGTCGCGGCGGCATTGCCGCCCTGCAGCAGGTTGACCAGCTTCAGCGTCATCGCCGGTGCCACCACGGTTTCGCCGCGCACCGCGCGCTGCACGGCATCGACCACGTCTTCCGGCTCCATGTCCTTCAGCAGGTAGCCCTTGGCGCCGGCCTGCAGCGCGGCGGCGAGGTCTTCCTCGGCATCGCTGACGGTGAGGACCAGCACCGGACCGTTCCAGCCGTCCGCGACCAGTTGGCGCAGCAGGTTGAGGCCGCCGTTGGGCGGCATGTTGAGGTCGGTGATGATCACGTCCGGCCTGGCCTCGCCGAGGATGCGCAGGGCATCGTCGCCGTTGCCGGCGATCGCCGCAACCTTGATCGTGCCGCGCTGCTCCAGCAACTCGGCGAGCCCCTTGCGGAACAGGGTGTGGTCATCGACCAGCATGACGCGGATCGGTTCGCTGCCTTGCTGCATGTTCATGCCAGGACGCCTCCGCCGGGAGGAAAGCTGAGCCGGACGCGGAAGCCGCCCTGCAGCAGGTTGGCGACTTCGAGATGACCGCCGATTTTCTCTGCCCGCTCGCGCATGATGGCAAGGCCGAAGTGGTCGCGCAGGCCCGGGTGTTCCTCGAAACCGCCGACACGGTTGGCGATGGCGAAGAAGCCCGGCCCGCCCTTGCCGTTGTCTTCCACCGTGGCGTTGTAATAGTCGCCCGCGGCCTCCAGCGTCATGCGCGCCTCGGTAGCGCCGGAATGGCGCGCAACATTGGCCAGCGCCTCCTGCAGGATGTGGAACACCTGGCTTTCCTTTTCCGGCTCCAGACGCAGGTCGGTAAGTTTGTTCTGGTAATGCAGGACGATCCCGGTGCGTTCCTGGAAGCCGCAGGCGAGGCCCTGCAGGGCGTGGTGCAGGCCCATCGGGTCCATGCGGCTGCGGAACTGGACCAGCAGTTCGCGCAGGTGGCCGTAGGCGTCGTCCAGCGCCTGGCTGACGTCGCCGGCGTATTTGCCGCTCTGCTCGAGCGATCCGTCGGCAATGGCATTGTTGAGCATGGCCATGCGCATCTTCATGTAGGCCAGGGTCTGCGCCAGCGAATCGTGGATTTCGGCGGCCATCATCTGCCGTTCGCTGGTCAGCACGATGCGCAGGTTT
>JADYZH010000181.1 GCA_020853215.1 Sulfuritalea sp. | reverse complement strand
CGCGGTACGGCCCATGCGCGCCGAGCACGATGGTCTGCTCGATGTCGCCGGTGCGGGACGGGCCGGAGATGAAATTCACCGCGCGCGGCAGCGTGCCGAGTTCCTTGCGCGCCAGGTTCCAGGCGTCCTCCATGTAGGCCACGATGCGTGAAGCCTGCACCACGGCGACGTGGGTTTCCGGCAGCAGGCTGACTGCCGCCGGCGTGTCGGGCGCGGAACACAGCATCAGCGTGCCGGTTTCGGCCACGGCGCAGAAGCAGCCGGTGATGCCGACCAGGTCGGCATCGCGCGCGCCGCGCGCTTCGACCGCGAGCCCGGCGCCGGCCCAGTCGAACGCCGCCAGCGCCGGCTGGACCACGGCCGTTTTCGGCAGCTTCATGTCGCCCAGATAGCGCGCGACCGCCGCCGGCACGTCGGTATCCGCGGCGACGATGTCCACCGTGCTCGATTGCTGTTCCGACTTGACGCGAAAGCGCTCCAGCAAGGCTTGCGGGGTGGCGTCGAAGGCCGGCTTGGGGCCCTGGCTGCTGCTCGACAGCGCGGCCGCCATCACCTCGCGGCCGACCGCCGCATTCGCGGCATTGCGCTGCAGGCCGGCACGCACGCGGCCAAGAATTTCGTCACGGGAACTCATCATTTTTCCTTTGTCCGGTCAGGCGCGCGACGCGGCATTGCGGCGCTGGGCATACAGTTCGCGGAAGGTCTTGCCCTGCGGCGCCGGGAAATCGCGACCCTGGGTCCACTCGGGCGCGGTCGGCAGGACGTTGATCCGGTCCGAGCCGTTGGCGAGCCATTTCAGGTAGCGTGCGCCGAAGCGCGCGCCCAGCGCATACAGCGCCGGCCGCAGCGCCACCCAGGCCCAGAGTCGCAGGCCGATGCGCTCGGTCAGCGGGCGCAGGCCGCGTTCGGTCTGCTTTTCGCGCAGCTTGCGCAGCAGGTCGGGCAGCGGAATCCTGACCGGGCAGACGATGCCGCACTGGTTGCACAGCGTGGCCGCATGGGGCAGGTCGATCGAGTTTTCGATGCCGGCATACAGCGGCGTCAGCACCGAGCCCATCGGCCCCGGATAGACCCAGCCGTAGGCGTGGCCGCCGATAGTCTGATATACCGGGCAATGGTTCATGCAGGCGCCGCAGCGGATGCAGCGCAGCATGGCGTGGAAGTCGCTGCCGACGACATCGGCACGTCCGGCATCGACCAGCACGAAATAGAGGTGCTCGGGACCGTCATGCTCTTCCGGCTTCTTGACGCCGGTCAGGATCGAGAAGTAGTTCGAGATCGACTGCCCGGTGGCCGAGCGCGGCAGCAGGCGCATCAGCGTGGATAGATCCTCCAGGGTCGGGATCACCTTCTCGATGCCGGTGATCACCACATGCACCTTAGGCAGGGTGGTCACCATCCGGCCGTTGCCCTCGTTGGTCACCAGCGCCACGGAACCGGTCTCGGCGACCAGGAAGTTGCCGCCCGAAATGCCCATGTCGGCCGTCACGAAGTGTTCGCGCAGCACCTCGCGCGCCTCGCGCGTCAGCGCCGGAATGTCGGTCTTGCGCGGCGTGCCATGGACCTTGTGGAACAGGTCGGCGACTTCGTCGAGCCCCTTGTGCACCACGGGCGCGATGATGTGGCTGGGCGGCTCGTTGTCGTTGATCTGCAGGATGTATTCGCCGAGGTCGGTTTCCACCGGCTGGACACCGGCCGCTTCAAGCGCCTGGTTGAGCCCGGCCTCCTCGGAGAGCATCGACTTCGACTTGGTGACCTTCTTCACGCCGTGTTTCCTGGCAATGTCGATCACCAGGCGGCAGACCTCGGCGCCGTCCTTCGCCCACAGCACGGTGGCGCCGGTATCCCTGGCCTTCTGCTCGAAGCCTTCCAGCCACAGGTCGAGATTGTCGATGACCTTGTTGCGGATCGCCGCGGCCGCGTCGCGCGTGCCCTCGAAGTCGTCGAGGTCCAGGATCGCCTCGGCGCGCTTGACGACGAACTTGCCCTTGGCGTTCTTCAGGTTGCCCTGCAGCACCGCGTCGGCCAGCTTGGCGCTGACATTGGCCTTGAAGTGCATGGACTTGATTTCCATGGCTCAGACCCTCCCCGCCAGCACTTCGGCGATGTGCAACACCTGCGTCGTTTCGTTGCCCATGCGGCGCAGCTTGCCTTCAATGTTGAGCAGGCAGCCGAGGTCGCCGCCGACCACGGCGCGGGCGCCGCTGGCCAGCACGTTGTTGCACTTGCGTTCGGCAATCGCCGCCGAGACCTCGCCGAACTTGACCGAAAAAGTGCCGCCGAAGCCGCAGCATTCCTCGCAGCCGTCCATTTCCTTGAGCTGGATGCCCCTCACCTTCGCCAGCAGCGCGCGCGGTTGCTCCTTGATGCCCATGCTGCGCAGGCCGGTGCAGGAATCGTGGTAGGTGACGCTGCCCTGGAGCAGGCCGTCGGCGTCGCCCGGCACGCTGTCGACCTTCAGTACATTGACCAGGAAATCGGTCAGCTCATACGTACGGCTGGCCAGCGCCGTGGCGCGGTCGCGCCATTCGGGCTCTGCGCCGAGCAGGGTCGGGTACTCGGTGCGGATGTGGTCGCCGCAGGATCCGGACGGTGCCACGACATACTCGAAGCCTTCGAACTCGGCGATGGTCTTCTTCGCCAGCGCCACCGCGCCCGGCGCATCACCCGAATTCCACGCCGGCTGACCGCAGCAGGTCTGGGTTTCCGGCACGATGACCTCGCAGCCGGCGGTTTCCAGCAGTTTCAGGGCGGCGAAGCCGATGCGCGGGCGCATCAGGTCCACCAGGCAGGTCACAAACAGTCCTACACGCATGTTTGCCAAGGGGCTCGCTCCGGTTATTGTCGTTGTTGCCACCTGCGCGGCGGAATTCATGGCTCGCGAGGCGACCTGTCACCGCTTGCCGGCAAAGGCGTGTGCGGGTTTTGCTATAGTATCCGAAGTCCCGTTCCCAAGAAGAGATTGCCGTGGTGACACCTCGCACGGATGCCGCCCCGGAAGCCCGCAGCGGCATCCAGGTCATCGAGCGCATGATGAAGCTGCTCGATGTGCTCTCCTATCATCCCGATCCGGTCAGCCTCAAACAGCTGGCACTGGAAACCGGCCTGCACCCGTCGACCGCGCACCGCATTCTGGCGGCGATGGCCGCTTCCGGTTTCGTCGAGCGCGCCGATCCCGGCACCTACCGGCTCGGCATCCGCCTGCTGGAACTGGGCAACGTGGTCAAGTCGCGCATCAGCATCGGCCAGGCGGCGATGCCGCTGATGCAACGCCTGCACCAGCAACTCGGCGAAAGCGTCAATCTCGGCGTGCGCCAGGGCGACGAAATCGTCTATGTCGAACGCACCTCCAGCGGCCGCTCCTCGGTGCGCGTGGTGCATCTGGTCGGCGCCCGCGCACCGCTGCACGTCACCGCTGTCGGCAAGCTCTACCTCGCCGAGGACGGCCCGCAAAAACTGCGCGAATACGCCAAGCGCACCGGACTGCCCGGCTATACGCCGGCCTCGCTGACCTCGCTGACCGCCCTGGAACGGGAAGTCGATCGCGCCCGGCGCCACGGCGTGGCCTTCGACAACGAGGAAATCGAACAGGGCCTGCGCTGCATCGCCGCCCCGGTGCGTGACGACAGCGGCGAACTGGTCGCCGGCCTGTCCGTTTCCGCCCCCGCGGAACGCCACAGCCCGGACTGGGCGGCGATCGTCAAGCAGACCGCCGACGCCATTTCGCAGGCCATCGGCTACACCCCACCGCCAGGACGTTAGCAAGGCAGGCTCGGGGGCGACGTCGGGGCGGACTGTAGGGCCGACTTCAGTCGGCCGGGGCGGATTGGCAGACTGAAGTCGGCCCTACAACGCCAGCGACCCTGGCCCGCTGAAGCCGGCCCACACACCGGTCCCACAAGGACAGGATCCAATCGAAGATCGCCAAGATTGACCTTCGTGGCCGCTCTCTATATACTGCGCGGTTATTTGCGTCATCCACTGGAGTCTCCATCATGTATGCGGTCATAAAAACCGGCGGCAAGCAATATCGCGTCGCTGCCGGCGAAAAACTCAAAATAGAACAGATACCGGCTGATGTAGGCACTGAAATCACTCTCGACCAGGTCCTCATGGTCGGCGAGGGCGAATCGGTCAAGATCGGTTCCCCCATGCTCGCCGGCGCCACGGTCACCGCGAAAGTGATCGCTCAGGGCCGTCATCCCAAGGTCACCATTTTCAAGATGCGCCGTCGCAAGCACTACCAGAAGCACCAGGGCCATCGCCAGAACTTCACCGAAATCGAGATCAGCGGCATTGCCGCCTGAGCCCGACGAGAGAATCAGGAGCTAAACCATGGCACACAAAAAAGCAGGCGGCAGTTCCCGCAACGGCCGCGACTCGGAATCACAACGCCTGGGCGTCAAGAGCTACGGCGGCGAGCTGATTTCCGCCGGAAGCATCATCGTCCGCCAGCGCGGCACCGAATTCCATCCCGGCGACAATGTCGGCATGGGCAAGGACCACACGCTGTTCGCCAAGGTCGAGGGCAAGGTCCAGTTTTCCGTCAAGGGCCCGACCAAGCGGCGCGTCGTCAGCATCGTCCCGGCAGCCGCCTGAGTTTCACTTTTTCGCGACGAAAGCCCTATCGCGACGATAGGGCTTTCGCGTTTCTGGCACCTGAAAAACCATGAGATTCTTCGACGAAGCACGCATTGAAGTCCTTGCCGGCGATGGCGGCAATGGCGCGGTGTCGTTTCGCCGCGAGAAATACATTCCGCTGGGTGGCCCGGACGGCGGCGACGGCGGCAAGGGCGCCAGCATCTGGGCCATCGCCGACCGCAACCTCAATACCCTGATCGACTTCCGCTACACCCGCATTTTCCGCGGCCAGAAGGGCGAGAACGGCCACGGCTCGGACCGCTACGGCAAGGGCGGGGAAGACCTCGAACTGCGCATGCCGGTCGGCACCGTGATCACCGACAACGAGACCGGCGAAGCCATCGCCGACCTCGACACCGACGGCAAGCGCGTGCTGATCGCCAAGGGCGGCATCGGCGGCTTGGGCAATTCCCACTTCAAGTCCAGCACCAACCGCGCACCGCGACAAAACACGCCGGGGCAGGAGGGCGAAAAACACGAACTCAAGCTGGAGCTCAAGGTGCTGGCCGACATCGGCCTGCTCGGTCTGCCGAATGCAGGAAAGTCGACGTTCATCCGCGCGGTTTCGGCGGCGAAACCCAAGGTCGCGGATTACCCCTTCACCACACTGCACCCCAACCTCGGCGTGGTGCGTGTCGATGACAACCGCAGCTTCGTCATTGCCGACATCCCCGGCCTGATCGAGGGTGCCGCCGAAGGTGCCGGGCTCGGCCACCGCTTCCTCAAGCACCTGCAGCGCACCGGCCTCTTGCTGCACCTGGTCGACATTTCACCCTTCGATCCGGACGCCGATCCGGCCAGGGACGCCAAGGCCATCCTCAAGGAACTCAAGAAATACGACGAGGCCCTGTTCAAGAAGCCGCGCTGGCTGCTGATCAACAAGATCGACCTGGTGCCGGAAGATGAACGCGAGGCGCGCGTGGCGGCGCTGGTAAAAAGCTACAAGCCGAAGAAGCACTTCGTCGTTTCCGCCATTTCCGGCGAAGGCTGCCGCGACGTCTGCTACGCTGTGATGGATCATCTCGAACAGAATCGACATCATGCGAAGGCAGATAGCTGAGGCAAAGCGCCTCGTCGTCAAGGTCGGCAGCGCGCTGGTGACCAACGGCGGCCAGGGCCTGGACCACGGCTTCATCGCCGACTGCGCGCGGCAGATCGCCGCGCTGCACGACGAAGGCCGGCAGGTGCTGCTGGTCTCCTCCGGCGCGATCGCCGCCGGCATGCAGCGCCTGGGCTGGAAGACACGGCCGCACGCCATGCACGACCTGCAGGCCGCCGCCGCCGTAGGCCAGATGGGCCTGGCGCAGGCCTATGAAACCACCTTCCTCGACCACGGCCTGAAAGCCGCGCAGATCCTGCTGACCCACGACGACCTGGCCGACCGCACGCGCTACCTGAACGCCCGCTCGACCTTGCAGACCCTGCTCGAACTCGGCGTGGTGCCGATCATCAACGAAAACGACACCGTCGTCACCGACGAGATCAAGTTCGGCGATAACGACACCTTGGGCGCGCTGGTGGCCAACCTGGTCGAAGCCGAGGCGCTGATCATCCTCACCGACCAGAAAGGCCTTTATAGCGCCGACCCGCGCCTCGACCCCGCCGCCACGCTGATTGGCGAGGGCCGCGCCGACGACCGCCGCTTCGAGGCCATGGCCGGCGGCGCCGGCAGCGGCATCAGCAAGGGCGGCATGATCACCAAGGTGCGCGCGGCGCAGCGCGCCGCCAGGAGCGGTGCCCACACCCTGATCGTAAGCGGCCGCGAGCCCGATTCGCTGCTCGCCGCCACCCGGGGCCACGACATCGGCACCCTGCTCTACGCCGTCGAATCGCCTCTCGCCGCACGCAAGCAGTGGCTGGCCGACCACCTGCAGCTGGCCGGCACGCTTACGCTCGACGCCGGCGCGGTCAAGGCTCTGGGCGACGGCCGCAGCCTGCTCGCCGTCGGCGTGGCGCGGGTCGAGGGTGACTTCGAGCGCGGCGCGGCAGTGGCTTGCCACGCCCCCGACGGCCGCCAAATCGCCCGCGGCCTGATCAATTACTCCAGTTCCGAAGCGCGCCGCATCGCCGGCCACGGCACCCACGAGATCGAAGCCCTGCTGGGCTACATCGACAGCGCCGAACTGATCCATCGCGACAACCTGGTACTGCTCTGAACGCGGCAGCCCCTCGAAAAGTCGGCGCCGGCGGCACGACGGCCACGACGAGCGAGGGCATTCCGGGCGCTCCCGGCACCGGATCGGCATCCGGTGTAGCGACCGCCCAACACTGTCGGCAGCGCAAGGCTCCAGGCATGGAAATATCGGGATTTTTTCTCCCGGCAGGCCTAATATCCGGCTATTCGCCCCAAGGGCGCAGACTTCAGAATCACCACTCAAATCAACATCCAAGGAGAACCGGCATGACGCGGAAAAATTCCATGAAACTGATCCCGGCACTGATGCTGCTGGCCTTCGCCGGCGCGGCAGGCGCCTCCGGCTTCGCCATCCAGAACCAGACCGGTTCGGGCAACGGCAACGCCTTCTCCGGCGCAGCGGCGGCGGCGGAAGACGCCGGCACGATCTACTTCAACCCGGCCGGCATGACCTACCTGCCGATGGGGCACAACATCACGGCGGTCGGTACCATCCTGGCGCGCAAGATCGAATACAAGGACACCGGGACTTTTACGCGGGCTGGCTTGGTCGCCCCCGGAGGTACTACGGTCTTCGCCCCCACGGGCGACGGTGGTGACGCTGGCGGCGTGGGCCTTATCCCTGCCGTCTACTGGTCATACGCCTACTCGCAAAATCTCCGCTTTGGCATCGGCGTGTCCCCGACCTTCGGCAACGAGACCGATTACGAGAAGAACTTCCGCGGCTTCAATTCGGGGTTTTTTGCCGAGATGGTGCAGATGAACATCAATCCGTCGATCGCCTACAAGGTCAATGACATGGTTTCCGTGGGCGCGGGGATCAGCTTTGCCCACAACGAGATAACGCTGAAACAGGGCATTCCTTTGACGAGTCCAGTCCCCGGGTTTATGCCCGGGGGAACCTACGTCAAAATAACGGGCGATGACTGGACTACTGGTTTCAACCTCGGTGCGCTGTTTCAGCTTTCGCCCAACACGCGCATCGGCCTCAGTTATCGTTCCGAAACCCGGTTTGACTTGGAAGGCAAGCAAAAGCTCTCGAATTCCGCCACCCTTCTTGGCCTGCTGACCCCGCCGGTTGTAAATCAGGATATCAAGGCCTCGCTGGACATGCCAGCCAACACGTCGCTGGCGATCTCGCACCAGATGGACCGCTGGCAGTTCCTCGGCGATTACACCTGGACCGGCTGGAGCAGCGTCGGCACCGTCAAGCTGAAGAACAAGCAGACAGGCGCACAGATTAACGCGCTTCCCTTCAATTTCCAGGACACCTACCGCGTCGGCTTCGGCGTCAACTACCAGTACAACGACAAGGTGAAAACCCGTTTCGGCATCGCCTACGACAAGTCCCCGGTAAAGGCGGCCGTCGACCGCACCATGACGCTGCCCGATTCCGACCGGACCTGGCTGTCGTTCGGCGCCAAGTACAGCTTGTCCAAGATTTCGTCCCTCGATATCGGCTACAGCCATATTTTCTTCAAGGATGCCCGCACGGCGAAGCCCGTCGTCAGTTCGACGGGCGTTCTTCTGCAGACTATCAACGGCAAGTGGGACAACAACAGCGCCGACCTGCTTTCGGCCTCGTACAACCACACCTTCTGAGAAGGCTCCCACTCCAGGACCAACGGCGCCTGCGGGCGCCGTTTTTTATGTCCGCGACCAGGGTGCTGATGGTATCCACGTGTGGGGGATGTGCGCGCCAACGCTGCCGACCCGCTTACTGTTCGAAACGCGGCAGCTAGAGGCGCGCGAGCGGTGATCGGCGGCATAATGCCGACACTCCGGACATGAATCAGGGTTAAGCGAGACGCCATGAGCAAGCGGCTGCAGCGGGCAAGGGAACTGTTGGCGCAACGGCAGTTCGACGAGGCGCAGGCGATCTGCCGAACGGAAATCAAGCTGCGCCGCGATGTCCCGGCCGCAAGGAAACTGCTTGCCGTCGCCCTGTACGGCCACAGCGTCCAGCTGCTTGCGCACGGGGAATTCCACGCGGACGTCGAGGCCCTGCTGCGCGAGGCGCTCGGCCTTGACCCCGACAACCCGGATGCGCTGAACAACCTGGGCGCCCTGCTCCTGAAGACGAATCGCCCCCGCGAAGCGGTTGCCATGCTGGAACGCAACCTGCGCCTGGCCAGGGATGGCGTGGCCGCCCTCGAAAACCTGGCCCTGGCGCAGCAGGAATGCGGGGATCTCGAAGCGGCGTCCGCCAGCCTGAAGCAGCTTGCCGAACTGGCGCCGGCCGACAACGCGCTGTACCTCCTGCGCGAGGCGCTGCTGTTCCCCGTGGTGCCGGAAAGCACCGAAGCGCTGCTTGCCGCGCGCGAGCTTGTGTCCCGCAAGCTTGCCGCGCTGCTGGCGCGCGACGACCTACGCGCCGGCGATCCCCTGCGCTTTCCGTCGACCTATTTCCCGCTCACCTACCATGGCCTGCCGAATGCGGACATCAATCGCGCGATCGCGCAGATCTACGCCCGCGCCTGCCCTTCCCTGACCTGGCAAGCGTCGCAGGTCGCCGGCCGGCAAGCCCCGCACGGGCGCATCAAGGTCGGCATCGTTTCCGCCTTTTTGCACGACCACAGCGTAGGCAAGGTCTGCGCCGGCCTGTTCGAATACTGCGACAGGTCGCGCTTCGAGCTGGTCGCCATCCGCCTGCAGCCGGCGCCGGACGATGCCGTCGCCCGAGCGATCGACGGCGCCGCCGCCGGTGTGCTGCGGCTGGCCGGCCGCGACCTGCCCTCGGCAAGGGAAGCGATCGCGGCCCTGCGCCCGGACATCCTGTTCTACCAGGACATCGGCATGGAGCCGATGAGCTATTTCCTGGCCATGGCCAGGCTGGCGCCGGTGCAGGTGACCTGGTTCGGCCACCCCGACACGACCGGCATCGCCAACATAGACTATTTCCTCTCCTGGGAAAATTTCGAGACGGCGGACAGTCCGGCGCACTACAGCGAGCGGCTGCTCCTGTCGCAGGCGACGGGCAATGTCGCCTGTTACCGCCGCCCCGCCGGCGAGGACCGCACGCTGACGCGGGCCAGCTTCGACTTTGCCGAGGACGATCACCTGTATTGCTGCGCGCAACAGGCCTACAAGCTGATGCCGGCCATGGACAGCCTGTTCGACGACGTGTTGCGGCAGGATCCGCGGGCGGTCATCGTTCTGTTCGAACCGCTGCAGACCTACCTCAGGGAGGCGGTGGAGAATCGCCTGCTGAAAAACCGGCCGCAGCTCGCCGGGCGCATCCGCTTCCTGCCGATGCAAGGCTATGCCGCCTACCTGCGCGTCCTGCAGTTGAGCGATGTGGTGCTCGACAGCGTGCCGTTCAACGGCTACAACACCACGCTCGACGCGCTGGCGATGGGCACGCCGGTGGTCACGCTGGCCGGAAAAACCCTGCGCGACCGCTTCGGTTTCGGGCTTTACAAGGCCATCGAACTCGACGAACTGATCGCCGCGAGCGAGGCAGGTTACGTCGGGCTGGCCGTGCGCCTGGCGTCCGATGCGGCGTTCAGGGCGTCTTGCCGGAACCGGATCGCCGCCGGCGGGGACAGGCTTTTCGACGACATCTCCGCCGTGCGCGAAATGGAGCGGCTGATGGCCGGGATCGCGGGTAAGCACCCGCTTGCGTAGCCGCTCGGTGCCGTAGCGCCGGCGCCGACTTTTCAGGGCAAAAAAAAACGGCCACCCGAAGGTGGCCGTTTTCCTGACGCTTGAACCGGATCGGGGATGTTCCCCCGACTTCCGATCAGAACGTGTGACGCACGCCGAAAGCCAGCATGCCGGCGTCGCCGCCGGTACGCGGTGCGCCGTTTGAGCCTGCAAGAAAAGCAAGAAAAGAGCAAGAAAAGGGGCCAGAGCAAGAAAAGGGGCCAGGGTCAGATTTTGAACGCCAGCTGTTCCCGCTCTTCCCCCGGAGCAACGACCGGCTTTCTCGGTCGGCCCCGCGGCTTGGCCTTGCGCCGTTCGCCCGTCGCCCGCTCGATGTCGGCGAGAAAGCGCGAATCGCCCAGTACCTGCCCCTGATCCAGGGCCATGCGGATGTCGCCGATCGCATCGGCATCCAGTTCCGGGCGGAACATCGCACGATAGGCCACGAGGCGCTCGGGTTCGGCGCCGCCCAGCGCCGAATACACCGGGTGCGGCGTCAACAAGGGATCTTCCTGGCCCAGCCCGTTTGCCCGATAGCTGCTCCACCGATAGTGCGCGGGGTCATCCACCATCGCCGCGCGCACCGGATTGAGTTCGATGTAGCACTGGCACAGCAGCAGATAATTGTCGGCCTGCACCAGCGATGACTTGTAGCGACTGTCCCACAGGGTACCGGTGCGGCGATAGGTCTTGTTGATGTACTGCACGTAGCGCCGGCCCAGCGACATCAACAGTTGCGGCACCGCTTCGGTTGCAGGCGGGGTCAGCAGCAGATGCACATGGTTGGTCATCTGCACATAGGCATGCAGCGCGCAGGCACTGGCCTTGAGTGCTTCGCCCAGCCAGTGGCGATACGCGTGATAGTCCTCCTCGGCAAAAAAACACGCTTCGCGGTTGTGGCCGCGCTGGACGATATGGAGCGGGAGTCCGGCAAGATGGATGCGTGGGCGGCGGGGCATGGGGAGAGTCTAGCCAAGTACTTCCTTCTCGCCAATCAGCCGGGCAAGACATGACGATCGGCCAAACGCCGTATCGCCGGTGCCGACTTTTTAATCGGCCCCTTTAATCAATTCGCGGGATGTAGTTCCTCGCGGATCACTCGACGCAATGTGGACTCGATCTGCTCGCCCGTCATGGCCTGATGAAGCGCCTGATTGATGAGCGTCTGGTAACCGCGATCTCCGGCCTTGGCCTTAAAGAACGCAATGACCGAACCATCCAGCATGATCGAAACACGCTGTTTGCCAAGCTTTTCCTGCACGGCCGCCGAGAATTCATCGCGGCTGACATCCTTCAAGCCAACACGCAGACGGGGCGGCTTAGAGGTAGCGGGAGAGGGTGTCGATTTCATGGGGTTCCGCCTTTCGCATGGAGATAATGTGGATATTGTCATTGGTTTCCGTGTGGGTAATCGTCACAATGGCTGTGCCCAGAAAGCCAGTGGAATTGAAGCGCTGCTCGCCATCGAAATCTCGGGCATCTTCCACCGTGAAGGTTGGACCGCTAAACACCTGCTCGGCTTCGGCGAAGTCAAGACCGTGCTTTTTCAGGTTGCTCGCGCGCTTGGCGGGTTTCCACGTGAAGTTCACAAGCCCAATGATACATATAAACATATATATTGCAAGTTAAGGTAAGGCGGAAACTTGAAACAGCTTCAACGACCCCGAATAAGAGGAGGCCGTCCGGGAACCCGATACCCTTAAATTGAACATAGAGACGCTCGCCGTGTCGCCGGCGCCGACTTTTGATTTAGAACTTATCCGTAAATAATGTTTACGCTTAACTTGATCTTTCTGAATGCGATGATGGATGCGGCCAAGTGGTTGAGCGCCAGAAAGCTGCGGTCAAGCTTTTCATATCGGACCAGCAGTTTTCGG
>JADYZH010000180.1 GCA_020853215.1 Sulfuritalea sp. | reverse complement strand
GCGTGGGTGTCGAGCAGCAGCCAGGGTTTATCCTTGGCGTTCATGTGCTCAAGGCACAGCGTCAGGATGAAGTGCTTGAGGATGTCGGCGTGGTTGCCGGCGTGGAAGGCGTGGCGATAGCTGAGCATGGCGGCGGGATAGAATCCGAAGCCATGAATGATACGCAGGGTATCCGGGTTTCCAAACTTCTTGCCGAGCGCGGACTGTGCTCGCGCCGCGAGGCGGATGGCTATATCGAGCGCGGACTGGTCTTCGTCGATGGCCAGCGCGTGACGCAGCTGGGCACCCGGGCGGCGGCCGATGCCGTGATTACCCTGGCGCCGGAAGCGCGTGCGACGCAGGCGCGCCAGGCGACGATCCTGCTGCACAAGCCGATCGGCTACGTTTCCGGCCAGGCCGAGGACGGCCACCAGCCGGCGGTAACGCTGATTGTGCCGAAGACCCAGATGACCGGCGATCATCAGCGCTTCCAGCCTGCGCACCTCAAGGGCCTGGCGCCGGCCGGGCGGCTCGACATCGATTCCACCGGGCTGCTGGTGCTGACCCAGGACGGACGCGTGGCGCGGCAATTGATCGGCGACGATTCGAAGGTGGAAAAGGAGTACCTGGTACGGGTCGAAGGGGCGCTGGACGAGCGCAGCCTGGCCTTGCTCAACCACGGCTTGGAACTGGACGGCAAAAAGCTGCGACCGGGCAAGGTGACCTGGGCCAATCCCGAGCAGTTGCGCTTCGTCCTCAACGAAGGCCGCAAGCGCCAGATCCGCCGCATGTGCGAGCTGGTGGGGCTGCGCGTTACCGGCTTGAAGCGGGTGCGCATCGGCCGCGTGCGCCTGGGTGACCTGCCGCTGGGGCAGTGGCGCTACCTGCGCGAGGGCGAAGCGTTTTGAGCGTGCTTGACTCGGGCGCGCGGCATGCGCAGGATGTCGCCATGGACGCCGCCAATCCCTTGCCGCAGAATCCGCCGCCGCCCGCCCCGACTGCGCGCCCGTGGACCTGGCTGTGGGCCCTTGGCCTGCTGGCGGCGGGCGTTGTCCTCGGCCTGGCCTTTGCCGCCTATGGCGGAGCCGACCTGCTGCTCAATTTCACCAACCTGCGCTACTGCGGCTAGCAGGGCCATACGCCCTTGATTTTTGTCGTTTTATCCCTTGCCGAAGGGCGGTGGGGCTTGTATAATCGCGCGCTTTCCCTTGCTCCACCCGTTACGCATGCGGGGGGGCTGTAACCAACCCACAAGGAGATTGCATGCGCCATTATGAAGTTGTATTTATCGTCCATCCGGACCAGTCGGAGCAGGTTCCGGCGATGATCGAGCGTTACAAGACGCTGGTCACCGCCCGCAACGGCGCCATCCATCGCCTCGAAGACTGGGGCCGCCGCCAGATGGCCTACCCGATCCAGAAGGTACACAAGGCCCACTACGTGCTCATGAACATCGAGTGCGACGGCGAAACTCTGGCCGAACTGGAACATGCCTTCAAGTTCAACGACGCAGTCCTGCGCCACCTGACGGTGAAAACCCGCAAGGCGGTAGTGACGCCTTCACCGATGATGAAGGAAGAGAAGTCGCGTTCGTTGACCCAGGGCGACGTCAAGTCGGAGGCTCCGGCTGCTGCCGTTGCCGCCTGAGGACAAGCCGGGCAACCTGACGCAGTTGTCGGGTCGTTTGCTTGAGCGCGGCGCATTGCGCCGCACCCCTGCCGGGATACCGGTTCTTGAATTTCTCCTCGCGCATGTCTCGACCCAGGTCGAAGCCGATGTCGAGCGCAAGGTGGAATGCGAGATGGCCTGTGTAGCAATGGGCCGGCCGGCACAAGTGCTGCTTGCAGCCAAGCCGGGAGACGGGATCAGGGTGGCAGGCTTTCTCGCTGCCAGGAGCCTCAAGCGACGCAGTCCGATACTGCATGTGAATACAGTCGAATTCGTGGAAGGAACTGAAAATGGCATTCAAGCCCAAGAGCAAGACCGGAGTTAAGCGCAAGGACGACAAGGGCCGCAGCCTGTTCAAGCGCCGCAAGTTCTGCCGCTTCACGGCAGAGAAGATCGCAGAGATCGATTACAAGGACGTCGAGATCCTCAAGGACTTCATCGCCGAAAACGCCAAGATCATGCCGGCGCGCATCACTGGCACCAAGACCGGCTACCAGCGGCAGTTGTCGACGGCCATCAAGCGTGCGCGCTTCCTGGCGTTGATGCCCTATACCGATCTGCACCAGTAAGCGAGGAAAGAACCATGCAAATCATTCTGATGGAAAGAGTCGTCAACCTCGGCGGCCTCGGCGACGTGGTCAAGGTCAAGGATGGCTACGCCCGCAACTTCCTGATTCCGCAAGGCAAGGCCAAGCGCGCAACGGAAGCCAACCGCAAGGTGTTTGAAGAGAAGCGCGCCGAACTCGAGCGCATCCAGGCCGAGGCGGTTGCCGCTGCCCAAGCCGAAGCCGCGAAGCTGGAAGGCCTGATGCTGCAGATCACGCGCAAGACCGGCGTCGATGGCCGCCTGTTCGGTTCCGTGTCCGCCCACGACATCGCCGACGTGCTGGCGGCACAGGGCATCCAGGTCGAGAAGTCCGCGATCCGCCTGCCGGAAGGCCCGCTCAAGAGCATCGGCGATACGCCGGTGCAGATCGCGCTGCATACGGACGTGGTGGCCACCGTCACCGTGTCGGTGCTCGGCGAGCAGTAAGCCGGGGCGAGTTTCGAACGCGGGCCGCCGGTGCAAACCGGTGGCCCGTTTTTTATTGTGCGGCGCAAGAATCGCTCCACCGCATTTGCACAGCTTTTCCACAGCATTTCCACACCTTGTCCCCTTATCAGGCGTCCCCCAGCGGGGTAGACTCGGCGCTTCAAATTTGGAGACGGCGATGGCCCAGGTACGTGCCTTCAATCCCCCGCAGCCTGTCGATTCACAGGTCGCTGCGCTCAAACTTCCACCCCATTCCATCGAGGCCGAGCAGTCGCTGATCGGCGGCCTTCTGATCGACAACGCCGCCTGGGACCGCATCGGCGACGTGGTGCGCGAGACCGATTT
>JADYZH010000179.1 GCA_020853215.1 Sulfuritalea sp. | reverse complement strand
TGGAGCTTGGCCTGCTGCCAGACCGCGTCGCTCAAATCATGTGCGTGAAACTCACGGTGCAAACGTTCGGTCGTCTCCCTGACGCGATCATCGTAGAACTGGATCCGGTCGCGAACGGACTGCTGTACCTCCTGCCAGCGCGCCTCCTCGAAGCGCCGCTTGGCGAGGGCGGAACTCTCATGAAAGAGCCGATAGTGCTTGTTGAAGCCGTCGACCAGAACATTGGCGATGGATTCGGCGATCAGATCTTCAGGGTCGCGAGCAGGCATGGCGGATATCCCGTTTAGCTCAAGCCCGGCAATTCTAACAGCCGGTAGCAAACGATCGCGGGCGGGCGGACGACTGGAGCGCTTCGCGCTTTTGGAGGATAATCGCCGGCGATTCATCCCGCATCCCTCTCGATTTCCGACACCCCCTAATAACGGAGCAGGCATGAGTACATCCCTGATCAAGGTTCCCGCACAAGGCCAGAAAATCATTCCCGGCCAGCCGATTCCCGACAATCCCGTGATCCCCTTCATCGAAGGCGATGGCATCGGCGTAGACATCACGCCGGTGATGCAGAAGGTGGTCGATGCCGCCGTGCAGAAGTCCTACGGCGGCAAGCGCAGGATTTCATGGATGGAGGTTTATGCGGGAGAAAAAGCGACGCGCCTTTACGGACCCGACGTGTGGCTGCCGGCGGAAACGATCACCGCCTGCAAGGACTATTCCGTATCCATCAAGGGGCCATTGACCACTCCGGTAGGCGGTGGCATCCGCTCGCTCAACGTTGCGTTGCGCCAGGAGATGGACCTTTACCAGTGTGTGCGTCCAGTGCGCTACTTCAAAGGCATCCCCTCCCCGCTGAAGGATCCGAGCAAGACTGACATGGTCATCTTCCGTGAAAACACGGAAGATATTTACTGCGGCGTTGAGTGGCAAGCGGAAACTCCGGCGGCACGCAAGGTGGTCAAGTTCCTGCAAGAAGAAATGGGTGTCACCAAAATTCGCTTTCCGGGGACTTCGGGCATCGGCATCAAGCCGGTTTCGCGGGAAGGCACCGAGCGTCTGGTCCGTGCCGCGATCAAGTACGCGATTGCCAACAAGCGCAAGTCGGTCACCATCGTGCATAAGGGCAACATCATGAAATTCACGGAAGGCGCCTTCCGTGACTGGGGTTATGCGCTGGCGAAGAATGAGTTCGGCGGTGTGGAAATCGACGGCGGCCCCTGGCTCAAGCTACCGAATGGCATCGTGATCAAGGATGCGATCGCCGATGCCTTCCTGCAGCAGATTCTCCTGCGTCCGGCCGAATATGACGTCATCGCCACGCTCAACCTCAACGGTGACTACATCTCCGATGCGCTTGCAGCCCAGGTGGGCGGGATAGGCATCGCCCCAGGAGCGAACATCTCCGACCTGTACGCCTGCTTCGAAGCCACGCACGGCACCGCACCGAAGTATGCAGGCAAGGATTATGTGAATCCGGGATCGCTGATCCTCTCGGCCGAGATGATGCTGCGCCACATGGGCTGGACCGAGGCCGCAGACCTCATCATCAAGTCGATGGAAGCCGCGATCGGCGATAAGGTCGTGACCTACGACTTCGCCCGGTTGATGGACGGTGCAAAGGAAGTGAAGTGCTCGGCGTTCGGACAGGCAATGATCGATCGCATGTAATTGCAGTTTGGGAAAAAAACAAAGCCCGCCAAACGGCGGGCTTTGTTTTTTCGGCGCCGGGTTACCCAGCAACCGAGAGCTTCAACAATCAGGGCTTCTGAATGTTCGACGCCTGCTTGCCCTTGGGGCCCTGCACCACGTCAAAAGTCACCTTCTCGCCTTCCTTCAGCGACTTGAAGCCTGCCATATTGATGGCGGAGAAGTGCGCGAACAGATCCTCGCTACCATCGTCCGGGGTGATGAAACCAAAACCCTTGGCGTCGTTGAACCACTTAACAGTACCAGTTGCCATGTAACTTTTCCTTAATCAAAAACGAACGAATCGGCCACCGCTGCGGGCTGCAAAACACCGCACCCCGGCCGGGGCATGTCAAGACTCAAGTTCGGAATAGCAGAGGGGGCCAAGCGGCGATTCAGAGGAACTGCGATTGGACAGTCTGTGAGAGGACCGTAGGTCACTGCGGAGGAACCTGAACTAAACACGTTTCGCGTTTTACGCACATTGTCAAGCAGCGTCAACAACTTTTTATGCTGCAACGCACATCACCATCTCCTTGAATACCCCCGATCAGCCCAAAATGAGACGGCATCGGAGCGCTATTCCCATCTTTTTCGAAGTGTTGAACTCCGACTGAATCACATTAGAATCGAGTCATGGTTACACGCAAGCAAGTCGGGCCGGAGGGTGGTGCCGCATTGGCACCAGAGCACAGTCGCACCAAGCCGCCGCCCATGTTCAAAGTGCTGCTTCTCAACGATGACTTCACGCCAATGGACTTCGTCGTTGTCGTACTGGAGAAATTCTTTGGCTTGTCGCGCGAACAATCGACTCAGGTCATGCTAAAGGTCCACCGTGAGGGCAAGGGTGCCTGTGGCGTGTATCCCCAGGACGTCGCGGCGACAAAGGTTGAACAGGTAAGCGAGTATTCGCGTCGGCACCAGCATCCGCTGGCTTGCGTGATGGAGGAAGACAGATGATTGCCCAGGAACTTGAAGTCAGCTTGCACATGGCGTTTGTCGAGGCCCGCCAAAAGCGCCACGAGTTCATCACCGTCGAGCATCTGCTGCTAGCGCTGTTGGACAATCCATCCGCGGCAGAAGTCTTGCGTGCCTGCGCCGCCGACATCGAAGGCCTGCGCAAGGAGTTGCTGACCTTTATCAACGAACACACGCCGACCGTTGCGGGCAGCGAGGAGATCGATACGCAACCGACGCTCGGCTTCCAGCGCGTGATCCAGCGCGCCATCCTCCATGTACAGTCGTCCGGGAAAAAGGAAGTCACCGGGGCCAACGTCCTGGTCGCCATTTTTGGTGAAAAGGACTCCCATGCCGTGTTTTTCCTGCAACGGCAGAACATAACGCGGCTCGATGTGGTGAATTTCATTTCCCACGGCATCACCAAGACGCCGCAACTCCGGGGCAAGGAAGAGCCAGCCGAGACGGAAGCCGAGTCCCAGGAAAAGGGGGGGGCGCTCGATAGCTTTACGCAGAACCTGAACCAACTTGCCTTGACCGGCAAGATCGACCCGTTGATCGGGCGCGACAAGGAACTGGAGCGCGTCATCCAGACGCTCTGCCGCCGACGCAAGAACAACCCCTTGCTGGTCGGCGAAGCCGGCGTCGGCAAGACCGCGATCGCCGAGGGGCTTGCGCGGCACATCGTCGAAGGTCGCGTGCCGGAGATACTCGCCAACGCCACGGTGTATTGCCTGGACATGGGCGCCCTGCTCGCCGGCACCAAGTATCGCGGCGATTTCGAACAGCGTCTGAAGGGTGTTCTGAAGCAGCTCGCGGACAACCCGAACGCAATCCTGTTCATCGATGAAATCCACACACTGATCGGTGCCGGCGCAGCATCCGGCGGCACCATGGATGCTTCCAACCTGCTCAAACCGGCGCTGTCGTCCGGTGCGCTGAAGTGCATCGGGGCCACGACCTACACCGAGTTCCGCGGCGTGTTCGAAAAGGACCACGCACTGTCACGCCGGTTCCAGAAGGTCGACGTCAATGAGCCCTCAGTGGGCGAGACAGTCTCCATTCTGCGTGGCCTGAAGTCGCGCTTCGAAGAGCATCACGGCGTCAAATACTCCGCTGCCGCGATATCCAGCGCGGCGGAACTTTCCGCCAAGTACATCAACGACCGGCACCTGCCCGACAAGGCCATTGACGTAATCGACGAAGCCGGTGCCGCGCAACGCATCCTGCCCAAATCGAAGCAGAAGAAGACCATCGGCAAGCTGGAGATCGAGGATATCGTGGCGAAGATCGCCCGCATCCCGCCGCAGCATGTGTCGGCGGATGACCGATCGGCGCTGAGAAACCTGGATCGCGACCTGAAGAACATGGTGTTCGGCCAGGACGCCGCCATCGATGCCCTCGCGACAGCGATCAAGATGTCACGCTCGGGACTGGGTGACCCGCAGAAGCCTATCGGCTGCTTCCTGTTCTCGGGACCGACCGGTGTCGGCAAGACGGAAGTCGCTCGCCAACTGGCCTATGGGATGGGAATAGAACTGATCCGCTTCGACATGTCGGAGTACATGGAGCGCCACGCCGTGAGCCGCCTGATCGGCGCGCCACCCGGCTATGTCGGTTTCGACCAGGGCGGCTTGCTGACCGAGGCCGTCACCAAGAAGCCACATGCGGTGCTGCTGCTCGACGAAATCGAAAAGGCACATCCGGAAGTATTCAACATCCTGCTCCAGGTGATGGACCATGGCACGCTGACCGACAACAACGGACGCAAGGCCGATTTCCGCAACGTGGTGATCGTCATGACCACCAATGCCGGCGCCGAGGCCCTGCAAAAGACCAGCATCGGCTTTACCACCAACAAGGGCCAGGGCGACGAAATGGCCGACATCAAGCGCATGTTTTCGCCCGAGTTCCGCAACCGGTTGGATGCGATCATTTCCTTCCGTGCGCTCGACGCCGAGATCATCCTGCGGGTGGTCGACAAGTTCCTGATGCAGCTCGAAGGCCAGTTGCACGAAAGGAAGGTCGAGGCCATCTTCACCGATGCCCTGCGTGCCTGGCTGGCCGAGAAGGGATTCGATCCGCTGATGGGTGCGCGCCCGATGGCCCGCCTGATCCAGGATACGATCCGCTCGGCACTCGCCGACGAGTTGCTGTTCGGCCGGCTGGTGCATGGCGGCCGCGTGACCATCGATATCGACGACCAGGAAAAAGTCCGGCTCGGCTTCGATGAAGTGGCGAACGCTACGCCCGTTCCCTCGTCACTGGAGTAATCCGCGGCGATTACCATTACGGGCCTGACGGCCCGTTTTTTGGATGACATTTTCATGACGTATCTCACCACTGATCTTTGCGATGACCACGAAGACACGGTCCGCGTCGTCGAGCCGATGTTCAGCAGCTTCGGCGGCCGCGATTCCTTCCACGGAAAAATAGCTACCCTGAAGCTGTTCGAGGACAACACGCTGGTGCGCAAAACCCTTGATTCTCCGGGTGATGGACGCGTCCTTGTCATCGACGGCGGGGGCAGCCTCAGACGCGCCCTGGTCGGAGATCAGTTGGCTGCACTCGCGGTGATAAATGGCTGGGCCGGCATCGTCGTATACGGCTGCATCCGAGACTCGCGGGCCATCAGCGAGATGGATATCGGCATGTTTGCGCTCGACACGCACCCGATGAAGACACGCAAGCTGAATACCGGAGAAACGGAACTGCCCGTTACTTTCGGTGGCGTGACCTTCACACCGGGGGAGTGGCTGTATGCCGATGAGGATGGAGTGATCGTGAGCGCTACCGCCCTCCACTAATCACAAGTCTTATATAAAACATATATCAGCAAAAGAATTTTATTCGCAATCCAATACTTGTTTTTGAATTGTGAAATATAGTCTTTATCTCCATGTAAGATAAGTGAAAAAAATAACATAAAGTCTTATATAAGACTATTGCTGCGACGCAAAATCCTCTCTATACTGTCGACTCTGCTCCTACTTGGAGCACTTCTTTTCGACAACCCCTGCAAGAGGATTCATCATGACAGATCGCAAAGCACAAGCGGCCGCCCTGGCCAAGGACTGGGCCGAAAATCCCCGCTGGAAAAGCGTCAAGCGCGGCTACAG
>JADYZH010000178.1 GCA_020853215.1 Sulfuritalea sp. | reverse complement strand
CGCACGTCCACCCACGGCCGCAACATGGCCGGCGCCCGCGCCCTTTGGCGCGCCACCGGCATGAAGGACGGCGATTTCGGCAAGCCGATCATCGCCGTGGTGAATTCCTTCACCCAGTTCGTGCCGGGCCATGTGCACCTCAAAGACCTCGGCCAACTGGTGGCGCGCGAGATCGAGGCGGCGGGCGGCGTCGCCAAGGAATTCAACACCATCGCCGTCGATGACGGCATCGCTATGGGCCACGGCGGCATGCTGTATTCGCTGCCCTCGCGCGAACTGATCGCCGATTCGGTCGAGTACATGGTCAATGCCCATTGCGCCGACGCCATGGTCTGCATCTCCAACTGCGACAAGATCACCCCGGGCATGCTGATGGCCTGCCTGCGCCTCAACATCCCGACCGTGTTTGTTTCCGGTGGGCCGATGGAGGCCGGCAAGGTCAAGTGGCACGGCGAGTACCGCATGGTGGACCTGATCGACGCCATGATCGAAGCCGGCGACAGCAAGAACAGCGACAAGGACGTTGCCGCCATGGAGCGTTCGGCCTGCCCCACTTGCGGTTCCTGTTCGGGCATGTTCACCGCCAACTCGATGAACTGCCTGACCGAGGCGCTCGGCCTCTCGCTGCCGGGCAACGGCTCGGTCCTGGCGACCCACGCCGACCGCGAGAAGCTGTTCCTCAAGGCGGGCCGACTCGTGGTCGAACTCTGCCAGCGCTGGTACGGCAAGGACGACGCCTCGGTGCTGCCGCGCTCGATCGCCAGCTTCGCCGCCTTCGAGAACGCCATCGCGCTCGACATCGCCATGGGCGGCTCGACCAATACCGTGTTGCACCTGCTGGCCGCGGCGCAGGAAGGCGAGGTCAATTTCACCCTGGCCGACATCGACCGCATGTCGCGCAAGGTACCTTGCCTCGCCAAGGTGGCGCCGGCGACGCAGAAGTACCACATGGAGGACGTGCATCGCGCCGGGGGCATCATGGCGATACTGGGCGAACTCGACCGGGCCGGCCTGATCAACCGCGACTGCCCGACCGTCTTGTACCCGAGCATGGGCGAAGCGCTGGCCTGCTGCGACGTCAAGCGCAACCACGCGCCGGCCGTGCATGAGTTCTATCGCGCGGCGCCGGGCGGCGTGCCGACACAAACGGCGTTCTCGCAGAATCGCCGCTACCCGACGCTCGACCTCGACCGCGCCAACGGCTGCATCCACGATCTGGCCCACGCCTATTCCACGGATGGCGGCCTCGCCGTGCTCTACGGCAACATCGCGGAGAAGGGTTGCGTGGTGAAGACGGCCGGCGTCGATGATTCGAACCTCACCTTCACCGGCCGCGCCCGCGTCTGCCAGTCGCAGGAAGAGGCCGTGGAGAAGATCCTTGCCGACCAGATCGTCGCCGGCGACATCGTGGTCGTGGTGTACGAAGGTCCCAAGGGCGGCCCCGGCATGCAGGAAATGCTCTATCCGACCTCGTACCTCAAGTCCAAGGACCTGGGCAAGGTCTGCGCGCTGCTCACCGACGGCCGCTTTTCCGGCGGCACCTCCGGGCTTTCGATCGGCCATGCCTCGCCGGAAGCCGCCGCCGGCGGCGCCATCGGCCTGGTCGAAGAGGGCGACACCATCGAGATCGACATCCCCAACCGGCGCATCCATCTCGTCATTGAAAAGTCGGCGCTGGCGGCACGCCGCTCAGCCATGGAAGCACGGGGTGCGGCGGCATGGAAGCCGCTCAACCGCCAGCGCGAAGTCTCGGCGGCACTGAAGGCCTATGCCGCGATGACCACCTCGGCCGACACCGGCGCAGTAAGGGATATCACACAGCTTCCTTGATCTGCGTCAAATATCCATCGGTATATAAGCAGATAATTATCTTACGTCTTCTGCTATGAACTCGATGGAGGTGTTTCATGGGTCATCTATTCAACCGAGCCGCGCTGGCATTTTGCTGTGCCGGCTGGCTGGCCGCCACCGGCCCGGTGCTGGCGGAGGAAGCCGGGACTGAACCGAAGCCGCTCAAGCTCACCACCACCGCCGACCACGCCAAGTTCAAGGAACTGCAGAAGACCTTCAACTCCGGCCCCGAAGTGACCAAGGCCTGCCTCGCCTGCCACACCGAGGCCGCCGGCCAGATCCACCGCACCAAGCACTGGAAATGGGAATACCTCAATCCCGAGACCAAGCAGACGCTGGGCAAAAAGACCGTCGTCAATAATTTCTGCATTTCCGTCGCCTCGAACGAAGCCGCCTGCAACAGCTGCCACATCGGCTACGGCTGGAAGGATGCCAGCTTCGATTTCAAGTCCGAGGAAAACGTCGATTGCCTGGCCTGCCACGACACCACCGGCAACTACCGGAAGCCCTCCGGACTGGCGGGCAACGTGGTCACCAAGGATATGGAATTTCCGCCGGGATCGGGGAAGATACTCAAGGCCATCGACCTCTCCAGGATTGCGCAGAAGGTCGGCAAGTCCAGCCGCGACACCTGCGGTGCCTGCCACTTTTTCGGCGGCGGCGGCGACGGCGTCAAGCACGGCGACCTCGACAGTTCGATGTCCGCGCCCGAGAAGGAACTCGACGTGCATATGGACGCCACCGGGCTCGACTTCACCTGCGGCACCTGCCACAAGACATCGAGCCACGATGTCGCCGGCAGCCGCTATGCGCCGACCGCCAAGGACAGCAAGGGCGCACACCTGCGCGGCAAGACCGACAACGGCAATCCGGCCACCTGCGTCGCCTGCCACAACAACGCGCCGCACAAGAAAGAAGCGCGGCTGAACCAGCACGCGGGCAAGATCGCCTGCCAGACCTGCCATATTCCCAGTTTCGCCCGCGGCGGCATTCCCACCAAGATGACCTGGGACTGGTCGACGGCCGGCCAGCTCGATGCGGCAGGCAAGCAGATCACCAGGAAGGACGCCAAGGGCCGCATCATCTACGAATCGAGAAAAGGCGACTTCACGCTCGGCGAGAACGTCAAACCCGAGTACGTCTGGTTCAACGGCAACGTCACTTACACGCTGATTACCGACAAGGTCGAGAAGAGCGATCAGCGCACGCCGATCAACAAGATCGGTGGCAGCCCGAGCGACGGCAAGTCGATGATCTGGCCGATGAAGGTGTTCCGCGGCTCGCAGCCCTACGACCCGGTGAACAAGACGCTGGTCACGCCGCACACGGCGGGCAACGACGACACCGGCTACTGGAAGAACCTCAATTGGGACAAGGCCATTGCGGTTGGCATGAACACGTCCGGCCATCCCTTCTCGGGCAAGATCGACTTCATCAAGACCGAGATGTCCTGGCCGATCAACCACATGGTCGCGCCCAAGGAAAAGGCGCTGGGCTGCGCCGAGTGCCACAGCAAGGATAGCCGCCTGGCCGGCATCCAGGGCGTCTACATCCCGGTGCGCGACAACAACAAGCTGCTGGACACGATCGGCTGGGCCGTTGTGTTCCTGACCCTGCTCGGCGTCATCGGCCACGGCGCCCTGCGCATCGTATCCAGCCGCAAACATCAAGCCAAGGAGAACTGAAATGGCTGAACGCATCTACGTCTTCAAGCGCTTCGAGCGTTTCTGGCACTGGTCGCAGGCCGGCCTCATCATGTTCCTGATGCTGACCGCCTTCGACATCCACGGCACCTACACGATTTTCGGCTTCGAGAAGGCCGTCGCCTACCACACCACGGCGGCATGGACCCTGATCGGCCTGTGGGTGTTCGCCATCTTCTGGCACTTCACCACCGGCGAATGGAAGCAGTACATCCCGACCACGGAGAAAGTCGTGGCGATGATGAAGTATTACCTGGTCGGCATTTTCAAGAACGCCCCCCATCCCTTCCGCCTGACCACGCTGCGCAAGCACAATCCGCTGCAACGCCTGGCCTATCTCGCCATCCTGGTCTGCGTCGGGCCGCTGATCTGGGTTACCGGCGTGCTCTACCTGTTCTATGACCAGTGGGCGGCCTGGGGCCTCGGCAGCCTGTCGCTGGAATGGGTCGCCAACGGCCACATCGCCGGCGCCTTCATGATGCTGGCCTTCCTCATCGCCCACGTCTATCTGACCACCGCCGGGCATACCCCGCTGGCCCACATCAAGGCCATGATCACGGGCTGGGAAGAAGTGGATTGATCAATGATTTTTTGACGTAGATACAAGCTTTGCATAGTCCGGACCAGCCCCTTAACTACAATCGGGCACTGGAAATTCATCAAGGAGCACCACCATGAAACTCGCCACCACCCTTGCCGCCGGCGTTGCGCTCTCGTTGCTCGCCGCCTCGGCCTTCGCCTACGATGCCGACTGGAAGCGCGGTCGCGTTTATTACCGCAGCGTGTGCACCTCCTGCCATGCCGTGCAGCCGATCGGCACCATCAATCCCAGTTCCAAGACCAAGGCCGAATGGGCGGCCTACCTCAAGGCCGACAAGCACGCCAAGGGCAAGGACACGGTCAAGCAGTACGTCAGCAAGGCCTACCGCGCCAGCATCAAGTCGGGCAACAAGGCCGCCGAGAAGTTCGCCGACACGCCCGACCAGGAACTGCTCGACGATGTCGCGGCCTTCCTGACCAAGGGCGCCAAGGACGGCGACTCGCCCGCCAGCTGCAACTGATCCACAAAAAGACTGACGCAGGCGCGTCGCCTCCGGGGCGAGGCGCCTGTCCGTTCGCGCAAGAGACTGTTGGAGTGGAACGATGAGCGATAGCGATTCCGGTTGGCTGGCCGGCTTCAAGGCCGACTACCAGACCCTCTTCGTCGAGGAATGGTCGCCCTTCGTCGGCGCCATGCTGCTGGTGCTTACCGTCATCGGCCTGATGCTGTCTGGCCTGGTCTGGGGCGTATTCGGCGGCGTCAAGTTCTGGGGCGACTGGTTCAACAACCTGATCGGCCTCGGTCCCGTGCTCGGTCTGCCGCAGCAAACCGAAGGCTTCCTGATGCACCGCATGTCGCTGATGAACATTATGCTGGTCGTCGGCGCTTTTTCCGCCGCACTGCTGTCGCGCCAGTTCAGCCCGAACCGGCCGCCCCCGCTGGAATACCTCTGGGCCGCTGCGGGTGGCAGCCTGCTCGGCATCGGCGCGGCGCTGGCGGGGGGCTGCACCACGGGCGGCTTCTTCAACCCGGTGCTGCACTCCTCCCCCGCCGGCTGGGCAATGTGGGCTGGGCTGCTGGCCGGCGCCGCGATCGGCCTCAAGCTGCTGCTATGGACCCTGGACCATATCGAGTGGGGCATGCAGGCGCCGCCGGCGCTGGACATTCCCGAGGGAGTGCGCCACAACTTCCCCTGGCTCGGCCTCGCCATCATCATCGGCGTCCTGTTCTGGGCCACGCAGTGGTACGGCTCGGCCGACGAGAAGATCGCCGCCCGCGCCGTCATCGTCATCGCCGGCTTCGCCATCGGTTTCATCATGCATCGCTCGCGCCTGTGCTTCGCGCGCGCCTTCCGCGAACCCTTCATGACCGCCGAAGGTGACATGACCAAGGCGGTGATCCTGGCCCTGGCGATCGGCATCCCGATCGCCGCGCTGCTGTTCGAGAAGAAGGTGCTCGACCCCTACCTGGCGATTCCGCCGGCGTTCTGGATCGGCTCGCTGGTCGGCGGCCTGATCTTCGGCATCGGCATGGTCTTCGCCGGCGGCTGCGCCTCGGGCTCGCTGTGGCGCATGGGCGAAGGTCATCTGAAACTCTGGGTGACGATGTTCTTCTTCTCGTGGATGGGTTCGATCGCCAGCGCCGTGTTCAAGAAGCTCAACCTGACCGCGATCGACGAAACCAATGTCGAGACTTACGAAATGACCCGGGTCGGCTTCCAGGCCTACCTGCCGGAAATGTGGGGCAGCTGGGGCTGGACCCTGGCCGTCGGCGGCGCCCTGCTGCTGCTGTGGTACGCGCTGGTACGCTACAACGAATCCACCGAAAAATTCACCCTGCTTTAGGAGCTCATCATGCAAGCCAAACGACTCACGCTGTTTGTCGCGGTAATTGCCAGCCTTGCCGCCGTACCGATGGTCTATCCGGTGACGGCCTACGCCGCCGACGCCGCAATCATCCAGCCGAAGGACGGCTGGTACACCAAGGCGCTGGTCGACTTCGACTTCATGCGCCAGAACGTCAGCATCCCGCCGAAGAAGGGCGTCGTGATCATCGACTCGCGCCCCGCCGCTCGCCAGTACGATCCCGGCCACATTCCCGGCGCAATCAACATTCCCGACAGCCAGTTCGACAAGCTGGTCGACAAACTGCCGGCCGACAAGGCGACGCTGCTGTTGTTCTACTGCGGTGGCCTGGAATGCATGCTGAGCCACAACTCGGCCTTCAAGGCCGAGAAGCTCGGTTACACCAACATCAAGGTGTATCCGGCCGGTTCGCCCGACTGGAAGGCCAAGGGTGGCCAGGTCTCGGTATCCGCGGCCTACCTCAAGAAGCTGATGGAGGACAAGGCGCCGTACGTCCTGATCGATGCGCGGCCCAAGCGTGTCGCCGACAAGGGCATGATCCCGACCGCGCTCAACATCTCCGATACCGAGTTCGACAAGCAGGTGGACAAGCTGCCCGCCGACAAGGCCACACCGCTGATCTACTACTGCGGCGGCCTCGAATGCGTGCTCTCCGACAACTCGGCGGCCAAGGCGAAGAAGCTCGGCTATACCAATGTGCTGACCTATCCGCCCGGCTTCCCGGAGTGGGAGAAGCTGCATGGCGCGCCGGCCGCCGCCACCTCCGCCGGGGCTGCCACCAGCCCGGCAGCAAGCTCGGCGGCGCTGGTGCCGGGCAAGGAGAAAGGCTCGGTCACGGTCGACTCCTTCGAGCAGGTCTGGAAGTCGAATCCCGGCTCGATCATGCTGGTCGATGTGCGTGATCCGAAGGAAGTCGCCTCCGGCATGATCAAGGGCTCGGTGAACATCCCGATGAACGAGCTCGAGAAGAAGATCGCCACGCTGCCGGGCGACAAGCCGGTGGTCTTCGTCTGCGGCACCGGCGCCCGCTCGGGCGAGGCCTATGACACGGTGAAGCTGCTCGGCGGCAAGGTCCAGGCCTCCTTCCTCGACGCCGACGTCAAGTTCAATGCCGACGGCAGCTACACCATGGCGGCGAAGAAGTAGTGACGGAATTCCAGCGCCTCTATACCGGCCGCCTCTGGTCGGTGCTGGCCTGGGACCAGCTGACGGCGCTTTGGCAGCGCATCGACCCCGCCGCCGGCTGGTTTCTCGTGGCGGTCGGCGTGTCGCCGGCGCCGACTTCCGGGATGGCACCGGCCGATGCCGCCGGCGTGCGCGCCTTCATCGAGCGCATCGACGCCCTGTTGCGGGCGGAACACCATGAATCCTATTGCGGCATCGTCTACGCCGACGACCTCGAAAACCCGCGCCTGATCAAGATCTACGATCCGAACAACCTGGGTTCCTCCTGCGGCTCGTCGAAAACGAAGTTTCAGTGTAGGCTAACGCCGGCTTTATCGGCGTTAAGCGAAGCGGCCGTAACTAAAACGCCGCATCCACCGGGCTGGATCATGAGCCGCCTGCCGCCCGACGACATCATCGCCACCCGCGCCGCGCCGGAAAACCGCAAGCGCTGGTGGCAGGGTCTGCTCGGAGATAGCTAGGCAGTTCCCGCCCGTATTCACGGTTTTGGCCACCCTGCGCCTGAGGCATAGTGCCGGCTATGGTGCCACCGACCGAGACCCTGCCCGACCGCACTTCACTCAAGTTTCTGGTGGTCGACGACTTCTCGACCATGCGCCGCATCGTACGCAATCTGCTGAAGGAACTCGGTTTTACCAATGTCGAGGAGGCCGAGGACGGTGCCGCGGCACTGTCCAAGCTGCGCCAGGGCGGCTTCGAGGTGGTGGTCTCCGACTGGAATATGCCCAACATGGACGGCTTGAGCCTGTTGCAGACCATGCGCGCGGATGCGGCGCTGAAATCCCTGCCTTTCCTGATGATCACGGCCGACGCAAAAAAGGAAAACATCGCGGCGGCGGTGCAGGCCGGCGCGTCGAGCTGTATTGCCAAGCCGTTTACGGCGGCCACGTTGCAGGACAAGCTGGACAAGATCTTCGAGAAGATGGGTATCTGACGCACTTCGGTGCGCCGTCGCACGAAGGCTATATCCGACAAAAACAATCGGGTATAGTGGCCTCTCCGAACGAGGCCCGCAATGTCATTTCCACTCGCCAACCGGCTTTCCGCCGAAACCTCCCCCTATCTGCTACAACACGCCAACAATCCGGTGCACTGGCAACCCTGGGACGAGCAAACGCTCACTCTGGCCCGCCGGGAGAACCGGCCGATCCTGCTGTCGATAGGTTATTCGGCCTGCCACTGGTGCCACGTCATGGCCCACGAGTCCTTCGAGGACGAGGGCGTGGCGGCGGTGATGAACCGCTTTTTTGTCAACATCAAGGTCGACCGCGAGGAACGCCCCGATCTCGACCAGATCTACCAGACCGCCCACCAGATGTTGGCCCGTCGCAGCGGCGGCTGGCCGCTGACTATGTTCCTCTCTCCCGACGGTACGCCCTTTTTCGGCGGAACCTATTTCCCGAAGGAACCGCGCTACGGCCTGCCCGGGTTCGCCGACCTTTGCCAGCGCGTGGCGGAAGCCTTCGAAAATCGCCGCGACGACATAACCGCCCAGGCCGCCGAACTGCGCCAGGCGCTCGCCGACACAACGCCGGAACCCGCGGCAACGGCCACCGCCTTCGATGCAGGCCCGCTGGCTGAGGCAGAAGCGCAGCTCGCCCGCGGTTTCGACAGCCGTCACGGCGGTTTCGGCGGCGCGCCGAAGTTTCCGCATCCGACCGACCTTGCCTTCCTGCTCGCGCGCAAGGAGTCGGGGTCGCGCCAAATGGCCCTGACCACGCTCAAGTACATGTGCGAAGGCGGCATCTACGACCAGATCGGCGGCGGCTTCTGCCGCTACAGCGTCGACGAGCGCTGGGAGATTCCCCATTTCGAAAAAATGCTCTACGACAACGGTCCGCTGCTGGCACTCTGCGCCGATGCCTGGGCGCAAAGCCGCGACCCCCTGTTCGCGCGCGTCGCCGGGGAAACCGCGGTCTGGGTGATGCGCGAAATGCAGGCGCCCGACGGCGGCTATTACTCCTCACTCGATGCCGACTCGGAGGGCGAGGAAGGCAAGTACTACGTCTGGGACCGCGCCGAAGTCGAGCGGTTGCTGACGCCGCAAGAGTCGGCGCTGGCGCTACGGCGCTGGGGCTTCGACGACCCGCCGAATTTCGAGAATCGCCACTGGCACGCCAAAATCGCCGGCCCGCTGGACGACGCGGAAATCCCCCTGCTCGCCGCCGCGCGGGAAAAACTTTTTGCCGCCCGCGAAACGCGCATCCGCCCCGGGCGCGACGACAAGGTGCTGACGAGCTGGAATGCCCTGATGATCGAAGGCATGGCGCACGCGACGCGCGTATTCGGCAAGAACGAGTGGCTGGTATCGGCGCAAGACGCGATGGACTGCATCCGCAACACGATGTGGCAAGACGGGCGCCTGCTGGCGACTGCCCGGGACGGCCGCGCCCACCTCGACGCCTATCTCGACGATCACGCTTTCCTGCTCGCCGCCTTGCTCGAGTTGATGCAGGCGAAATTCCGCAGCGAGGATCTGGCCTTCGCCATCGAACTGGCCGATGCCCTGCTGGCCCGCTTCGAAGACCGTGACGCCGGCGGCTTCTTCTTCACCGCCGACGACCACGAAGTCCTGATCCACCGTCCCAAGACCGGACACGACAATGCCACGCCGGCCGGCAACGGCGTCGCCGCGTTTGCCCTACAACGGCTGGGGCATCTGCTGGGCGAAACCCGTTATCTCGTCGCCGCCGAACGAACCCTGCAGTTGTTCTGGCCGCATATGAGCCGCTCGCCAGGCGGCTTCGGCAGCCTGCTGCGGGCGCTCGAAGAAGCGCTTACCCCGCCGGTTGCCATCATCCTGAGAGGCCCTGCAGTTGAAATGGCCAATTGGCTTTGCGCACTCGGCGCCGATCCACGGCGGCTGGTGCTGGCACTTCCCAACGGCATTGCCGGTTTGCCGGCAGCGCTGGCCAAGCCGGAAAGCGATCATGTCAACGCGTGGGTCTGCCAAGGCGTTACTTGCTCCACACCGACGGAAAAACTTGACGACCTGAATCATTGATCCGCGGTATTTTCAGCGCAGCCCAAGTCCGGTATCATCCGCAGCGTTTTGCCCGCCACGTTCAATCCTATCCACACGACAAGGAATTCAACATGAAATCAGTACTGATCTCCGCGCTGGTTGCCGCCGGCGTTTTCGCCTCGGCCCCGGCTTTTGCCAACAAGGACCTCGCCACCAAGAACGGCTGCATGGCCTGCCACGCTGTGGACAAGAAAATGGTCGGCCCCTCCTATCAAGACGTTGCCAAGAAGTACACGGCGGCCGATGCAGACAAGCTGGCCGCAAAGGTCAAGGCCGGCGGCAAGGGTGTCTGGGGGCAGATCCCGATGCCGCCGAATGCGAAGGTTTCCGATGCCGACATGAAAACACTGATCACCTGGATCCTCGGCGGCGCCAAGTAAGCAGCGCACCCACCCGCGAAAGGCCAGCCCTGCGACAAGCGCGGCTGGCCTTTTGTTTTATGGCGCCCGGATCAGCGCCACACCCTGCTTTCGAACGGCATTGACAAGCCCGCGACACAAGGCAAGAATCCCGCCGACAGAGACATCAATTGTCTTATCATCCAGTCCTTACCTGACCCGAACGGAGAATTGACATGCATGTACCCATGAAACTCGTTTCGCTTTCCGTGCTTACCGCCGTCGCCGTGATGGGTTGCGGCAAGGAAGCACCGCCTCCGCCGCCCCCGGTCCAGGCACCGCCCCCGCCCCCGCCAATGGTGATCAAGATCGGCAGCGTCGCGCCGCTCACCGGCGGCATCGCGCACCTGGGCAAGGACAACGAGAATGGCGTCCGCCTCGCCATTGACGAAGCCAACGCGGCCGGAGTCACCATCGGCGGCAAGAAGGTCAAGTTCGAAATCATGGCGGAAGATGACCAGGCCGATCCGAAGGTCGGCAACACCGTGGCGCAAAAACTTGTTGATGCCAAGGTCGCCGGCATTGTCGGCCACCTCAACTCCGGCACCACGATCCCCGCCTCGGCGATCTACAACGGCGCCAACATCCCGATGATCTCCGGCTCCGCAACCAACCCGGCGCTGACCGAGCAGGGCTTCAAGGGCGTATTCCGCGTCGTCGGCCGCGACGATCAGCAGGGTCCTGCCGTTGCCAACTACCTGGCCGCCAACAGCAAGCCAAAGACCGTCGCCATCATCGACGATGCCACCGCCTATGGCGAAGGCCTCGCCAACGAGGTCGAGAAGACCCTCAAGGCCTCCGGCGTCAAGGTCCTGCCGCGCGAAAAGGGCACCGACAAGACCGTCGACTGGAAGGCCGTGCTGACCAAGGTCAAGGGCAAGAAGCCCGACGCCGTGTTCTACGGCGGCATGGATGCCACTGGCGGCCCGCTCTTGAAGCAGGCGCGCGAGCTGAAGATGACGGCGATATTCTCCTTCGGCGACGGCGCCTGTACCGACAAGATGGCCGAGTTGGCGGGCGCCGCCGCCGAAGGTCTGGTGTGTTCGCAGGCCGGGATTCCGGTGCAAGCCTCCGGCAAGAAGTTCCTCGACGCCTACAAGGCCAAGTTCAACGCCGACCCCATCCTTTACTCGCCCTTCACCTACGACGCGGCCAACATGATCATCGCCGCGATGAAGAAGGCCGACTCGCCCGATCCCGCCAAGTACCTGCCGGCTCTCGCGGCCAGCGACCATAACGGTGCCAGCGGCAACATCAAGTTCGACGAGAAGGGCGACCGCAAGGATGCCGAGATGACCATCTTCACTCTCAAAGACGGCAAGATCACGCCGCTGGCCATCATCAAGAGCGGCAAGTCGATGACTCTGGATGAGTACGCGGCGGCTTCGGCGCCTGCTCCGGCTGCTGCTGCTGCTCCGGCTGCTGCTGCTCCGGCTGCTGCTGCTCCGGCTGCTGCTGCTCCTGCGCCGGCAGCTCCTGCGCCGGCTGCTCCCGCAAAGTAAGCATCCGCTAAAACGAACGGGGAAGTCGCCCACAGGCGGCTTCCCCGTTTTTTTGGATACCCGCGCGACATGGACATCCTGCTGCAGCAGATCATCAACGGCCTCACCACCGGCAGCGTATATGCCGTAGTCGCACTCGGCTACACCATGGTCTATGGGGTGATCCAGCTGATCAACTTCGCCCACGGCGAAGTGGTGATGATCGGCGCCATGGTGGCCTTTTCCATCATCACCTCGCTCGCCGGCAGCGGCATGCCGCCACTGGCGATCGTCCTCGCCGGAGTCATGGCGGCGATTCCGGCCTGCATGGCCATCGGCTACCTGCTTGAACGCGCGGCCTACCGCCCCCTGCGCCATGCGCCGCGCCTGGCGCCGCTGATCACCGCCATCGGCATGTCGATCATCCTGCAACATGCGGCGCTGCTGATCTGGGGCCGCAATCCGCTGGCCTTCCCGCAGATCATCGAGAACCCCAGCTTCAGCATAGGCGGCGCGGCGATCAGCGCCGTGCAGATCACCATCATCCTGCTCTCCTTCATGATGATGGCCGGCCTGTCCTGGTTCGTCTATCGCACCCGATTCGGCATCGCCATCCGCGCCACCGCGGAAAACGTCCACGTCGCCAGCCTGATGGGCATCAATGCCAACCGGGTGATCGCCGCCACCTTCGTCATCGGCGCCGGCCTGGGCGCCGTCGCCGGGGTGATGTACGGTTCGTACTACGGCATCGCCCACTACACCATGGGCTTTACCCTCGGTCTCAAGGCCTTCTCCGCAGCCGTGCTGGGCGGCATCGGCAACATTGCCGGGGCCATGCTCGGCGGCTTGCTGCTCGGCCTGGTGGAAGCCTTGGGTACCGGCTACATAGGCGACTTCAGCGATCTCTGCCGCTGGCCAGGCGCGGGGAATGGCAGCGGCTGGATGGGCGAACGTTGTGCCGATGGCGCCCACTTCGTGCTTTTCGGCAGCAACTACCAGGATGTGTTCGCCTTCCTGATGCTGATCCTGGTGCTGGTATTCCGCCCCTCCGGCCTGCTCGGCGAGCGCGTTTCGGAGCGCGCCTGATGGGCATGCTGAAGGACATGGGCCATCGCGAAAAAATCGGCCTGGCGCTGATCGCGATGGCGCTGATCGCGCTGCCTTTCGTGCTGGCCTCGGCCGGTACCGCCTGGGTCCGCATCATGAACTTTGCCGTGCTGTTCGTACTGCTGTCGCTCGGCCTCAACATCGTGGTCGGCTTCGCCGGCCTGCTCGACCTCGGCTATGTGGCCTTCTATGCCGTCGGCGCCTATGTCTATGCACTGCTGGCTTCGCCGCATTTCGGCCTGCACCTACCCTTCTGGGTCATCCTGCCGATCGGCGCCGCCGTCGCCTGCATTGCCGGCGTCATACTCGGGGCGCCGACCCTGCGCCTGCGCGGCGACTACCTGGCGATCGTCACCCTGGGTTTCGGCGAGATCGTGCGCATTTTCATGAACAATCTGTCCAACCCGATCAACATCACCAACGGCCCGAAGGGCATCAACCGCATCGATTCCTTCCAGGTCGGGCCGGTGAATTTCGCGGGCAGCGACACGCTGGCCGGCCTGGTCTTCAGCGGCCCGATCAAGTACTACTATTTCCTGATGCTGGTGCTGCTGGCGGTGATCGTCATCAACCGACGCCTGCAGGATTCGCGCATCGGCCGCGCCTGGGTTGCCATCCGCGAGGACGAGGTCGCGGCCAAGGCCAGCGGCATCAACACGCGCAACATCAAGCTGCTGGCCTTCGCCATGGGCGCCTCCTTCGGCGG
>JADYZH010000177.1 GCA_020853215.1 Sulfuritalea sp. | reverse complement strand
GGCCTCGGCAGCCGCCTCGCCCTGGTGCTGCGCTGCCGCCACGAGCGGGGTGCGTACGAGGCGACGCTGCGGGAAGCCCTCGCCGCCGGCTGCGACCTGCTGCTGGTGGCCGGCGCCACGGTGACCAAAGACCGCCTCGACGTGGTGCCCGCGGCCGTCGTCGCCGCCGGTGGGACGATCGAGCACTTCGGCATGCCGGTCGAGCCGGGCAACATGCTGCTGCTCGCTTACCTTGGTGCGGTGCCGCTGCTGGTGCTGCCCGGCTGCGCCCGCTCGCGCCGCTCGAACGGCCTCGACTGGGCGTTGCAGCGCCTGCTGGCCGGGCTGCGCTTCAATCGCGCCGAGATCATGCGCCTGGGCGTCGGCGGCCTCATCCGCAGCCCGCTCGAACCGGAGGACGAGGAAGAGGGCGAAGTCGAGAGCGTCGCCGCCGTGCCCGCCGGCACGCCGAATGTTGCCGCGCTGGTGCTCGCCGCCGGCCGGTCGGCGCGCATGGGCGGGACCAACAAGCTGCTGCTGGAGGTCGATGGCGTGCCGATGGTGCTTCGCGCGGTGAATGCCGCATTGGCCTCGAAGGCCGCCTCGGTGACGGTGGTGCTCGGCCACGAGGCGGAGCAGGTCGAGGCGCTGCTCGCCGGGCGCCGGGTGAAGCCCGTGCGCAACGCCGAATTCGCCCAGGGCATGTCCACCTCGCTGCGTGCCGGCATCCGTGCGCTGCCGCCCGAGGCCGAGGCGGTAGTGGTGCTGCTGGCCGACATGCCGCACATCAGTGCCGTCCACGTCGATCGGCTGGTCGACGCCTTCGATCCGCAACGGCCGTCGATCGTCGTGCCGCAAAAGGATGGCCGGCACGGCAACCCGGTGCTGTGGCCGCGCGAATTTTTTTCCGGGATGGCCGCGGTGGCCGGCGACCAGGGTGCGCGTGGCCTGGTCGCGCGGCATGCCGACCGGCTCTGCCGCGTGGACATCGACGACGAGGCGATCTTCCGGGATGTCGATTCGCCCGCGGACCTTGGCGGAGCCGGCGCGTGATGGAGGCGCTCTACAACCGGCGCATCAAGGAACTGGCCGATGCCGCCCACGGCGCCGGCACGCTTGCGGAACCCACCGGCACCGCGCGGCGCGACAGCCCGCTGTGCGGCGATCGCGTGCGCATGGCGGTCGTCGTCCGCGACGGCCGCATCGATGCGCTGGCGCACGAGGTCAAGGGCTGCCTGCTCTGCCGCGCCGCCGCCTCGGTGCTCGGCCTGCAGGCGAAGGGCCTGTCCGTCGGCGAAGCCGAGGCGCTGCACGGCCGCATCGCCGCAATGCTGGCAGGCGGCGATTCGCCGCAGGGCGGGCCGGCGGCCGGGGCCGACCTGGACTGCTTCGAGCCGGTGCGCGACCACCGCAGCCGCCACGGCTGCGTGCTGCTGCCCTTCGAGGCGCTGGCCGAAGCGCTGAAGGTGCCCGCATCCCGCTAGCGGGCCGGTGCCGCTAAAGGCGGCCGTCGCGCCGCCGTAAATCAGGTACCGATTCGGAGGCCAGGATGTTCAAGCTGCCATGGAAGCAATCCCGTCCGGCGCCAGGCGCGCGCGGCGAGGCGGATGCCGCACTCTCGCGCGAAACGCTGGAAATGCTCGACGAGCACTTCCCGATCGGCCGCAAGGTCCGCTACTACCCCGAGTACCAGCGCGACATCGTCTTCGACACGATCATCATCGCCTATCGCGTCAATGACCACGCCATCTACGCGCGCGAATCGATCCTGCGCGATCCCGACGGGACTCCCTGCGCCTTCGCGGTCGGCGAGCGGAAGAACCGCCTTCCCCTGGAAAAGGTGAAACGGCTGCAGCTGATGGTGCCGGACACGACCGACATGGAACGCACGCTGGACTATGTCCGCCGCGCCAACCTCGGCCGCAACGGCCAGTTCGTCCGCGGCAACACCATCACGCTGATCGCCGACACCTGCCGCAGCGGCGTGCCCACCGTGGAAACCCAGGTCGACAGCCGGGCACGCATGAAGGACGGCCCCTATCTGGACAACCCGATGATCCTCCTGCGGCCGGACCTCGATACGCTGGCGATCGCCGACCAGCGCCAGAAGGCGCGCTTGCAGAGCCAGGCCCCGGTAAACCTCTACCACGGCGAGGACGGGCCGGCGGTGCGCTGCATCCTGGGCGACTTTTCGGATGTGTCGCTGCGCCTTCAGGCCGCGCCCGGCCAGGCGCTGCCGCCGATGAAGGCGAACGACAAGGTGGTCGTGGTGCTCAACCTCGGCAGCGTGGCGCGCACCTACCGCATCAAGGGAACCGTGTTCCGCAGCGGTGCGGAGTCCTGTGTGGTCAAGCTGAAACAGCTCTACCGCGACGGCGAATTCGCCAACATCAAGCTGATGGACGTCCTCGAAATCAAGACCGGCCTGCTCAATCCGCCGGCGTGAACCGGCCGGAGAGCCAATAGGGACGCGGCTTCCGGCGCGGTGCCCGGGGAACGGGGCCGGGCCGGGTGTGCCGCCTTCAGTAGAGTATTTCGCTCCAGCGCCCGCTCGACACCAGCTCGTCTTTCCGGCGCGCCCAGTCCGCCGCACCGGCCAGTCCTTCCAGCGTTCTTTCGTAAGCGTCCGGCCGTCACCGTCTTGCCAAGATAGGCAGAACGTGGCCGAGATCAGCCGTTGATTTCGTCGGTGAAGATATTCTGCTCCCAAGCCAGGCCGATGGCGGCATCGAGGCGTTCGAGCAGGTTGTAGAAGGGCTCGTCCTTGCGGCCGACGAGCATGGCCAAGGCCTGATCGTCATCGGCGGCCACGGCTGCGCAGCGAATCGGGCCGATCCGGCCGATCGTGATGTTTCCCTCACCGTCGATCAGCACCTCGATATTCTCCAAGCGTGACCTCTTGTCGGCACGGGCTTGCGATTCGTTTCCAGCGGATTTTCTAGAACTCATAGTGCTGGGCCACCCAGTAATGCCAGTCCTCCACTGCTTGCACCGCGTCGGCCTCGGCGTCGAGCAACCGAAGCTGTGCCAGGGGTACGGCCAGGGTTCGCCCCGACCAGCGGATGCGCACGTACAGTTCGTGCCGGCAATCGTCCTCGGCAGCCATGCCGATGATCTCGACGTGCTCGCCCTTGCGCAGCGGCGAGACGCTGCGCGCGCTGATGCATTGGGCCATCAGGGGCGCACCGAGGCGCTCCTCGACGTAGTAGTACCAGCCCAAGGCGCGTTCCTCGGCGGTATAGGCGTCGACGACGATTTCCGACTCGATGCGCCGCTCACGGGAAGAAGATCGCCTCGTGGCCGCCATGCGCCGCTCAGGCCGCCAGCCGTTCTTCTTCGGCCGCCTCGCTCGCCACGTTCCAGGGCAGAAGCTCGCCGACCCGGTTGATCGGCTGCTCAGCGATGCAGCCGAGGACATGGCGCAGGTAGGCTTCGGGATCGAGCCCGTTCAGTTTGGCCGTGCCAATCAGACTGTAGATCGCCGCGGCGCGCTCGCCGCCGGCGTCCGACCCGGCGAAGAGGTAATTCTTGCGCCCGAGGGCCACGGCGCGCAGCGACCGCTCCGCGGCGTTGTTGTCGATCTCGATGCGCCCGTCCGACACGTAACGCGTCAGGGATAGCCAGCGCGTCGTGGCATAGCGGATCGCCTCGGCCAGCGCCGATTTCTGTGAGATGCGTCCAAGCGTGTTCTGCAGCCAGTCATGGAAGGCTTCGAGCAGTGGGCCGGCGCGCGCCTGACGTACCTCGCGCCGCGCATCGGGCGGCCGGCCGCGGATCCCGGCCTCGATCACGTACAGGGCGCCGATGCGCGAGAGCGCCTCGGCCGCCAGCGGGGAAGCGTGCGCCTGGTGGATGTCGTAGAACTTGCGCCGCACATGCGCCCAGCAGGCTGCCTCGCGTATCTTGTCCCCGGCGTAGAGCGCTTCGAAGCCGGCATAGGCGTCGGCCTGCAGGATGCCGGCGAACGACTTCAGATGTTCCTGCGGGTGTTCGCCCCTGCGGTTCGGCGAGTAGGCGAACCACACCGCAGGGGGCGCCGTCCCGGCCGAGGGCCGGTCGTCGCGCACATAGGTCCACAGCCGCCCGGTCTTGGTCTTGCCTTCCCCGGGGGCCAGCACCGGCACCGGCGTGTCGTCGGCGTGGAGCTTGTCGCCGCCGAGGACATGGCGCCGCAAGGCTTCGACCAGGGGCGAGAGCAGGGTCGAACATTGGCCGACCCACTCGGCCAGCGTGGAGCGCGTGAGCTCGACGCTTTCGCGGGCGTAGATGTCGGCCTGCCGGTACAGCGGCAGGTGGTCGCAGTATTTGGCGGTGAGGACATGGGCCAGCAGCCCCGGGCCGGCCAGGCCGCGAGCGATCGGGCGGCTCACCGCCTCGGCCTGAACAATCGTCTCGCACCGGGCGCAGGCGAGCTTGGGTCGCACCTGACGGATCACCTTGAAGCGGGCCGGAACGTATTCGAGCATCTCGGCCACGTCCTCGCCCAGCTTCTTCAGGGCGCCGCCGCAGTCCGGGCAGCAGGCGTGCGGCGGAGCCAGCACGAGCGCTTCGCGCGGCAGGTGCGCGGGCAGCGGCTTGCGCACCGGCCGGGCTTTCTCTTCCTGCTCGACGGTGGGTGCCGGGGCGGGCCGCTGTGCCTTGGCTGCCTCCAACTCTTCGAGGGCCAGTTCGAGCTGGTCGAGGCGCTGACCCAGTTGCTCGGAGCGGCGACCGAACTGCATGCGGCGCAGCTTGGCAATGAGGAGTTTGAGGTGTTCGATCTGCGCCTGCTGGGCCAGCACCATCGCCCGCAGGGCGTCGAGGTCGGCAGGCAGCGCAGCGTTCGTCATGGAGCGGAATCTACACGATTACGTCCACTGTGAACAGGGGTCAGGAGGCGATTTGCGGTTGCGCGGTGCGCAGCGGACGGCGCCAGTCGATGCCTTCGAGTAGCATCGACAGTTGCGCCGCCGTCAGATGCACCGTACCACTGTCGGCTTGCGGCCAGATGAAGCGGCCGCGCTCCAGACGCTTGGCGAGCAGACACAGGCCATCGCCGTCCCACCAGAGCAGTTTGACCCGGTCGCCGCGCCGGCCGCGGAAGACGAAGACGTGGCCCGAGAAGGGATTCTCGGCGAGCTTCTCCTGGATCAGGGCGGTGAGGCCGTCGAAGCCCTTTCTCATGTCGGTGGCGCCGGCGGCCAGCCATACGCGCGTGCCAATGGGCAGCCCGATCATCGCAGTGCGCCGAGCACGGCGTTCAGGGTTTCGGCATCGACCCGGCCCACCACCCGCAGGCGTGCGCCCGCCAGCTCGATCTCGATGTGGCCCTTGGCAAGGGCTTCGGCCACGGGCAGGCGCGGCAACTGCATCTCCCGACGCACGGCCACCGGCAGCAGCGGCGCGCCCGACTCGCTCCATTCGCCAGCGCGGTACTTGGCGATCCACTTGCGCACGAGGTTGGCATTGACCCCGTGGGACAAGGCAACCCCCGCCACCGAGGTGCCCGGCCTCAGGCATAGTTCAACGATCTTGCGCTTCTCGGCATGCGAACGCCGCCGGTAGGGCCCGCGACCGGGCCGCACTTCGTTCTCAATTCTCGCTTCTGCTCGCATGGTGTCCACCCTCAATTCGGGTGGACACCTTCGCCAATTCGGACTACTCAATCAAGACGGTGAGGACCGGACGCTTACAGTCCTTGGGTGTTATAGCGAGGTGTTGTTCGAAGAACTTAGCCTTGCCGCGATTGTCCTTGTTCTCCGGGTTGAGGAGATAGTCCGTCAACTTCTTCGCCTGTACGTTAATCTCTTCCGGCGCATCCGGTAACTGCAAGAGGTCCCATTCGAAGGGTCGGTCGACATCGTGAAGCGAACGGCTCTGGGTCAGGGCTCTCATGACTTTTTGATGGATATCCAGCGCCATGCGCCTGCGCATTCTCATCTCCGTAACGAGCCCGCGTGCGCTCAGTGAATCGGGAAGATTAGTAGACGGTGCTATTTCTTCGAATTCCTCGTAGGGAAGAGTCGCCATACCAACCGCTGAGAATGTTTCGGCGCCGAAGAATGAGCCGTCGTAAACGCCTTCGAAGCCGCCCTGCACGAATACACGGCCGTTACGGATGAAGGCATCCTTGAACATCATGTCAGCGAAAAGATAACGGTGAAGTGGGTTCCCGAGATCCGGTGAGACGGCTCCTATGTAGCGC
>JADYZH010000176.1 GCA_020853215.1 Sulfuritalea sp. | reverse complement strand
TGGATCGGCACGGCACGCCGCGCACGCCGGACGACCTGCAGCAGCACAACTGCCTGTGGATCACCAGCCTGCCCGCCCTGCGCCGCTGGCCCTTCGATACCGACGACGGCATCCGCGTGGTGAATGTGGGCGGCAACGTGGCGGCCAACAACGCCGAGACCGTGCTGCAACTGGCGGTGGCCGGGGTCGGCATCACGCGCCTGACCGATGTCATCGTCGGCGACGCGATCCGCCGCGGCGAACTGCTGCCCATCCTCACCGACTGGCACCATGTCGAGCCGGTACCGCTGTATGCGACGTATCCCAGCGGCCGCAACCTGTCGCCCAAGGTGCGCGCGATGGTCGACTTCCTGGTCGCGGAATTCGGCGGCGCGCCCTGGCGCAGGAAGCGCTGAGCACGGCCCGCGATTACGCCGCAAAATGGCGCCATGGCCACCCTGATCCTCCATCCCGGCAAGGAAAAATCCGTCCTGCGCCGCCACCCCTGGCTGTTTTCCGGCGCCGTCGCGCAGCTCGACGGCCGCGCGCGGCCCGGCGACACGGTCGATGTCGTTTCCCACGAAGGCCGTCCGCTGGGCCGTGCGGCCTGGAGTCCCGCCTCGCAGATCCGCGCCCGGATCTGGAGTTTCGACGCCGCGGAAAGCATCGACCACGCCTTCTTCAAGCGCCGCGTGGCGGCCTCCGTCGCGCGCCGTAACGCCCTGCCGGAGCTTGCCGGGCAGCAGGGCCTGCGCCTGATCCACGCCGAATCCGACGGCCTGCCCGGCGTCATCGCCGATCGCTATGGCGATACCGTGGTGCTGCAACTGACTACCGCGGGCGCCGACAAGTGGCGTGGCGCCATCGCCGACTCCTTGCTCAAGGCCACCGGCTGCGCACGCATCTACGAACGTTCCGACGTCGAGGTGCGCAAGCTCGAGGGCCTCGAAGCCGTCACCGGCTGGCTTCGTAATACTCCCCTCCCCCCTGGAGGGGGAGGGGCCGGGGGAGAGGGGGAGCCGCTCGTGATCGTCGAAAACGGCATCCGGATGGCGGTCGACATCGTCGGCGGCCACAAGACCGGCTTCTATCTGGATCAGCGCGAGAACCGCCGCCGCGTCGCCGAACTGGCGCGCGGCCGGCGCGTGCTCAACTGCTTCTGCTATACCGCCGGCTTCTCGCTGCAGGCATTGGCCGGCGGCGCGCGCGAGGTGGTGTCGGTGGACAGTTCCGGCCCGGCGCTGGCCACCGCGCAACGCAACCTGGCCCTGAACCCGCAGCTCGACGCGGCGCGTGCGATCTGGCGCGAAGCCGACGTCTTCGCCGAGTTGCGCAGCCTGCGCGCGGCCGGCGAACGCTTCGACCTGGTGATCCTCGACCCGCCCAAGTTCGCCAACACCGCGGCGCACGCCGAGCGGGCAGCGCGCGCCTACAAGGACATCAACCTGCTGGGCCTGCAACTGCTCGCCGCCGGCGGCCTGCTGATGACTTACTCATGCTCGGGCGGCATCGGTGCCGAACTGTTCGCCAGGATCCTCGCCGGCGCGGCGCTGGATGCTGGAGGATCTACCAAAATGAGTGCGCGCATCGTGCAGCACCTGCACGGCGCCGCCGACCATCCGGTGGATCTGGCCTTCCCCGAGGGCGACTACCTCAAGGGCCTGCTGCTGCAGGTGGATTGAAAAGTTATGTCTCCGGCCGCGCCGGAGACGGTATCCCTTGCGGACGGCGCTGGCGCTACGGCGCTACTTTTTCTTCGCTTCCTCGTAGGGCGCGATCTTGTCCGCTGTCAGGCGGTAGCCGGCGGAGCCCCAGGGCGTGTTGGCGTACTGCAGGCTTAGCGTGCCGCTGACCCAGACGGCGTCCATGCTGTTCAGCTTGCCCACCGGCGTCTTCGTCACTACGTGGATGATCTGGTTCGCCGGCGGCGGCGGGCTGTGGATGCAGGCGCCGAAGTAGGGCACCAGGATGAATTCGGATACCTTGCCGCCCTTGTTTTCGAGCGGGATCGCGAAGCCGGGCAGCCTGACCTTCGCCCCTGCCATCGCCGGCACGGTCGGCGCCGCGTCCCACAGCGCCTTCATCTTATCCAGCGCTTCCATGGCGCGCGGGTCTGAGTCCTGCAGCTTGCCGAAGTCGAGCGCCTTGAGGTCCTTGGCCGGGTCCCAGTCCCTGGGCACCAGCGCTTCCCATTTGATGTCCCGGTAATCGTCGGCCGCGGTTAACGGCGGGGCGAGGCAGAGGGCGAGCAGGAGCAGAAGTTTGCGCATCGGGTTCCTTAGGGTCTGTTCTCAATCATCCGGCGGATGGCGTTGAGGCCAGACGTGGATGGATGCAAGGCGGAGGACGCCGGCAAGGGTAATCCCTTGCCAAGTCCGACAACGCCGCAGACGCCGCGTCTGGCCTCAACCCGAAGGGCCGGGTCAAATCGGGCGCGCTGCGGCGTTGCGGCTCCTTGCAAGATATGAATATCGCGGCGTCGCCGCGCCTTGCATCGCATCCCGATTTGATCCCGGCGCCACCGTCGCATGATTGAGAACAGACCCTAGAGTTTCGGCGTCAGGCCGTCGGCCAGCGACATGCGCCACGCGCGCCAGCCCGGGATCAGGCTGGCGACCAGCCCGGTGGCAATGACCGCGCCGATCAGGGCGAGTTCCTCCCGTCCCGGCCAGCGGGTGCCGAGCACCACGCCGAGCCGGTCCAGCAGCCAGGGCGCGGCGAGGCTGCTGGCGACGGTCAGCAACGCGAGGCCGAGCAGCGCGCCGGCGGCGGTAACCAGCACGCCTTCGGCGGTCAGCATCAGGAACATGTCGCCCGGTCCGGCGCCCAGCGCGCGCAGGATGGCAAGCTCGCGGCGGCGCTCGTTGAGCCCGGCCAGCAGCGTCGCCGCCAGTCCGGCCAGGCCGACCAGCACCACCAGCGCGGAGACGGCGAGCAGGGTGCGTTCGACCATGGCCACGGTCTGCCACAGTTCGTCCAGCGCGACGCCGGGCAGCACCGCCAGCAGCGGCTCGCCGCGATACTGGTTCACGAAGCGCTGCATGCGGAACACGTCGCCGCGCTGCTTGAGGCCGACCAGCGCGGCGGTGATCTGCTTCGGCTGCAGGTCGAATTTGGCGACGAATTCGGCGGGGATCTTGACGCCCGGCACCGGCGCGCCGCCGACCCAGTCGAGGTGCAGCGCGCTGATCGATTCGAGGCTGACATGTATCGTGCGGTCGACCGGCGTGCCGGTCGATGCGAGGATGCCGGTGACGCGGAAGGGTTTGTCGCCGTGCTCCGGTCCGAGTTCGCCGAGGCCATGATTGAGCGTGATACTGTCGTCCAGCCGGTAGCCGAGGTCTTTTGCCACCTCGCTGCCGAGCACGGCCTCGAAGACCCCGGCGAAGGGCTTGCCCTGGCGAAAGCGCAGTTCCTCCTTGTCGCCGTAGCGGAAGCGGGCGAAATAGTCGGCGCTGGTGCCGAGCACCGCGAAGCCGCGATGCGAGTCACCCAGCGACAGCGGCAGCGCCCAATCGACGGCGGGGTGGGTGGCGATCGTCTGGTAACTGTCCCAGGCGATGTTGTTGCTCGCCGCGCCGGCATGGAACACGGCGTAGAGCATCAACTGCACGCCGCCGGTGCGCGCGCCGACCACCAGGTCGACGCCCGATACCGACTGGGTGAAGCTCTGCCGCGCGTCGACGCGGATGCGCTCGACCGCCAGCAGCAGCGTCACCGCCAGGGCGATGGCGACGAGCGTCAGGCCCAGCGTCAGGCGCCGGCTCCAGGCCGAGAGCGCGGCGAGGCGCAGCACGGCTTTCATTCCGGTTGCTCCGCCATCGCGGTGCTGATGTCGTGCAAGGCGATGCTGCGATCGAAGTGCCCGGCCAGGCGCTGGTCATGGCTGACGAAGACCAGCGCGGCGCCGACTGCGGCGGACTCCTGCAGCAGCAGGTCGATGAAGACCTGCTGGCGTTCGGCATCCAGCGCCGAGGTCGGTTCGTCGGCGATCAGGATTTCCGGCCGCCCGATCAGCGCGCGCGCCGCGGCGACGCGCTGCTGCTGGCCGACGGAAAGCTCCCCGGCCGGCTTGCGCCAGCTTGCGCTGTCGAGGTCGAGGTGGCGCAGCATGCGTTCGGCCTCGGTGCGCGGGTCGGCGCCGGCGCGTTCGCGGCGGCGCGCGGAAAAGGTGCACGGCAGCAGCACGTTGTCGAGCGCCGGCAGCCAGGGCAGCAGGTTGAACTGCTGGAACAGGAAGCCGATGTGGTCGGCGCGAAAGCGGTCGCGGTCGCGGCTGCCAATCCGCGTGATGTCGGTGCCGAGCAGTTCGATGCGGCCCTGCTGCGGCAGGGCGACGCCGCCGAGCAGGCCGAGCAGCGTGCTCTTGCCGCTGCCGCTGGCGCCGTGGAGGAAGACGCGTTCGCCGGCGGCGAGTTCGAAGCGCGCAATGTCGAGGCAGATCTCCGCCTGTCG
>JADYZH010000175.1 GCA_020853215.1 Sulfuritalea sp. | reverse complement strand
CTTCCAGCATGGCGCGGGCGGTGTTGAGGTTCAGGGCGGCAAGGCGCTCGGCGCTGGCGAATGCCGTATTGGCAACGGTCAGCAGGGTTTCTACGGTGGCCTTGTTGGCGCTGGCGAATTGTTCGGTAGCGGCGTTCATGGTGTTCTCCTGAAATTGGATTCTAAAAAGTGGCCTGAATTGATATTGGTTTTGTATCGCTCACCCCTGTTTCCTAGAGTGATGTTGCAGTGCATCATGGTTCGTATTATAGGTGCCAAAACCGCCGTGTCAACACTTTTTGGTGCAACGCAACAAAAAAAATTCAGTTGAGCATAAATCATCATAAACAGTTAGTTATTAAAACAAAAAAGGCCCGAAAGGGCCTTTGATGATGCGTTGCGCAAGATCTCTCAGCTATCGCGGAAGGCTGGTTTTCTCTTTTCCACGAAGGCCGCCATGCCCTCCTTCTGGTCCGTCAGGGCGAAGGCCGAGTGAAATGTGCGGCGCTCGAACAGCAGGCCTTCATGCAGTCCGGATTCGAAGGCGCGATTGACCGATTCCTTGATCATCATGACGATGGGCAGCGAGAAACCGGCGATGGCGGCGGCGGCGGCCAGGGTTTCCTCGAGTAATTTGTCGGCGGCAATCACGCGCGCCACCAGTCCGGCACGCTCGGCTTCGGCGGCATCGATGAAGCGCGCGGTGAGGCACATGTCCATCGCCTTGGCCTTGCCCACGGCACGCGGCAGGCGCTGCGTGCCGCCGGCGCCGGGCAGGATGCCCAGCTTGATTTCGGGCTGCCCGAATTTGGCGGTGTCGGCGGCATAGATCATGTCGCACATCATCGCCAGTTCGCATCCCCCGCCCAGGGCGAAGCCGGCGACGGCGGCAATCAGCGGCTTGCGGCAGCGACCGATGCGGTCCCAGTTGCGACTGATGTAATCGGTCTTGTAGACGTCCATGAAGTCCCAGCCGGCCATGGCGCCGATGTCGGCGCCGGCGGCGAAAGCCTTGTCCGAGCCGGTGATGACCATGCAGCCGATGTTCGGGTCGGCCTCGAAAGCATCGAGGGCGGCGCTTATTTCATCGATCAGCCTGTCGTTCAGCGCATTCATGGCCTTGGGCCGGTCGAGCGTTATCAGCCCGACCTTGCCACGGGTTTCGACGATGATGTTTTCGTAACTCACTTCTGGGTCTCCTCACGGGGGGTTGCGATGTCCTGTGCGCTTTTCAGCGCCGGGGCCGGAACCGGGACGGCGGGGCGGGGCGGCGCGGTCGCCCCGCCCGGTTTGCCCGGGGCGTCTTCCTTCTTGTTCCTTGGCTGTATCACGGCGCGCACGCGCTCGTTGCTGCCCGGCCTGGCGCGGGTGCCATCGGGGCCGCTGGTGACGACGTACTGTTCGTTACGCGCATCGTAGGAGATGTACTGGCCGCGCACTTCGTCCTGTCCGCTCTTGACCCGGGCGCGACCGAAGAACTCGGTCTTTTCCGTCCTGGCCTCGTGCTCGATGCGCTCGGCCTCTCCTTCGACGTACTCGTCCACGCCCTCGCGCTTCTGCCGGAAGCGCGCCAGCGCGCTGCCGCTGCCGGTGGCGACGCCGCGCTGATAGCCGTCATCGTCCTGGCTGACGACGATGCGCTCGGCGCGGATGATCAGGGTGCCCTTGACCAGTTGCACGTTGCCCTCGAATATCTGCAACTTCTTCACGTCGTCGACCGAGACGCGGTCGGCTTCGAGATTGACCGGCTTCTCGGCGTCGGCTTTTTCAGCCCATGCCGGGCCGGTGCTGAGAAGGATTCCGGCAAGCGCGGCGAGTCTGGATATGGCGTTCATGGTGTCCTGGTCCGGTTGCTATGGAGGGTGCCGGAAACCCGGCCGCGCAGTAGGGTGATGCCGGTTCCGTTGTCGATCTCGAGTCCGGTGCCGCGCACCACGCTGGCGCCGCGGGTGAGGACCACGGGGTCGTCGGTGCGGCCTTTTTCCTCTTCGGGAAAGATCTTCAGCGTCCTGGTCTCGAGGGTGGTCGGCGGCGCTCCGTCCTTGGCCCCGTGACGGACCACCTTGACGTCATCGACCAGATCGACTTCGTAGCCGTCGCGGCCGATGTAGGCCATGCGGGCGGAGATCTCGACCGGCGGCTGGCGATGGTAGGTGAGATGCGGTGAGGTCACCATGGTCGAGTCGTCGTCGGGGTAGTGCAGCAGCTTCTCGGCGACCAGCGTGTGCTGCAACCTGCCGCTGCTGTCGAAGCGAAGCAGCTTGACGCCCTCGGCCCAGTAGTCCGGATCGTGGCGCAGCGGTCCGCGCGGCGCGTCGCTCTGGATCACCCGGCTGAGCCAGAAGGTCAGCGCCGCCAGCAGCAGCAGCATGAACAGCGGGAGCATCGAGGTGGCGCGATCGTTCATGCCGGATACCCGGCCATCGCTTCGCCCCATTTACCCTGGGCGCGCAGGATCGGAACGCAAACCTCGCGCACGGCGCCGCCCATCAGACGACTTTCGCCCGGAACAGGTCGTGCATGTTCAATGCGCCGCACAGCCTGCCGGCGTCGTCGGTCACCAGCAGCTGGTTGACCTTATTGGCTTCCATCATTTCCACGGCTTCGACGGCGAGGCGACGCGGCGCGATGCTGCGGGGGTTACGGGTCATCACCGCGCTCACCGGCACCGAGCGCAAGTCGCCGAGGCGCTCCATGGCGCGACGCAGGTCGCCGTCGGTGAAGATGCCGGTGATGCGTGCCGCCGCGTCGAGCACGACCGCCATGCCCATGCCGCCGCGCGTCATGGCCGCCAGCGCCGCCGGTATCGGCGCGTTTTCGGCCAGCGTCGGAACCTCGACCCGCATGACGTCGGCGACATGGGTCAGCAGCTTGCGGCCCAGCGCACCACCGGGGTGGGAGCGGGCGAAATCGTCGGCGTCAAAGCCCCGGGCG
>JADYZH010000174.1 GCA_020853215.1 Sulfuritalea sp. | reverse complement strand
GTCGCCGACATTGAGCACTTCCGACGGGTGACGCACGCGACGCCAGGCCAGGTCGGTGATGTGCAGCAGGCCGTCGATGCCGCCGAGGTCGACGAAGGCACCGTAGTCGGTGATGTTTTTGACGACGCCCTTGATGACGGTGCCTTCCTGGAGATTCTCCAGCAGCTTCTGACGCTCTTCGCCCATGCTGGCTTCGAGCACGGCGCGACGGGACACGACCCCGTTGTTGCGCGTGCGGTCGAGCTTGATGACCTTGAATTCGAAGTCGCGGCCTTCGAAGGGCGTGGTGTCCTTGACCGGGCGGGTATCGACCAGCGACCCGGGGAGGAAGGCACGAATGCCGTTGACCATGACGGTCAGGCCGCCCTTGACCTTGCCGGTAACGAAGCCGCTGACCAGGGCGCCATCGACCATGGCCTTGTCGAGATCGTTCCAGGCGGCGATGCGCTTGGCCTTCTCGCGGCTCAAACGCGTGGCGCCGTAGCCGTCTTCGAGCATCTCAATCGCCACCAGGACGAAATCGCCCGGCTTGGCTTCGAGTTCGCCGCGTTCGTTGTGGAATTCCTCGACGGGGATCATGCTTTCCGACTTGAGGCCGGCGTTCACGACCACGAAGTTCTGGTCGATGCGGACGATTTCGGCGGTGATGACTTCACCGGCACGCATTTCCTGGCGCTGGAGGCTTTCTTCGAACAGAGCGGCAAAGCTCTCCATGGGGGAAGCTGTGGAAGCTTCGGCAATAGCTGCAGTAGACATTGAGTGAGGGACCTTACGGATGGGTGTCACCGGGGTGACGGGTTGGGTTGGATTCGCCGCAAGGGCCGGGCGGCCCTGACGACACCGTTGCTGTGCTGCACTGCTGGTATGACAACTCCTTGGTCTGAATCACAGAGGCTGACGGCTCACGATGGTCATGACCGCTGCCACTGCTGCTTCGATGCCCATTTCCGTGGTATCCACGAGCTCGGCATCGTCGCTTTGCCGGAGGGGAGCCACGCTGCGCCGGGCGTCGCGCGCATCCCGTTCCTGCAAATCCTGCAAAAGGGCGTGCATGTTAGCAGGCATCCCCTTTGCGATCAACTGTTTATGGCGTCTTTCTGCACGCGCCTCGGCCGAAGCCGTCAAAAACACCTTGACCGCGGCTTCGGGGAAGACCACCGAGCCCATGTCGCGGCCGTCGGCGACCAGGCCGGGGAAGCGCCGGTAGGCCCGTTGCCGGTCCAGCAGGGCGGCCCGCACTGCGGGCAAGGCCGCGACTTTCGAGGCATTGACGCCGACCGCCTCGCCCCGGATCGCCTCGGTAACATCTTCTCCCGAAAGCAGAATCCGGTCGCCCGCGAAATTCGCCGGAAGCTGCCCCGCGAGCGCGGCGACCCCCGCCTCATCCTCAAGCGCCACCCCCGCCTTCATCGCGGCGAGCGCGGTGAGGCGATACAGGGCGCCGCTGTCGAGGAAGTGAAAGCCGAGCACTTCGGCGACCCGCTGCGCCACCGTGCCTTTGCCCGACGCCGAAGGCCCGTCGATGGCCACCACCGGCGCGGCGATCCGGGCGAAAGCATCGAAGAACTCGGGGAAGGTCTTGTTCACGCATGTCGGGTCGTTGATCGTGACGGCCACGCCGCCCAGCGCCGCCAGCGCAAAACACATGGCCATGCGGTGGTCGTCGTAGGTATCGATGGCGGTGCCGGCGCAGAAAGTCGGCGGTGGCGAGACGGCGAGACTATCGCTGCCCTCCTCCACCGTCGCACCCAGCTTCCTCAATTCCGTGGCCATTGCCGCAATGCGGTCGGTTTCCTTGACCCGCCACGATGCGATATTGCGCAGGACGCAGCGGCCGTCGGCGAATAGCGCGGCCACGGCGAGGGTCATCGCCGCATCGGGAATGTGGTTGAGGTCGAGGTCGAAGGCCTTGAGTTTGCCCGAGGCAGGCGCCCGCGCTTCGATGAAGTTCTCGCCCCATTCGATGCGCGCACCCATGGCGGCGAGCGCATCGGCGAAACGCACATCGCCCTGGATGCTGCTGCGGCCGACACCCTCGACCCGCACCGGGCCGCCGCCGATGGCGCCTGCGGCGAGGAAATACGAGGCGGCCGAAGCGTCGCCTTCGACATGCAACCCGCCGGGGCTGCGATAGTGCTGCCCTGCAGGAATGGTGAAGCGCTGCCAGCCTTCGCGCTCGACCTCGACGCCGAAACGCGCCATCAGGTTCAGCGTGATCTCGATGTAGGGCTTGGAGATGAGTTCGGTCGTCATCTCGATCACCGCACGCTGCCCGGTCAAAGGCAAGGCCATCAGCAAGGCAGTGAGGAATTGCGAGGAAACGTCACCACGCAGGCGGATCGGCGCGGCAAGCGTTACCTGCCCCGGATGAACCGCCAGCGGGGGATAACCCGGATTGCCGGTGTAACGCAGGTCGGCACCGATCTGCAACAGGCCATCGACCAGGTCGCCGATGGGCCGTTCGTGCATGCGCGGCACGCCGGAGAGCCGGTAGTGTCCGCCCGACAGCGCCAGCGCCGCAGTCAGCGGCCGGATCGCCGTGCCGGCATTGCCCATGAACAGATCGGCATCCTTGACCGGAAACACGCCGTTGCAGCCTGTCACACGCCAGGCATTGCCGCCCAGCGCCGTGACGCCGACGCCGACTTTTTGCAGTGCCTCCAGCATTACCCGCGTGTCGTCGGAGTCGAGCAGGTCGCGAATTTCGGTCGTGCCTTGCGCCACTGCCGCCAGCAGCAGCATGCGGTTGGAAATGCTTTTCGAGCCTGGCAGGCGGACGGTGCCGGCGGCCCGCGTCAGTAGGGGAAGGTCAAGATGGTTCATGCGATACATAGTTGCGGAAACTCAGGGCTGCCGCTGAATCCTTATGGCTGATTACCGGCGTAAATCCCTGATTCACTTCGCGCCCAATCTGTCCCGCCATAGCGAAAATGCTTCAAGCGGCAGCGCCGCAAATTGCGGCCCAGCGGATGCCATGCCAGCGGATACATCCGAATGCGGCCGGGCGCCTCATCCACATCGGCGGCAAAGCGGTAGCCCAAACCTGGCTGTTCGCCATCCAGACAAGCAAATGCGTCATCCAATTCAACTTGCACCGCCGATGAAAAATACAAATCCATCAGCGGCGATACTTGGCCATTACCAGATCGGCGGCAATCAAAGGCGTTTCACCGCTATCGATGGCAGCACAGCGATCTTCGCATTCGTTGATCCATTGCGCCTCCAGTTCGCCACCGGCGGGACTGACCAAACCGAACAGCGCATCCAGGAGTTCGGCCTGGTCCTCCGTCGGCCACGTCCTGGCCATTTCCATGACCACTTCAACACGTGAATTCATCACACAGGCCTCCAAACTCTCAGTAAAACGCTACGCCAACACCTGTGCCAGCGCTATCGTCACTCCCGGCACAAACACCGGTGACACCGCTTCGGTCACGGTCGGCTTACGGATCATCCGATACTGGCCTTCCGTCGGCTCGCGATAGACGGTCAGTTCGCCAGCATTGACGTCGAGCAACCACACTTCCGGAATGCCGTGACGGGCATACAGGGATAACTTCACGTCACGGTCATAGGCGAGAGTGGTATCGGAAACCTCGACGATCAAGAGTACATCCTCGGCTTCCGGGTGCGACTCGGCGTAGTTCTTGTCCTTGACCACGGCTATGTCGGGCTGTGGTTCGCTATGCTCGCTGAGAAGAACGGGGTTCTGGACACGAATCAGAAACGACGTGCCGGCGGAACGTTGCAACGCACGGGCGATACTATCTACCCTAAATGCATGTTTGCTGCCTATCGGCGCCATGTCGATCAACTCCCCTTCGATCAATTCCACACGGTCCGTTTCGTCGAGCAGACCGGACACCGCCATCTGGTGATATTCATTTACCGACCAGCGGTGGTAAGGCAGGGCAGCACGTTCGCGAACTTCAAGCACGGTGGGCATGGCAGCTCCCGAGGTCATGACAGACGAAATGATAGTCCTGCTACTCGCCCGGCGGCAACAGCGAATCCAGCCAGGCGTCGCGCCGTTCTCGGGCGGTGTTGAACATCGCTTCGAGGCCGGCCGCATCGGCGCCGGCCAGCAGCACCCGCGTGCGCATCAGTTCGACCATGTAAGCGTCGAGTTCCCGCAACAGTGCGTGGCGGTTGGCGACGCAGATGTCGCGCCACATCTCGGGATGGCTGCTGGCGATGCGCGTGAAATCGCGGAAGCCGCCGGCGGCGAAACCGAATAACTGGTCCGAATTCGGGCGCTGCGCGAAGTCATGCACCAGGGCAAAGGCCAGCAGGTGCGGCAGGTGGCTGACGGCGGCGAAGACGCGGTCGTGCTCCTCCGGAGCGAGTTGCGATAGCGTCGCGCCGCAGAGTTCCCAGACCGCACGCACCGCCTTCACATCCGCAGCGGAGTTTTCCGGCAGCGGCGTCAGCACCACGCGCTTGTCGACATAGAGATCCGCCTGTGCTGCGACCACACCGCTCTTTTCGGCGCCGGCGATCGGATGGCCGGGAATGAATTGTCGAATCTTGTCACCGAAGGCGGCACGCGCCGCCGCGACCACATCCGACTTGGTGCTGCCGCCGTCGGTGACGATGGTGTGCGGCTGCAGGTGCGGCGCCAGCGCCCGCATCACGGCTTCCATCTGGCCCACCGGCATGCCGAGCAGGATCAGGTCGGCACCGTCCAGGGCAGACGCCCAGTCGGTGGCGATGGTGTCGATCACGCCCAGTTGCAGCGCCTGCTCCAGCGGCGCGCGCGTGCGGCCCATGCCGACCACTTGTAGGTCTCGCCGTAGCGCCAGCGCCGACTTTTTCAGGGCCAGCGCGAACGAGCCGCCGATCAGCCCGACGCCGCAGATGACGACCTTGCTTTGCGCCAT
>JADYZH010000173.1 GCA_020853215.1 Sulfuritalea sp. | reverse complement strand
GCTCAGTCGGCGGGTTTGTCCCGCGGCGGTGAAACGAAACCGAGCGGGTTCTTAGCCAGGCGCTTGAGCAGCACCATGCCGAGCCGCAGGATCTGCGCCGAGCCGACGCGGCGTGATTGCAGGGCGACGTAGAGCGCGAGCGAGAAACTCACCACCAGGTTGATCAGCGCGATGCCGGCGATGCCGACGATGGCCCAGGGCAGGATCTCGGCGACCGCGCGCGGTCCCAGCGCGGCCAGGGCGGTGCCGAGGTTGGCGCTGGAAAAGGCGACGTGGCGGATGTCGATCGGCAGGCCGGTCAGGCCGCCGACGGCGCCGACCAGGCCGAGGTACATGCCGAAGAACAGGTTGCCGAGGATCGCCCCGTAGTGGGCGTCGAGGTAATTCCCCAGGCGCGTCGCCCGTTCCGCGCCCAGCCAGGCCAGTCGCGGCGCGGCGGCGATGCGCGGGCCGAGCCGGTGGTAGCGCGCCTTGTTGTCGAAATAGCCCGACACCAGGCCGGAGAGGAACAGGCCGACGCCGGCCACGGCGGCGAAGAACAGCGCCCCGCTGGCCAGCGGGTGCACCTCGTGCAGCATCTTCTGCAGCTTTTCCTCCGGTGCCGGGATCTCGCCCAGCAGCGGCAGCCACAGCGCGGCGATCAGGGCTGCGACCGGCAGTGCCAGGCCGACGTTGCCGAGCACGGCGACGAACTGGGTACGCACCACGTTCTGCGCGAAATCGGCGAGCCGCTCCAGTTCCTTCGGCCGCGCTTCCTCCAGTGTCGCCGCGATCGAGGCGGCGGTCATCGCCGGCTGCTTGGTCGCCACGGTGAAGCCGAGCAGGTGGATCAGGGCGAAGCCGAGGCCGTAGTTGAGGCCGAAGGCGATGCCCTCGGTCAGCGGCGGCAGGTGCAGCAGCGCCAGCTTGATCTTGAACAGCGCCATCAGGGCGATCACGATGCCGCCGCCGGCCGCGCTCTTCGCCATCGCCCGCCACTCGGCGCGGTCCTCGGCGACGTAGTGCTCGCCGTGGCGGCTGGCGTGGTCGGTGACGTTGCGCGCCAGCAGGCTGATGTTCTGGCCGATGAATTCGCCCAGCTCGTCGCTGGTCTGTTCGGTCGCCAGCAGCGTCTTCAGGACCACCATCGCATGGCGCGGACGGTCGTCGACCACGGCGAAGTCGAGCAGCAGGCGCAGGCGGTCGATCAGCTGCCGCAGGCGCGCCAGCAGGTAGGTGAGGCGGATGCTGATGCCGTTTTCGGAAGCCTTGCGGCGGATGCCGTCGAGGGTGGCGTCGCACTGGTCGAGCAGCACGTCGACGTGGCGGATCTCGTCCGCATCCGGCACTGCGCCGCCGCTGCGGGCGCGCTCCAGCAGGGGCAAGAGCGCAGCGTTTTGCGCCAGGAAAGGCGATTCATGAAGTTCCAGGTCCGACTCGGCGCGCAGCAGTTCCCGGTCGAGGCCCACCCCGGCGATGCGGTAGGAGAGCATGCGCGCGGCTTCCAGCAGGCTGGCGAACGCCGTGCCGCCGGCGCCGACTTTTGTCAGTCCGAGCGCGCCGGCCAGCTCCAGCCAGGCATCGTCGGCGACGGCCGTCACCCACAGGTGGTCGTCACGTTGATCGAACAGCAGGTGGAGGATGTTGCGCAGCCGGCTTTCGTCGCGCAGCGGCGGCAGCAGGCGCTGGCCCAGGCGCTGCGTCAGTTCCAGCCAGAAGCCCAGCGCCGAGCGCACGCCGGTTTCGGCATAGAAGGCGCCCTGGCGGGGCAGGGCCAGCACGGCGCGCAGGGCCTCGCCGAGCGCGGCCGCCTCCTCGGGCCGGGCGCCAAGGCGCGCGACTTCGGCGCGCACCCTTGGCTCCGCATTCTGCGCAGCGGGAGGACGCAGCCGGTCCACCAGCGCCTTGAGGATGGCGATGGCGGCGCTGTGCGTCGAGGTGCCGTCGGTCATGCGCGGTTCGCCGGCAGTATTGTCGCGGCCGTGGTGCGGCTTGCCGCCGGGGCCATGCTTACTTGCCTGCCGCCGCCGGCTCGGGGCCGCCGGTCTTGCAGTTGGCATAGGTCGCCGGTCCGCCGTCGGCGACCGTCGCTTCGTTGCCGCTGAGCGTCAGCACGGTGTTCCCCGCGCTGTAACGCTGGCTGGTACCGACCCGCTCGAGCCGCAGTTCGCGCTCCTGCAGGATCAGCCAGACCGCCTGGCCACCCTCCAGCGTGCGGACGTAAAGGCGCTTGCCGCCGGCACACTGGTACTCCGTGGCATTGGCCGGAGTGCGGGAACGCTCCTGCACCGGATCGCCGCCGAAGGGATTGAGTTTCCGGAGGTTCATGTCGCCGCAGGCGGATAGCAGCAGCACGGCGGCGGTGCCGGCAATGCCCGTCAGTAGTCTTTTCATTTTTTGCTCCATGGATGAATCGGTTCCGATCTTACAAGGCGTGCACGCGGTCGGCGCGGGCGAAGCCGAGCAGCGGGCCCGGCACGCCGCGCCCCAGCGCGATCACCTTGAACAGCTCGCCCATCTCGTTGGGCGAGATGAGTACGTTCACCGCGCCGCGCGCGCGCAAATCGTCCGCGCTTGCCGTGTCGCCGGCGCCGTCCCAGGGGATACCGCTGCGCATAACTTTTGATGCCGCAAGCAAATCGCCGATGCCGCAGTTGAGCAGGAAGCTGGCCTGGCTGGTGAAACCCAGCACCTCCAGCCCGGCATCGAAGCCGGCTTCGGCCACGGCGGTGAAGTCGACGTGCGAGGTGATGTCGGAGAGCCCCGGATACCAGAACGGATCGTCATGTACGCGGTGCCGGTAATGGCAGCGCAGGCTGCCGCCGTCGCGCAGCGGGTAGTAAAGCTCGTGGCGCGGCAGGCCGTAATCGATCAGCAGCAGCGCGCCCCGTTCCAGGCGTCGCGCCAGCTCGGCGACCCACGCTCGCGCCGCGAGGCTGATTTCGCCGCGATAGGGCGCGCGTATGCCGAGCGCCTCTGCGGCGGCCAGCAGTGCGCCCGTTGCCGGGCGTTCGACACCCGTCAGCTGACCGTCCGCGATGCCGACGCCGCGTTCCAGGATCGCCGGTGCGCCACCCTCCGCGCTCCAGCGCAGCGCATGGGTCGGCATCGCGTCGAGCAGTTCGTTGCCGACCAGGCAGCCGGAAAAATTCTCGGGCAGTTCGTCCAGCCACTCGACGCGGTCGGCGAATTGCGGCGCCCGCGCGGCCAGCGTCGCCTGCTGGCGCGCGCGCAGTTCGCCGGAGAGTTCGAGGATGCGGTAGCGCTCGGGCAGGCAATCCATTGCCGCCAGGGCCGTCAGCAGGTCCGCCGCCAGCCGGCCGCTGCCGGCGCCGGCCTCGATCACCTGCGGGCTCGAAGCGGCGATGACCTGCGCCACCTGCCGCGCCAGCGCAGCGGCGAACAGCGGTGTCAACTCCGGCGCGGTGAGGAAGTCGCCCCCGGCCTCATGGTCGCCGAACTTGTGCGCACCCCCGGCGTAATAGCCCAGGCCCGGCGCATACAGCGCCAGCTCCATGTAGCGGGCGAAGGAGAGCCAGCCCCCATGGGCGCCGATTTCCTCCGCGATCAGGCGCGAGAGCGCGGCGCTGGCGGCGCGCGCGTCCGGCCCGGGTGCGGGAAGTTCGGCCTGCTGCAGGGTCATCGGGCCGCGATGCCGGCGACGAGTTCCGCGATCGCCAGCGCGTCGTCGCTTCCCTGCCCGCGAAGCCCAGCGACCACGCCGGCGCGATTGACCCCGGGCTGGTTCTGGCTGATTTTCCATTTGCCGGTGATTTCGCCGATGACGATCTCGATGCCGACGATGGCGGCCAGCATCTTGTCGATGTAGTCGGGCGGCGCGTCGGCGATTTGCCAGGGTTCGGCAAAGCCGGCCTCGTGCTCCGCGACCAGCGTTTCCAGTTGCCCGCGCAGCCAGGCCGGATCGTCGATCACCCGCAGCCGGCCGCGGGCATGGACCACGACGTAGTTCCAGGTCGGCACCGCCTTGCCGTCGGCGCGCTTGGTTTCATACCACGATGGGGTGACATAGGCCTGCGGGCCGCGGAAGATCGCCAGCACTTCGCTGTCCGCCGCATCGCGCCACAGCGGATTGGCGCGCGCGACGTGGCCCTGCAGGGCGCCGAACGGACCGATCGCGGCAGCGAGGTGCAACGGCAGGTGGTCGGCGCTCAGGCCCATGCCGCCCTGCGTCACCAGGGTGGCGAAGGGATGCGCTTGCATCAGCGCGTGCATTACCTCGCTGCGGCTCTCCGCAAAATGGCTGGGCAGGTACATCGGAGGTCCTTTCAAAGCTTGTGAAGAAATCGTAGCGAGCGGGCCGCAGCGGGGTGCGGCCCCAAGCAGGCGCGCAAGCGCACTGCGTGCGTTGCGGTGGCAGCTACCGGAATGTACGCGTTTGTACATGAGGGCGAGGCGGGGTTTCGCGAAGCATGCTTCGCGCCGCCGCAGCCGGCCGGCTGTGCAAAGCCGGCAGTGGAAGAGCACCGCCCAATCCCCGATCCGGCACGCGCAGTAGATTTATTCATGAGCTTCAGATTGGCGCGCCGCGGTTCTCGCCTCGCTCATAGACGATGTTGGCGCGACCGACCAGCAGCGTGTCGAGTGCGCCGATCTGCGCCACGTCCTTGTTGGTGTAGGGCAGCTTGTGCAGGATGTAGCGCAGCGCGTTGAGCCGCGCGCGCTTCTTGCAGTCGGACTTGATCACGGTCCACGGCGCATCCGCCGTGTCGGTGTGGAAAAACATCGCCTCCTTGGCCTTGGTGTAGTCGTCCCACTTGTCGAGCGAGGCGAGGTCGATCGGCGAGAGCTTCCACTGCTTCAGCGGATGGGTCTCGCGTTCCTTGAAACGCCGCCGCTGTTCGGGGCGCGACACCGAGAACCAGAACTTGATCAGATGCACGCCGCTCCTGACCAGGGTGCGTTCGAACTCCGGCGTCTGGCGCATGAATTCCTCGTACTCGCCGTCCGTGCAGAATCCCATGACGCGCTCGACGCCGGCGCGGTTGTACCAGGAGCGGTCGAACAGCGCGATCTCGCCGGCGGTCGGCAGGTGCTGCACGTAGCGCTGGAAGTACCATTGGCCGCGCTCGGTCTCCGAGGGTTTTTCCAGCGCCACGACATGCGCGCCGCGCGGGTTCAGGTGTTCCATGAAGCGCTTGATGGTGCCGCCCTTGCCGGCGGCGTCGCGGCCCTCGAACAGGATCACCACCTTCTGCCCGGTTTCCTTGACCCAGGCCTGCAGCTTGAGCAGCTCGACCTGCAGATGGTATTTCTGCTTCTCGTAGTTCTTGCGCGTCATCAGGTGGCGGTAGGGGTAGCCGCCTTCGCGCCAGTCCGGCGCCAGTTCGTCATCCGGGCGCTGGTCGGCGGGCACTTCGCGTTGCAGCAGGGCGTCCTTGAGCGCTTCGACGTCGTCGGGCGAGGCGCCTTCGACCACGGCCTTGAGCGCCTGCGCCAGCTTGGCGCCTTCGCCGGGCTTGGCATGGGCGACGATGTCGTGGATGGCCTCGATCTTCGAATCGCGCGCGGCGGCCGAGCGGTCCTTGACGACGAAGCTCTTGATGCCGCCGGGGGTGCGCGACGGCGCCACGTCGCCGGATGCTGGGCGCCGCGGCGATTTTCGGGTTGCGGCGGGCTTGGCGGCGGGCTTGGGTGCGGTCTTTGCGGCCATTCAGGTCTCCTGGGCGTTGTCCAGCAATTCGTGTATCTCCAGCCAGCGTGATTCTGCCGCCTCGATATTCTGCGTCAACAGGTTTTGCCGCAGCGTCAGGTCATCCAGCAGGCGGCCGTCGGCGTCGGCGTAAAGCGTCGGGTCGGCGAGCCGGGTTTCCAGCAACTTGAGTTCGTTCTGCCAGCCGGCGATCTGCTGTTCGAGTTTCTCGGACTCCTTGAGCAAGGGTCGCCGTGCCGCCAGCGCCGACTCTTTGGGCTGCGCCTTCGCCGCCGCCTTGCGTGCCGCGTCGGCTTCGCTTTCCTTGCGCCGCAGGCTCTTTTCACGCTCGGCGGATTTTTCCGCGGCGCGCGACTGGTTGAGCCAGTCGGCATAGTCGTCGAGGTCGCCGTCGAAGGGTGTCACCTTGCCGTCGGCCACCAGCCAGAGCTCGTCGCAGGTGGCGCGCAGGAGATGGCGGTCGTGCGACACCAGCACCATGCCGGCCTCGGTCTCCTGCAGGGCGATGGTCAAGGCCTCGCGCATTTCCAGATCGAGGTGGTTGGTCGGCTCGTCCATCAGCAGCAGGTTGGGCGCGGTGCGAATCATCAGCGCCAGCGCCAGGCGGGTTTTCTCGCCGCCGGAGAAGCGGCCGCAGGGCGCATCCACCATGTCGCCGCGAAAATCGAAGCCGCCCAGATAATTGCGCAAGTCCTGCTCGCGCGTGCGCGGTTCGAGCTTGATCATGTGCCACAAAGGCGATTCGGCCGGGCGCAGTTGTTCCAGCTGGTGCTGGGCGAAGTAGCCGAGCTTGAGATTGCGGCCTTCCTCGCGGACGCCGGCCAGCGGTTGCAGCTCACCGGCGAGCAGCTTCATCAGCGTGGACTTGCCGGCACCGTTGCGCCCGAGCAGGCCGATGCGGCTGTCGGGGCGCAGCGTGAAGCGCAGCTTGTCGAAAATCACTGTCTTGTCATAGCCGACTTTTGCATCGTCGATCAACAGCAGCGGATCGGAGAAGCCGCTCGGTTCCGGAAAGCTGAAGCTGAAGGGCGTATCGATGTGGGCAGCCTGGATGTCGCCCATCTTCGCCAGCATCTTGATCCGGCTCTGCGCCTGGCGCGCCTTCGAGGCCTTGGCGCGAAAGCGGTCGATGTAGCTTTGCAGGTGCGCGGCCTCGCGCTTCTGCTTGGCCGCCAGCGCCAGGTCGTTGGCCAGGCGTTCGGCGCGCGCACGCTCGCAGGCCGAGTAGTTACCGGTGAACAATTGCATCTTGCCGGCCTCGATGGCGAGGATGTGCGTGGTGACGACATCGAGGAAATCGCGGTCGTGCGAAATCAGGATCAGCGTCCCGGCATAGCCCTTCAGCCACTCTTCGAGCCAGATGATCGCGTCGAGGTCGAGGTGGTTGGTCGGCTCGTCGAGCAGCAGCAGGTCGGAGCGGCACATCAGCGCGCGGGCCAGATTCAGGCGCACGCGCCAGCCGCCGGAGAACTCCGCCACCGGACGCTGGAAATCCTCGTCGGTGAACCCCAGGCCGTGCATCAGCGCCGCCGCGCGCGCCGGCGCCGCGTAGCCGTCGATTTCGGAGAGGCGCGAGTGCAGCAGGCCGATCTGCTCGCCGGCGTGATGGTCGTCGTGATGGTCTTCCGCCGCAGCAAGGTCGCGCTCGATCTGGCGCAGTTCGGTGTCGCCGTCGAGTACGAAATCCAGCGCCGCATCGGGCAGCGCCGGCGTGTCCTGGGCGACGTGGGCCAGCACCCAGCCGGGCGGCCGTTCGAGGTCGCCGCGGTCGGCATGCAGCTCGCCGCGCAGCAGGCCGAGGAAGGACGATTTGCCGCAGCCGTTGGCGCCGGTGAGGCCGACCTTCCAGCCCGGATGCATTTGCAGCGTGGCGCCGGTAACGAGCGCTTCGCCGTTGCGGGAAAAACCGAGGTCGCGCAGCAGGATCATAGGAGTCTTATCGGTGAGGCGTTTTCGGGGTGATAGCCGGTGCGGCCCCCGTAACAGGCGGCGATGGCGGCCATGTCGGCGGCTTCGTCGCCGGAAAGTGAGAGGCAGGAGAGCAGTCCGACTTCGCGCTTGCCGTAATCGACGACGGCCATGATGACCGGCACGCCGGCGGCCCGCGCGATGCGGTAAAAGCCCGATTTCCAGCCCGCCTGCAGGCGGCGGGTGCCTTCCGTGGCCATGATCAGGTGGAAGTTTTCCCGGCGGCGGAATTCATTGGCGACGCGCTCGACGAAGCCGGTGCGCTCGCGCCGATTCACCGCAACGCCACCCAGCATCCGCATGATCGGCCCGAGCAGGCCGCGGAACATGGTGTCCTTGCCCACCCATTGCGCGCGGTAGGGCAGCGCGGCCAGCGCCAGCAGCGTCACCGGAAAATCCCAGTTCGAGGTGTGCGGATAGGCGATCACCACGGCTCTGGCGGGGAGCAAGGGCATGTCGAGCAGCTTCCAGCCGAAGAGCTTGAGGATCAGGCGGGCGGCGTCGCGCAGCAGGTTCATTTCGGGTGCGCCGCCAGCCGGAAGCGTTTGCGCCCCGGCAGGCGATAGGTCTCGAAATCATTGCGATCGAGCGTCCATACCGTATGGATGCCGGTGGCCATGGCGGCGACCACCAGTGAGGCATCGGCCAGGTCCATCGGCCGGTCGGCGTATTTCTCGATCCAGTCGATGGCGCGCACCAGTTCGTCGCGCCCCAGCGGCAGCAGTTCAAGGCCGCCTTTGTCGATCCAGCGATACAGCGGCAAGGTGGCGGATACCGAAGGAGCGAGATGCGAGAACTCGGTAAGCACGGCCCAGGTCGTCACCAGGCGGCCGCGATAGTTTTCGAGAAAGGACGTGCAGTCGAGGTGGGCGTGGTCGCGCTTGTCCGCCAGCGCCACCAGCGGACCGGTGTCGACCAGAATCGAACTCACCGCGAGTGCTTCTTGCGAATTGCGGCAGTGACGCGTTCCTTGGTGCTGCCGACAGGAGGCTTGCCAGCCCTTTTGCCGGCGCTGTTGCCACCCACGCAGCCGATGAAACCGGCTTCCTGCGCCAGTTCGTAAGGCGTGCGCTCAGTTTGCGTGCCCATGAAGCGCTGCTCCAGCAATTCGACGATCACTTCCGACTTGGTGCGCTTCGCTTCGACGCAGTACGTCGCCAGTGCCTGCTCGACGCGGTGGGGAAGACGGACGGTGGTGGTCATGATGGGGTTCCTGAAAGGGCGCTGTATTAACTGTAATACAAGCCGCACCTTGCCGCAAGTGGGCGATTCAATTCATTTTCCGCAGATTACGCAGATTTTCACAGATGAACATCATTGAATCCATCTGCGTAATCTGCGAAATCTGCGGATCAAAGCCTTCCTGCCTTCAACCCAAGCCCTGGCTGGCAAGGTATTCCTCGTAGCTGCCGCGGTAGTCGACGATGCTGCGATCCGGCTTGATGTCGATGATGCGCGTCGCCAGCGAGGAGACGAACTCGCGGTCGTGGGAGACGAAGACCAGCGTGCCGGCATACTTTTCCAGCGCGGTGTTGAGCGATTCGATGGATTCCATGTCGAGGTGGTTGGTCGGCTCGTCCATCAGCAGCACGTTGTTCCGCAGCAGCATCAGCTTGCCGAACAGCATGCGGCCCTGCTCGCCGCCGGAGATCACGTTCACCGGCTTCTTCGCTTCGTCGCCGGAGAACAGCAGGCGGCCCAGCGTGCCGCGCACCAGGGTTTCGACGTCGCCGCCGTCATAGCCGCCGGCGCGCACCCATTGCACGATCCACTCGGTGAGCGGTGTCTTGTCGGCGAAGTCGGCGGCGTGGTCCTGGTGGAAGGCGCCGGGTCTGGCCTTCTCCGCCCACTTCACCTTGCCCCCCTGCGGTGTCAGGCCGCCCAGTTCCGGGCCGGCCAGCAGGCGCAGCAGCGTGGTCTTGCCGACGCCGTTCTCGCCGATGATGGCGACCTTGTCGCCGGCCTCGATGCTGGTCGAGAAGGACTTGATGATCGGCACCTTCGGTTCATAGCCGAAGCCGAGGTTCTCGATCTCGCAGGCCAGGCGGTGCAGCTTTTCCTTCTCGTCGTATTCGAAGCGGATCCAGGGATACTGGCGTGACGAGGGCTTGATGTCCTCGGGGCGGATTTTTTCGATCAGCTTGAGGCGGCTGGTGGCCTGCTTGGCCTTGGACTTGTTGGCCGAGAAGCGGCGCACGAAACCCTGCAGGTCGGCGATGCGCTCCTTTGCCTTGGCGTTGGCCGAGACCTGGCGTTCGCGGGCCTGCGTGCTGGCCTCCATGAAGTCGTCGTAGTTGCCGCCGTAGACCTTGATCGTGCCGTAGTCGAGGTCGGCCATGTGGGTGCACACCTGGTTCAGGAAGTGCCGGTCGTGGCTGATGATGACCATGGTCGACTCGCGGTCGTTGAGGATGTTCTCCAGCCAGCGGATGGTGTCGATGTCGAGGTTGTTGGTCGGCTCGTCGAGCAGCAGGATGTCGGGGTTGGCGAACAGCGCCTGCACCAGCAGCACGCGCAGCTTCCAGCCCGGCGCCACTTCGCTCATCGGCCCGTCGTGCTTTTCGATCGGGATGCCGGCGCCCAGCAGCAGCTCGCCGGCGCGCGCCTCGGCGGTGTAGCCGTCGTACTCGGCGAAGTGGTGTTCGAGGTCGGCAGCGCGCATGTAGTCGTCCTCCGACGCCTCCGGGTTGGCGTAGATTGCGTCGCGCTCGCTCATGCAGGCCCACATCTCGGCGTGGCCCATCATCACCACGTCGAGCACGCGCATGTCCTCGTAGGCGAACTGGTCCTGCTTCAGGTAGGCCATGCGCTCGCCGGTATCGAGCGAAACGTTGCCGGCGGTGGGTTCCAGCACCCCGGCCAGGATTTTCATGAACGTGGTCTTGCCCGAGCCGTTGGCGCCGATCAGGCCGTAGCGGTTGCCTTCGCCGAATTTGACCGAGACGTTTTCAAAGAGCGGCTTGGCGCCGAACTGGATGGTGACGTTTGATGCGACGAGCATGGGAGTGCAACCGGTTGATGCGCCGGGGAATTCGGCGAGGGCCGTATTCTACTGGAGCGACCGGGCCAGAGGCGCCGGCCGCCGGCATCGGCGGACCTGCCTGCTTCCTTGCCTATCCACAGAGAAGGCGCTATGGAGTAATATGGTCACATAGTCATCAAGGAGATTTCCGTGCGCACCATGACACTCGCCGCAACCAAGGCTCATCTCTCTGCCGTCGTCGATCGAGTGCAAGCGGGTGAGGAAGTGGTAATCACCCGGCGCGGGCGTGCCGTGGCGCGCATCGTCGCAGACCGGCCGGCGCCGGCAACCAGCACGGCCTGGATCGAAGACCTCGCCGCCTTTGTCGCTGCCCAGCCCCTGGCCGATACCGACAGCGTGGCCACCATGCGGGCGCTGGATGCCTATTGATGGCGGCCTACCTCGACACGTCTTTCCTGGTTCCGCTGTTCTTTCACGAAACGGCCAGTGCGGCGGTGCTTGTACGCGCCCGCAGCGAAAGCGAGCTATGGATCAGTCACTGGACCCTGGCAGAGTTTTCCAGCGCGGTCGCCTTCAAGCTGCGCACGGGGCAGACCGATGAAAATACCTCGCGGCAGGCAACTGCGCGGTTGCAGGCGATTCTCACCGGCCACGGCCTGATCGTTGCCGAGGTTCGCGCAACCGACTTCGAGCGCGCCGCACAATTTTGCGCGGCCCATGCCTCCGGTCTGCGCACCCCCGATGCTTTGCATGCCGCCATCGCCGCCCGCCTCAACCTGACCCTGCTCACCTGCGACAAGGGGCTGGCGCAAGGCTGTCAGTATCACGGCATTGGACACGAATACATTGGCCTCTCCTGACACCGTCGAAGCCTTCATCGTCCGCTGGCAATCCGCCGGCGGCAGCGAGCGCGCCAACTACCAGCTGTTCATTACCGAGCTGTGCGAACTGCTGGGCCTGCCCAAGCCCGAGCCGGCCAAGGCCGAGGCGCAGGACAACGCCTACGTCTTCGAGCGCCGCGTCACCTTCCGCCACGGCGATGGCTCCAGTTCCAACGGCTACATCGACTGCTACCGCCGCGCCACCTTCATCCTAGAAGCCAAGCAGACCCGGCTCGCCGAAGATCAGGGCAAGGTCTTCGACGACGCCCTGCTGCGCGCCCGCAGCCAGGCCGAGAACTACGCCCGCGCCCTGCCGGCCGGCGAGGGCCGGCCGCCCTTCCTGATCGTGGTCGATGTCGGCAACGTCATCGAGCTGTATGCCGAGTTCTCGCGCAGCGGCGCCACCTACACGCCCTTTCCCGATCCGCGCTCGCACCGCATCCGGCTCGCCGACCTGCGCGACGAAGCGATCCGCCAGCGCCTCAAGGCGGTCTGGCTCGATCCGCTTGGCCTCGATCCCGCCACGGCCAGCGCAAAAGTCACGCGCGAGATCGCGGCGCATCTGGCCGACGTCGCCAAGTCGCTCGAAGCCGCCGGCCACGCCGCCGAAACCGTCGCCGGCTTTCTCACCCGCTGCCTGTTCAGCATGTTCGCCGAGGACGTGCAACTCATCCCCAAGGCCAGCTTCACCGATCTGCTCAAAAGCCTGAAGGACGACCCCGCCCAGTTTGTGCCGCTGGTCGGTGCGCTGTGGCGCGAAATGGATGTCGGCGGCTTTTCCGTGGTGCTGCGCCAGGCCCTGCCGCGTTTCAACGGCAAGCTGTTCAAGACGCCCGCGCTTGGGTCAATGGTTTTGCCGCTCTCCAAACAGCAGATCGCCCTGCTGCTCGAAGCCTCGAAAGCCGACTGGACCCTGGTCGAACCCGCCATCTTCGGCACCCTGCTCGAACGTGCGCTCGACCCGCTGGAACGCCACGCGCTGGGCGCCCACTACACGCCGCGCGCCTACGTCGACCGCCTGGTGCAGCCGACCGTGATCGAGCCGCTGCGACAGAGCTGGGCCTACGTCCAGGGCGCCGCCGTGCTGCTCGCCAACGAGGGCAAGCAGAAGGAGGCCATCGCCGAAATCCGCGCCTTCCACCACCAGCTGTGCAGCCTGCGCGTGCTCGACCCGGCCTGCGGCAGCGGCAACTTCCTTTACGTCGCGCTGGAACACCTGAAGCGCCTCGAAGGCGAAGTGCTCAACCAGTTGCACGACATCGGCCACGGCCAGGCGCAACTCGAAACCGAAGGCTTCGCCGTGGACCCGCACCAGTTCCTCGGCCTCGAACTCAATCCGCGCGCCGCGGCGATCGCCGAACTGGTGCTGTGGATCGGCTACCTGCAATGGCATTTCCGCACGCGCGGGGCAGGGTTGCCGCCGCAGCCGGTACTGAAAGATTTTCGCAACATCGAATGCCGCGACGCGGTGCTGGCCCACGACGGCGTCGACTACGTGATGGACGAGAAGGGACTTCCCGTCACGCGCTGGGATGGCCGCACGATGAAGAAGCATCCGGTCACCGGCGAGGATGTGCCGGACGAAACCGCGCGCGTGCCGCTGGAGCGTTACAAAAATCCGCGCCAGGCCGAGTGGCCGGCGGCCGACGTGGTGGTCGGCAATCCGCCCTTCATCGGCGCCTCGACCATGCGCGCCGCGCTCGGCGACGGCTATGTCGATGCGCTGCGCGGGGCGTGGGGTCCTTCACCCTCTCCCTCAGGGAGAGGGCAGGGTGAGGGTGGGGTACCCGAGTCGGCCGATTTCGTCATGTTCTGGTGGCACCATGCCGCGCAACTCGTGGCGCAGGGCAGGCTGGCGCGCTTCGGCTTCATCACCACCAACAGCCTGCGGCAGACCTTCAACCGCCGCGTGGTGCAGGGCGCGCTGGATCAGGGCCTGCATCTGGCCTTCGCCATTCCCGACCACCCCTGGGTGGATAGCGCCGACGGCGCCGCCGTGCGCATCGCCATGACGGTTGCTGCGCCGGGCGCGGGCGAAGGGCGACGGCTGGATGTGAGCGCCGAGCGCGAAGGCAAGGGCGAAGGCCTGGAGGTCGAACTGGCCGAGAGCAACGGTGCGATTCACGCCGACCTGAAAGTCGGCGCTGATGTTACGGCGGCGCGGGCTTTGCGGGCGAATGGCGGCATCAGCTCGCCCGGTTTCAAGCTGCACGGCGCGGGCTTCATCGTCAAGCCGGAGGACGCGGCACGGCTCGAAGCCGACGCGCCGATCAAGCCCTACCGCAATGGCCGCGACCTGACCGACCGGCCGCGCGATGTGAAACTGATTGACCTATTCGGGTTCGAGGCCGACGAAGTGCGCCGCCGCTGGCCAGCGACTTATCAGTGGCTGCTGGAACGAGTTAAGCCCGAACGCGATGCCAAAGCCCACTCGCCAGACGGCGCGGGTTACGCGAAGCTCTGGTGGCTTCACGGCAAGCCGCGCTCCGAACTTCGCAAGATGCTGACAGGCCTGCCGCGCTTCATTGCCACGGTCGAAACCGCCAAACATCGCGTGTTTCAGTTTCTCGATGCCGCGATTGCGCCCGACAACATGCTGATCGCCATCGCGCTCGACGATGCGTACTGGCTCGGTGTGCTGTCCAGCCGCATCCATGTCGTTTGGGCGCTCGCGCAAGGCGGCACGCTGGAAGATCGACCGCGCTACAACAAGTCGCGCTGCTTCGAAACCTTCCCCTTCCCCGTCGCCACGCCCGCACAACAAGCCCGCATCCGTGACCTCGCCGAGCAGCTCGACGCCCATCGCAAGCGCGTGCTAGCGGCGCATGCCGAGCTCACGTTGACCGGCCTTTACAACGTCCTCGTAAAAGTCGGCGCCGGCGACACGGCGCTTTCGGCGAAGGAAAAGCTGATCCACGACAAAGGCCTCGTCGCCGTGCTCAAGTCGCTGCACGAGGAACTCGATGCCGCCGTGCTCGATGCCTACGGTTGGCACGACAATCCTTCCGACGAACAACTCCTCGAACGCCTCGTCGCCCTCAACGCCGAGCGCGCCGCCGAGGAAGCCGCCGGCATCGTACGCTGGCTGCGCCCCGCCTTTCAGGCGCCACAATCGGCACAAGCGCCCATCGGGCTGGAGCCGGAAAAAGGGGCCAGGCTCGAATTTGGTGATGCGGCAAATTCGAAACAGGCCCCTTTTTCTTACGACGTCACGAGTCCCTCGGCTCCGGCCCAGGCACCCACGCAACAACAATGGCCCGCCACCCTGCCCGGACAACTCGCCGCGCTGGCCGCCGCACTGAACTCCGCACCGCAGACCGAGCAACAACTCGCCGCCCGCTTCACCGGCAAGGGCCGCTGGAAATCCCGCCTGCCCGACATCCTCGCCGCGCTGGAAGCCCTCGGCCGCGCCCGGCGCTTGGACGACGGGCGCTGGCTGGGGTAAGGTAGCGCATGAAGCTTGCCGAACTATTGGCGACGCTGTCCGCAGGCGAAGTCGACTACGTGCTGGTCGGCGGGATCGCCGTCCAGTTGCATGGCTTCCTGCGGTCCACCTTCGACATCGACCTGGTGCTGGCGATGAACGATGGAAACCTGTCGCGCTTCATTGAGGTGGCCAGGCGATCCAAGCTGGTGCCGGCGACACCCGTGCCGCTGGATGCGCTGCGCGATGCGGCGCAGATCGAGCATTGGCATCGCGAAAATGGCATGTTGGCGTTTTCCCTGCGCGAATCCGCGGTGGGCGGCCTGGTGGTGGATGTGCTGGTGCGACCGGAGATCGACTTCGCGAGGCTGCACGCGAATGCAGTGCATGGCGAATTGTTTGGCCGGCAGGTGCCGATTGCCTCCATCGACGATTTGCTGACGATGAAGCGCGCGGCAAACCGCGGCAAGGACCGCCTCGACATCGAGGCGCTGGAAAAGATCAAGCGCGGAGAAGACCCGAATGCCTGAAGCGACCCCGGTTCTTCCCCAGGTAATCCCCGAGGGGATCATGCTCGCG
>JADYZH010000172.1 GCA_020853215.1 Sulfuritalea sp. | reverse complement strand
ACGCGCCCCTTCCACAAACCGGAGCAGGCGAAGCCTGCGAACCGCAGTCACCCCCTTCCTCGGGAAGGGGGGCGGGGGGATGGCGCTTGACGCAAGTGGGAGTCGAGCTTGCTCGACTTCCGCTCGACCCGAAGATCGGCCGCATGATCCTCGCCGCGCGCGAGTACGGCTGTCTGCGTGAGGTATTGATCATCGCCTCGGCGCTTGGCACCCAGGATCCACGCGACCGGCCGCAGGAGCATGCGGCGACGGCCGACCAGGCCCATGCCAAGTGGAAGGACGAGAAATCCGAGTTCCTTTCCTACCTCAAGCTGTGGGCCGCCGGCGACGAAATCTGGAAGCACGAGACGGCCAACAAGCAGCGCCAGTGGTGCCGGCAGAACTTCATCAACTGGCTGCGCCTGCGCGAGTGGCGCGACGTGCATGGCCAGTTGATGACGCTGTGCCACGAGCACGGCTGGAAGGAGAACCAGATTGCTGCGTCCTATGAAAGCATCCACAAGGCGCTGCTGACGGGTTTGCTGGGACACATCGGCCTCATCAGCGAAGAGGACAAGAATTACCTCGGTGCGCGCGGCATCCGCTTCTACATCCACCCCGGCTCGTCATTGATCAAGAAGGCCGGGCGCTGGATCGTCGCCGCCGAGATCGTGGAGACCTCGCGATTGTTTGCGCGCTGCATCGCCAAGATCGAGCCGGAATGGCTGGAGCAGGTGGGCGGTCATTTGATCCGCAAGCATGTGTACGAGCCACACTGGGAGAAGGGGCCGGGGCAGGTCGTAGCCTGGGAACGCGTCACCCTGCACGGCCTGATGATCCATGCCAAGCGGCGCCTGCACTATGGGCCGAGCGATCCCAAGCGCGCGCGCGAAATCCTGATCCGCGAGGCACTGGTGGCAGGCCAGGTCGGTGAGGACTGGGTGCGCAAGTGGCGCTTCTTCCAGCACAACGCCAAATTGATGAAGGAGATCGAGGCGCTGGAACACAAGGCGCGTCGCCCCGACGTGCTGGTCGATGACGAACTGATTCATGCCTTCTACGACAGCAGGATTCCCGAGGGCATCATCACGCTGGCGGCCTTCGACCACTGGCGGCGCGAGGCCGAGGCGGCGAACCCGAAGCTGCTCTGCCTGGAAAAGGAGCAGCTGATGCGCCACGAGGCGGCGGGAATCACCACCGACGCCTTTCCGCCCGAGCTCGTGCATCGCGGTCGCAGCTTCAAGCTGGGCTACCACCACGATCCGGGCGCAGCGGACGACGGCGTCACGCTGACCCTGCCGCTGACGGCGCTCAACCAGTTGCCGGCCAATCGTTGCGAATGGCTGGTGCCGGGCCTGCTCAAGGAAAAGGTGATGGCGCTGCTGAAGACCCTGCAACAGAAGTATCGCCATCGCCTGCAGCCGCTCGACGAGTTCGCCAGTGACTTCTGCGCGGCAGAACATGATCTGGATGAGCCACTGGTGCGCGCCCTGACGCGCGCCGCCGAGGAGCATCTGGCGATGAAGCTGCCGCTCGATGCCTTCCGCAGTGGCGAATTGCGGCCGCATCTGTTCATGAACTTCCGCCTCGCCGACGAGCACGGCGGCACGCTGGCGATTTCGCGCAACCTGGCTGAACTGCGCGCGGACTATCGCGACCGCGTCGAACAGGCCTATGCCACCGCCGACGTGCAGCACGAAGCGGCGCCCGGCGATGCCTCGGGCCTTACCGCCTGGACCTTCGGCACGCTTCCCGAGCTCATGGAAGTAAAAGTTGGCGCCGGCACCACGGTGGGTTTTCCGGCGCTGGTCGACATGGGCGAGAGCGTGCGCCTGACCGCCTTCGATACCGAGGACAAGGCGCGCGCCGAGCATCGCCGCGGCATGGCGCGGTTGTTCGCCCTGCAGCTCGCCGCCCAGGTCAAGGCCATCGAGAAGCTGCCGGGTTTGCGCGAGCTGGCCTTGCAGTTCATTTCCCTGGGAACCGAGAAGGAATTGCGCGAGCAGTTGATCGCCGTAACGCTGGAGCGCACCTGCCTGATGGACCCGCTGCCGGCCGAACAGTCGGCGTTCGCAACACGGCGCGAAGCGGCGCGCGGCCGCATTTTGCTGGTGGCGCAGGAGATCCTGCGCCTGCTCGGCGGCATCCTGGCCGAACACGCGACGCTTGCGAAGAAACTTGCGTCGCAGCAGAAGGCGTTTCCGCAGGCCTGCGCTGACATCGCCGCGCAGCTGGCCGAACTGATGCCCAAAAGGTTCATTACTGCGACGCCCTTCGAGCGCTTGCAGCACTATCCGCGTTACCTCAAGGCGATCAGCCTGCGCCTGGAAAAGGCGCGCAGCGACCCGGCGCGCGACACGCGCCTGATGGCAGACTGGCAAGGCCTGGGCAAACCATGGGAACGCGAGCGCAATGCGATGCTGAAATCCGGCCAGCAGAATGATGCCTTCCTCGACGAGTTCCGCTGGCTGCTCGAAGAATTGCGCGTTGCCCTGTTCGCGCAGGAACTGAAGACATCTTCGCCGGTCTCGGTGAAGCGCCTGCAGAAGATGTGGGATAGTCGGCGACATGGATGAACCGGACCGGTGAAGGATGATGATGCTTGAAGTTTTTGCGGCCTTGTCGAAGGCGCTGCGCGACCTGACGCGGCCCGCGGTGCTCTGGCATGCGCTGTGGCCGCCGCTGGCGGCGCTGCTGCTGTGGATCGCCATCGGATTCGCGACATGGGCGCATGGCGTCGCGCTGATGGAGCGCATCATGCCGGGGCTGCCCTGGGCAGGCTGGGAGTGGGTGGCGCAGTGGGCGGCGGTGTTCCTGCTGCTGGCGGCCTTCGCCGCGCTGACCTACATCACGGCCATCCTGCTGGTGGCCGTGTTTGCCCTGCCGCTGTTGATCAATCTGGTGGCGGCGCACGATTACCCGGATCTCGGGCGCCATGGCGAGGACGTGTTCTGGGGCAGCCTGGGCAACACGCTCGGCGCCGGGGCGATTTTCCTCGTCGGCAGCCTGGCGATGCTGCCCCTGCTGCTGATTCCCGGCGCCTTGCTGGTTTTGCCGCTGCTCTGGAGCGCCTGGCTGAATCAGCGCGCCTTCCGCTTCGATGCCCTGGCCGAACACGCGACGCGCAGCGAAATGCAACTCCTGGTGCGCGAAGATGGCAGGAGTTTCTACATGGCCGGATTGGCGACGGCCGCCATAGCCTATGTGCCGCTGCTCAACCTGCTGGCGCCCGCATTTGCGGCGCTGGTTTTCGTGCATCTCGGATTGGCGGCCCTGCGCCGCCGGCGTCAGGAAGGAGGCGTGATTTTATGAGTAGCGAATTGAACGACATATTCCCCATCCCCTTTTCCAGAATAACGCAGTTTCAGTGCAGGCTAACGCCGGCCGTATCGGCGTTAAGCGCAGCGGTCGAAACTAAATGGGGTGACTACGGCTCGCTGCGCTCGCAGGGTCTTGAAGTGGCTGCCTTGGGGCGGCCCGGCAGGCAGCCATGAACGGTATCGGCGCGATCATCATCGGCGACGAGATTACGCTTGGCCGCCGTCAGGACAAGCATTTCGCCAAAATCGTCGAGCTGCTTGCCGCGCGCGGGCTGACGCTCGACTGGGCCCTGTATCACGGCGACAATCGCGAGCGTCTGACGGACGTTCTGCGTCGCAGCTTTGCCAATGGCGACATCGTCTTCAGTTGTGGCGGCATCGGCAACACGCCGGACGACCACACTCGACAGGCGGCCGCAGCGGCGGCGGGGGTCGAGCTCGTCCTGCATCCGGATGCGGAGCGCGAGATTCGCGCCCGCTATGCCGAGATCGGCCGCGAGGTGACCGACTATGCGCTCGACATGGGGCGCTTCCCCGCCGGCAGCCGCATCGTCCCCAACCCCTACAACCGCATTCCCGGCTTTTCCCGGGGCGACCACCACTTCGTCCCGGGCTTTCCGCAAATGGCCTGGCCGATGATCGAATGGGTGCTCGATACCTGCTACGCCGACCGCTTCAACCGGCGGCCGTCGGCGGAAGCCGCGATCCTGGTGTGGAAAGGCATCGAGAGCAAGTTGACGCCGCTGATGCTGAAAATCGAGGCCGAGTTTCCCGGGCTCAAGGTGTTCAGCCTGCCTTTCCTGGGTTCGGCAGACGTTGGTCGCCATGTCGAACTCGGCGTGCGCGGCGCGCCGGAACAGGTTCCCGCCGCCATGGCGCTGATGCGGCGCGAGGTAACCGGCCTGGGCTATGACTACACCGAGAAAACCTGACGGTGGCGTGAAGAGCGCGGCTATTTGTTTTATGCTGCGCTTTTCCAACAGCTCACGACAGGAAAAATGATGGACAGCGTACTGCGCGAGCACCTGCATCATGCAAAGTTGTTCGCCAAGGTAAGCCTCGAAAGCGTGGAACATCTCTTCGAAGCCTGCGGGCGACGGAAACTGGAGCGCGGCGACCACCTGCTCGAAGCCGGAGCCGCCAACAGCCACCTCTACCTTATTCTCGGCGGCGAGCTGCGGGTCTACCTGCAGGGCCGCGACATGCCGGAACAGGCCGTGCTGACCGGAGGCGATTGCGTCGGCGAGATATCGCTACTCGACGGCCAGCCGGCCTCGGCTCTGGTGCTGGCGGCGCAGGACACCGAGGTGCTGGCCATACCGCACGATGTATTGTGGTCAATGGTGGACTGTTCTCACGGCGTGGCGCGCAACCTGCTGGCAATCATCAGCGGCCGCGTTCGCGACAGCAACCAGGCGCTGGTGGCCATGCAGGAGCGCAGCCTCGAATTCGAAGAGGCGGGAAGCGTTGACGCGCTGACCGGGATCCACAACCGGCGCTGGCTGCAGGAAGCTTTTCCGCGCGCCATGGCCCGCTGCGAGCGGGATCAAAATTCCCTGTGCCTGATCCTTGCCGACATCGACCTGTTCCGTGACTTCAACGCCCGTTTCGGCTACCTCACCGGCGATGCCGTGTTGCGGCGCATAGCGGCGCGCCTGGCCGACGGCTTGCGTGCCCAGGACCTGATTGCCCGCTATGGCGGCGAGGCTTTCGTGCTCATGCTGCCGCAGGCCGGCCTGGAAGATGCCCTGCCGGTTGCGGAGCGCCTGCGCGAACTAGCGGCGGTCGGCAGCGGACGGCAGACGGGCGAGGGCGTGACGCTCAGTTGCGGCGTGGCCCAGATGATGCCGGGCGAGACGCTCGAGTCCCTGATCTCGCGGGCCGATGCGGCGCTGCGCAGCGCCAAGGAGAACGGACGCAACCGGGTCGAAGCTGCGGCCTGAACGGCGGAGATTCAGCCGGTTCCGCCCACCGTCAGGCCATCGATGCGCAGCGTCGGCTGGCCGACGCCGACCGGGACGCTCTGGCCTTCCTTGCCGCAGGTGCCGACCCCCGAATCCAGCGCCATGTCGTTGCCGATCATCGAGACGCGCATCATGGCGTCCGGGCCGCTGCCGATCAGCGTTGCTCCCTTGACCGGCGTGGTGATTTTCCCGTTCTCGATCAGGTAGGCCTCGGCCGTCGAAAACACGAACTTGCCGCTGGTGATGTCCACCTGGCCGCCGCCGAAATTGGCGGCGTAAACGCCCTTCTTCACCGACTTGATGATCTCCTGCGGATCGTGGCCGCCGTTCATCATCGCGGTGTTGGTCATGCGCGGCAGGGGCAGATGGGCGAAGGATTCGCGGCGGCCGTTGCCGGTGACGGGGACGCCCATCAGCCGCGCATTCAGCGTGTCCTGCAGGTAGCCGACCAGGATGCCGTCCTCGATCAGGACGGTGCGCTGCGTCGGGTTGCCTTCGTCGTCGATGGTCAGCGAGCCGCGGCGGTCGACGAGGGTGCCGTCATCGACCACCGTGACCCCCTTCGCTGCGACACGCTGGCCGATGCGTCCGGAAAAGGTCGAACTGCCCTTGCGGTTGAAGTCGCCCTCGAGGCCGTGGCCAACGGCTTCGTGCAGCAGTATGCCGGGCCAGCCGGGGCCCAGTACCACGGTCATCTCGCCGGCCGGCGCGGGCCGGGCGGCGAGGTTCACGCTGGCCTGGTGCACGGCACGTTCTGCATAGTCCTTCAGCACGGTATCGCTGAAATAGCCATAGTCGAAGCGCCCGCCGCCGCCCGACGAACCCTGCTCGCGCCGCCCCTTCTCCGCCATGATCACGGTGATCGACACTCGCACCAGCGGACGCACGTCGGCCGCCATGCGGCCATCGGAACGTGCCACCAGCACGACTTCCCAAGTGCCGGCGATGTGGGCCATGACTTCGGTGACGCGCGGGTCGGCGGCGCACGCCATGGCTTCGAGCCGTTCCAGCAGCTTGACCTTGGCGGTGTCGTCGAGCGAGGCGATCGGATCATTGCCGGCATACAGCGCTGACGGCTGCCTGCCGCGTCCCAGCAGCGGCGCCAGACGCTGCGCGCCGGATGCCGCGATGGCCCGCGTGGCGCCGGCGGCGGCCTGCAGTGCGGCCAGGCTGATGTCGTCGGAATAGGCAAAGGCGGTTTTCTCGCCGGCCAGCGCACGTACGCCGACGCCCTGTTCGATGTTGAAGCTGCCCGACTTGACGATGCCTTCTTCCAGGCTCCATGCCTCGGAGCGGGCGTACTGGAAATACAGGTCGGCAAAATCGACCTGGTTGCCGAACACGCGGCCGAATACGCGTTCGAGCTGGTGCGGCGCCAGGCCGTGGGGCTCGAGCAGGGTTTGTTCGGCGATATCGAAGTGGGGAATGGCGTTGGCGGGAGCGTTCATGCGTGGGTCCTTTGAAGGCCTACAGTATGCGGTGTTTCAGGGCGGGCAGGCTGCTTCTGGTGTCGACCAGCCGTTGCCGGTCGAGTTCGGCGAGCACCACGCCTTCACCCTT
>JADYZH010000171.1 GCA_020853215.1 Sulfuritalea sp. | reverse complement strand
TCGCCGAACTGGCGACGATGTACAAGGACGTGCCGCGCGGCCATGCGGTCATCACCTACTGCCACGACGGCTTCCGCTCCACCCTGACCTGGCTGCAATTGAAAGCGCTCGGCTACAAGGACGTGCGTGTCTACAACGGCGGCTGGGGCGATTGGGATCGCACCCTGACACTACCAGTCGTAAAGGGTGCGAAGCCCTTCGATGCCGACTTCGATCTGTAAGGAAAAACTGGCGATGGGCAAGACCTTCAAGGTACTGGTGCTATGTACCGGCAATTCCGCGCGCTCCATCCTCGGCGAGATGCTGTTCAACCACTTGGGCAAGGGCCGAATCGAGGCGCATTCGGCCGGCAGCAGGCCGGGCGGCACGGTCAATCCGGTCGCGCTGGAAACGCTGGAGATGCATGGCGTGCCCTGCGCCGGCGCGCGCAGCAAGTCCTGGGACGAATTTGCCGCAGCGGGCGCGCCCGAGTTCGACTTCATCTTCACCGTCTGCGGCAACGCCGCGGCAGAAACCTGCCCGGTCTGGCCAGGCCATCCGGCGACGGCGCACTGGGGCATTCCCGATCCGGCACACGTCGAACCGATCGAAGCACGGCGCCAGGCCTTCGAAGCGGCCTACCAGTCGCTGAAGAAGCGCATCGAGGCCTTCCTCGCCCTGCCGCTGGAAACCCTGGGCCGGGAAGAGTCGGCGCTGGCGGCACGGCGCATCCACGAGGAGAACCCGCAATGAGTGCCCAATGCGAAGTCACCGCCAAGCTTGCCGCCCATGCACCGATGAGCGTGTTCGAACGCTGGCTCACGCTCTGGGTTTTCCTCTGCATCGTGGTCGGCATCGCCCTCGGCCAGTGGTTGCCGGTGCCGTTCCAGATGCTGGGCAAGCTCGAAGTGGCGCGCGTCAATCTGCCGGTCGGATTGCTGATCTGGGTGATGATCATCCCGATGCTGGTCAAGGTGGATTTCGGCGCGCTGCACGAAGTCCGCCAGCATGTCAAAGGCATCGGCGTGACGCTGTTCGTGAACTGGCTGGTGAAGCCCTTCTCGATGGCGCTGCTGGGCTGGATCTTCATCCGCCAGCTGTTCGCCCCGTATCTTCCGGCCGACCAGCTCGACAGCTACATCGCCGGCCTGATCCTGCTCGCCGCCGCGCCTTGCACCGCGATGGTCTTCGTCTGGAGCCGGCTGACCAATGGCGACCCGCTGTTCACGCTGTCGCAGGTGGCGGTGAACGACACCATCATGGTCTTTGCCTTCGCCCCCATCGTCGGCCTGCTGCTCGGTATCTCGGCCATCGCCGTGCCCTGGGACACGCTGGTCACCTCGGTGGTGCTCTACATCGTGATCCCGCTGGCGCTCGCGCAGTTGTGGCGCAAGGCGCTGCTGAAAAAGGGCCAGGCGCACTTCGACGCCGTGATGGCGACGCTGGGGCCGTGGTCGATCTCGGCGCTGCTGGCCACGCTGGTGCTGCTGTTCGCCTTCCAGGGCAAGGCCATCGTGGACAAGCCGCTGATCATCGCGCTCTTGGCGGTGCCGATCCTGATCCAGGTGTTCTTCAATTCTGCGCTGGCCTACTGGCTCAATCGCGTCGTCGGCGAAAAGCACAACGTCGCCTGCCCCTCGGCGCTGATCGGCGCCAGCAATTTCTTCGAGCTGGCGGTCGCTGCCGCCATCAGCCTGTTCGGCTTCGAATCGGGCGCGGCGCTGGCCACCGTGGTCGGCGTGCTGATCGAAGTGCCGGTGATGCTGCTGGTGGTCATGGTGGTCAATGCCAGCAAGGGGTGGTACGAACGGGGCGGGTGATGGACTTCCTGATTCCCGCGCTGCAGGGCGGCGCCGCCAGCCTCGCCGCCTACCTCGCGGCGCACGTGCTGCTGTGCCTGGTGCCGGCCTTCTTCATCGCCGGCGCGCTCTCGGCGCTGATGCCGCAGGCCGCGATCACGCGCTACCTCGGCCCCGATGCGCCGCGCTGGGTGGCCTATCCGGCCGCTGCCGGCGCCGGCAGCCTGCTCGCCGTCTGCTCCTGCACCGTGCAGCCGCTGTTCGCCGGCATCTACGGCAAGGGTGCGGGGCTGGGGCCGGCCATCACCTTCCTCTTCTTCGCGCCCGCCGCCAACATCCTCGCCCTGTCCTACACCGGCGTCGCGCTCGGCGCCGAGATCGCCATCGCGCGCATCGTGCTGGCACTTTCCTTCGGCATCGGCATCGGCATGATCATGGCGATGATTTTTCGCAGTAGCGAGGCGACGCGCCAGGGTGATGCGCGCGCCTTCGCCGGTGACGGCCGGGTGCCGGGACGAACCCTGCTGTTCCTCGGCACGCTGGTGGCGCTGCTGATTGCGGGCACGCTCAAGGTGGACATGCTCACTGCGACGCTCTGGCAAAACAGCATGGCCTGGCCGGAGGCGGCGCAGGCGCAGGCCTTGCTCGACCGCTGGGTGCCCACCAACGAGGCTACCGGTGCCGAAGGCATCAGCTTGCAAGGTGTGGCCCTGATAACCTTGCTCGGGTTGATCGGCGCTTTTGCATGGCGCGGCCTTGGCCTGGTTGACAACGGCGTGAACGGTTTCACCCTACCGGCGCTGGTGCTGACCGTGCTGACGCTGGCCTTCGCCGCGCTGGGCCTGCGCGTCACGGACGCCGGCATTGACGTCACGGTCAGCGGCCGCACGCTGGCCGTGCCCCTGCTGTGCGCCGCGCTGCTGCCGCAGGTG
>JADYZH010000170.1 GCA_020853215.1 Sulfuritalea sp. | reverse complement strand
TCGCGCAGCCACCAGCCGGACTTCCATTGCTGGTGCCAGCGGGCGCGCTGCAACTCCCAGACTTCCGCCTCGTCGTGGCGCCGGCCGTTGCTGTCGGCCAGTGCCTGGATCAGCGCCTTGCGTTCCTGATTGTCGACGTCGATCAACTTTTCCGCGATCTGGCGTTTGGCCAGTGTCATCTTGCTGCTGTCGCGCAGGTAGATCAAACCATCCTGCCCCAGCCCAATTTCGCCGGCCTCATAAAAGCGCACCAGGCGTGATGTGCGCTGTGCCAGGGAATGCTTGACGATGACGACGGTCGGGGCGCCGATATCCAGGTTGATCGGCGGCTTTGTCGTGTCCTTCGCCGGCTCCGCGGCGACAACGGGGAGCGTGAGGGTGGCAATCAGAGCCAGTGCGAAGCGCTTCATTCGGGGTCCTTGGAGGTTCATTTGCCGGCCAGCAGCAGCTTGAGGTCGGCGGCGACGTTGGCCGGGGCTTCGCCATGGCGCAACAGCAGGCGCAGCTTGCCCTGCGGGTCGAAGACATAGCTGCCGGTGGAATGGTCGACATTGTAACTTCCCGGCGTGGTTCCCGGCTGCTTCGCGTAGAAGACCTTGAAATCCCGGGCCACCGCGGCGATGGTTTTTTCATCGGCATACAGGCCGAGGAAGCTCGGATGGAAAGCGGGTACATACTGGGCCAGCAAGACTTGCGTGTCGCGTGCCGGGTCCACCGTGGCGAACAGCACCTGCACGCGTTTGGCATCGTCGCCGAGCAGGGCCATGGCTTCGCGCATGATCGACATCGTGGTGGGGCAGACGTCGGGGCACTGGGTGTAGCCGAAGAACAGCACCACGGCCTTGCCCTTGAAATCCGCCAGGCGGCGCGGCTGGCCGTTGTGGTCGGTAAGGCTGAAATCCTTGCCCCAGTCCACCATCGAGAGATCGGTGGAAATGAATTTCTTCGGCTCGGAACATCCGGCGAGGAGCAGCACGAGGCTGAAAAACAGGGTCGACAGCAGTTTCATGGGAATCGGAATGGACGGAGTCGGTGCAGCTGGAAGTGTACCGCGTTTGCCCCCGGCCATTGCCGTATACTTGGCGCTTTTTCGCGGAGTCACGGTGAATTTAAATAGCATATCGGTTTCCGGCGGTACGGCGAAGGCCCTGGCCAGGGCATGGTTATGGCTGGGCCTGCTGGCGCTGATCGGTTCCGGCCTGCTCGCCATCCTGCTGGTCCTTTCGCGCACGCCAGGCATCCAGGACGTGTTCCCGCTGAAGGACTTTTTCCGCGCCGCGCTGGTGGTCCATGTCGATCTTTCGGTGGCGGTCTGGTTCATGGCGTTCGCCGCGGTGATCTGGAGCGCCCTGGGGTGCGACGGCCTCGCCTGGCTGGGTTGGGGCGGCTTCGCGCTGGCGGCGCTGGGTACCGCGGTGATGACTGTTTCGCCCTTTCTGCCGGGCGCCGATCCGGTGCTCAACAACTACATCCCGGTGCTGCAGCAGCCGGTGTTCTATGCCTCGTTATGGCTTTGCGGCGCAGGCTTCGGTCTGGCGGTGCTGCGTGCGCTGCTCACCACCTGGCCGCGTCCCGCGTTCGGCGCGCCGCTGCAACTCGGCGCTTTCCTCGGCGCGGTGGCGGGCTTTCTGGCGCTGGCCGCCTTCCTCTGGTCCTGGCTGATCGTTCCGCGCGACGCGGAGATCGAAGCCAAGCTTTACTTCGAGGTCCTGTTCTGGGGTGGCGGACATACCCTGCAGTTCCAGCATGCCATCCTCATGGTCGTGGCATGGCTGTGGATAGCCGTCCAGCTCGGTGGGGTGCCGGTTTCCCCGCGTCCGCTGTCGGCGATGTTCTGGGTCGCGGCGCTGCCGCTGCTGGTGGTGCCGGCGATCTACTTCACGATACCGGCCGGCGAGCTGCCGCACATGGAGCTCTTCGCCAAGCTGATGATCTGGGGCCATCCCTACATGGCGCCCTTGATCCTGGTCGGCCTCCTCGCCTTGTGGGCGACGCGCACCGCGGCCCCTGGTGCGGCCAAGTCGGCGTTCGTCGCATCGTTCTTCCTGTTCGCCGTGGGCGGCGTGCTGGCCTACATGATCCAGGGCGCGAACGTGGTGATCCCGGCCCACTATCACGGCTCGACGGTAGGCGTGACGCTGGCCTTCATGGGCCTGGCCTACGTGCTGCTGCCGCAACTGGGCTTCGGCGCCGTGGAAGGCCGCATGGCGCGCTGGCAGCCCTACGTCTATGGCGGCGGGCAACTGATCCACATCCTCGGCCTGGCCTGGTCGGGCGGCTATGGCGTGCAGCGCAAGGTCGCCGGCGCCGAGCAGGCCCTGACCACGCTGCCGCAGAAAATCGGCATGGGCATGATGGGCGCCGGCGGCCTGATCGCGGTGATCGGCGGCATCATGTTCGTGCTGGTCTGCCTCAAGGCCATGACGGGATGGCAGCGGCGACAGCGTGATCGCCCGGATGCCGGTGAGCGGTGACAAGCGACTGCAGATTTCAACAGGCAAAGGAGAAACGGCCATGGCACGCGTCAAGACGGTAAAGCCCGATACGAGCGATGATCCGGCAATCCGGGAAATATTCGAGTGGGTCACGGCCATGGAGGGCGCGGTACCCAACCATTTTTTCATCGAGATGAATTTTCCGGAATTCTTCAAGGCCAAGCTCGGGGCCACCAAGGTGCTGTGGCAGATGGGCGAATTGACCCTGCCGGAAATCCAGCACGTCGGCATCCTGGTATCGAGGGCCAATGGCTGTCCCTATTGCACGGCGGCCTTCTGCACCATCCTCAACTACGGCCTGGAGACCGGCGAGGAGTATGTCAGAACGCTGGTCGCACAAGGCAGCGCGGCGACCACGGACACGCGCCTGAAGACCCTGCTCGATTTTGCGCTGAAGGTGAATGCCGATGCGAAGGCGGTGACGGATGCGGACGTCGACATCTTGCGGACAATCGGCCTGAGCGACAAAGGCATCGTCCAGCTGGTGCATCTGGTCAGCGATTTCGCCTCCTACAACCGCCTCAACCTGGCGCTGCAAACCGACTACGACTATCGCGACCTGTGGCGCAGCCTGGCGTTCGACTGGCAGCAGGGACCTGGCGAAGCCGCCGGCGACAATACCCGCGGCCTCAGGAAATAGAAGCGGGCCCTGGCATCAAGACGAGGAAATCCCGTGAGCGAATTGCTGCCGGCCATCGAAATCGAGACCGCCGCCCTGCCGCGGTATTCCGTCATCTGGCTGCACGGCCTGGGCGCCGACGGCTCGGATTTCGAGCCGGTAGTGCCTGAGTTGGGACTGGAAGGCGGTCCCGGCGTGCGCTTCGTGTTCCCCCATGCACCGCAGATCCCGGTGACCTGCAACGGCGGCTATGTCATGCCGGCGTGGTACGACATCGTTTCGCTCGATGCCAACAGCCGTGTGGTGGACGCGGCCGGAATCCTCGTCTCGCGGCAGGCGATCCGGCGCCTCATCGAACGCGAGAATCAACGCGGCGTGCCGTGTGCGCGCATATTTGTCGCGGGCTTTTCGCAGGGCGGGGCGGTGGCCTACGCCACGGCGCTGACCCATGCGGAATCGCTGGCCGGCGTCATCGCGCTATCGACCTACATTCCGACCCCGATGCTGCTGGAAGCCGAAGCAACGGCGGCCAACCGGGCCGTGCCGATTTTCGTCGCGCATGGCAGCGAAGACGATGTGGTGTCGCCCGGGCTGGGCATTCGCGCGAGGGATTTCCTGATCCGCCATGGCTATGGCGTCGAGTGGCACGAGTACCCGATGCCGCATTCCATTTGCCTGGAGGAAGTGCAGGACATCG
>JADYZH010000169.1 GCA_020853215.1 Sulfuritalea sp. | reverse complement strand
GATGGTTGGCGTCGAGGAAATGGCCGTAGCCGCGCACGGTCTCCACCTTGCGCGCCTTGGCCATGCCGGCCAGGCCGCCGGTCAGCTTGCCGACCACTTTTTCCTTGTGCGCGCGCAGCTTGTCGATATCCACTTTGGGCGCCGCGAAACTGACGCCGAGCTCGCTCGCGTGCTCGGCTTCCTCCATCACCGCGGCGACATGCAACAGGGCTTTCGAGGGAATGCAGCCGACGTTGAGGCAGACACCGCCGAGCGTGGCATAACGCTCGACGATGACGGTCTTCATGCCGAGGTCGGCGGCGCGGAAGGCGGCGGAATAGCCGCCGGGGCCGGCGCCGAGTACCAGCATTTCGCATTCGAGATCGACCTTGCCGGCGAAGTTGCCAACTGCGCCGGCGGCAGCGGCAACGGGAGCCGCAATTGTCGGCGCCGGCGGGACGGCGGCGGGTGCAACCGCGGCGGGAGCCGCAGCCGGCGCAGGCGCCGTAGCGCCAGCGCCGACTTTCACCAATGCCACCAGCGTACCCTCGGCGACCTTGTCGCCCACCTTGATCTTCAGCTCAGTCACCACGCCCGAAACCGGCGAAGGCACGTCCATGGTGGCCTTGTCCGATTCCAGGGTGATCAGCGAGTCCTCGGCCTTGACCGTGTCGCCAGCCTTGACCAGGACTTCGATGACCGGCACATCCTTGAAGTCGCCGATGTCGGGTACCTTCACTTCAACGACGTCACTCATTTGGCATTCCTTCCAGTTTGAACTCATGGACCACGATCGGCGGTCCGGATGAAGTATCGAATTCGATGCCGGCGGCAACGCCGGCCCGTGCAATTTCGGCGGCCGACAAGGCGCCGTCGTAGAGCGCGTGCATCGCGCCGAGCGCAAAGCTGCGCCCCGAACCGGCGGACCAGACCCGGTCGAACTCGAACACTTCGCGGTAGGAATACACACCGTAGATGCCGCTGGGGTTGGCGATCAGCGCGGTGATCTGCGAGCTCTCGTAGGGGTCGTCCTCGTCTTCCTTGGGATTGAGGAAGGCGTGCTCCTTGAGGACGGGATGCAGGCGGCGGAAGGTCTCGTACACCTCCATGCGCGAGCCGAGGCGGATGTCCTCCAGCTTCGAGAACGCACTCACCAGCACCAGGTGGTGCGCCGACGAACCGCAGATGCCGATCTTCGATCCGGCGATATCGAGGATCTTGTCGTGCTCGCCCTTGTAGCTGCGCGGCAGGCGCGTGTCGCCGAAGGTGGTGAGGCCGTCGGCAGCGATCGCCACGACCTCCCCCTTCTTGACCACGGTGAGCGTGGTCACAACATGCTTCTCCGCATGTCGGCCAGCAGTTGCGCCAGATAGACGTTGAAGCGGGTCGCCAGGGCACCGTCGATGACCCGGTGGTCGGCGGTCAGGGACAGCGGCAGGGTCAGGCGCGGCACGAATTGCTTGCCATCCCACACCGGCTTCATCGCCGACTTGTTGACGCCGAGGATCGCTACTTCCGGTGCATTGACGATCGGAGCGAAGTAGGTGCCACCGATGCCGCCCAGGCTTGAAATCGTGAAGCAGGCGCCCTGCATGTCGGCAGGCTTCAACTTGCCCTCGCGCGCCTGCTTGGCCAGGTCGCCGCTTTCCTTCGCCAGTTCGAAGACACCCTTGCTCTCGGCATTCTTGATCACCGGTACCATCAGGCCGTTGGGTGTGTCGGCGGCAAAGCCGATGTTGAAATACTTCTTCATCACCAGGTTGTCGCCGTCGATGGACGAGTTGAACTCCGGATATTTCTGCATCGCCTTGACACAGGCCTTGATCAGGAAGGCGAGCATGGTCAGCTTGGCGCCGCCAGCCTTCTCGTTCTCCTTGTTGATCTGCACGCGGAAGGCTTCGAGCTCGGTGATGTCGGCGTCCTCGTGGTAGGTGACGGCCGGGATCATCACCCAGTTGCGCGACAGGTTGGCGCCCGAAATCCTCTTGATGCGCGACAGCGGCTGCACATCGGTGGCGCCGAACTTGGAGAAGTCGATCTTCGGCCAAGGCAACAGGTCAAGTCCACCGCCCGACGCGGCAGCAGCAGCCGGCGCGGGTGGTGGCGCGCTGAGCACGCCCTTGACATAGGCCTGGATGTCGCCCTGCAGGATGCGCCCCTTCGGACCGGTGCCGGAGACCTTCGATACGTCGACGCCGAGTTCGCGGGCAAAGCGGCGCACCGAGGGGCTGGCATGCGAGGCAGCACCGTGCAGGCGCTCCGCCGGCGTCGGCATGGCCACGCGAAGGGGCGCAGCAATCGCCTCGGCCGCGCCGGGACGGGTATCGACCACGGCGGCCGCTGCGGGCGGCGGCGCGGCCGCCATGGCCGGCGCGCTTGCGGCAACCGGTGCGGGAGCAGCAGCCGTTGCCGCCGTACCGCCGGCGCCAGCGCTCTGCGTTCCTCCGGAAACTTTTACCAGCGCCAGCACCACACCTTCGGCAACCTTGTCGCCGACCTTGACCTTCAGCTCGGTGACGATCCCGGATACCGGCGAGGGTATGTCCATCGTCGCCTTGTCCGATTCGAGTGTCATCAGCGAATCTTCCGCCTTGACCGTGTCGCCGACCTTGACCAGCAGTTCGATGATCGGCACGTCCTTGAAGTCGCCAATGTCGGGCACCTTGACCTCGACTACCGCCGCCGGCGCTGCTGCAGCCGATGCAGCCGGAGCCGAAGCGGGAGCCTGGACAGCGGGCGCCACAGCAGGTGCTGCGGCCGGCGCCGCAACCGCAGCCTGACCGGCGGCGGCACTGTCGATCAGGGCGACGAGACTGCCTTCGGCGACCTTGTCGCCGATCTTGAGCTTGAGTTCGGTGACTACGCCGGAGACCGGCGAAGGCACGTCCATGGTCGCCTTGTCGGATTCCAGGGTCACCAGCGAATCCTCGGCTTTGACCGTGTCACCGACCTTGACCAGCAACTCGATGACCGGCACATCCTTGAAGTCGCCGATGTCCGGGACTTTCACTTCAACTATGTTCGCCATGGCTTATACCTTCACCGGATTGGGCTTGTTCGGATCGAGGCCGTATTTCTTGATCGCCTCGGCCACTTTCTCCTTCTTCATCTGGCCGTCCTCGACCAGCGCGGACAGCGCCGCCAGGGTGATCCAGTGGCGATCGACCTCGAAGAAGTGGCGCAACTTTTCGCGCGTGTCCGAGCGGCCGAAGCCGTCGGTGCCCAGCACCGTGTAATGGCGCGGCACCAACGAGCGGATCTGTTCGGCGAAGACGCGGATGTAGTCGGTGGCGGCGATCACCGGCCCGCGCGTTTCGGCGAGGCAGGCAGCGACGTGCGACAGGCGCGGCTTTTCGGTCGGGTGCAGCAGGTTCCAGCGCGTACAGTCGTTGCCGTCGCGCGCCAGTTCGTTGAAGCTGGGGCAGGACCAGAGGTCGGTTTCGACGCCCCAGTCCTTCTTCAGCAGCGCGGCGGCGGCAATCGCCTCCATGAAGATGGTGCCCGAGCCGAGCAGCTGGACGCGGGGGCCGTTCGTGGCGGCGCCCTTGCGGAACTGGTACATGCCCTTGAGGATGCCGGGCGCCGCGCCCTCCGGCATGGCCGGATGCTCGTAGTTCTCGTTCATCACCGTCAGGTAATAGAACACGTCCTCCTGTTCGGTCACCATGCGGCGCAGGCCGTCCTGCACGATCACGGCGACTTCATAGGCGAAGGTCGGGTCGTAGGTAATGCAGTTGGGCACGGTAGCGGCCAGTACCTGCGAATGACCATCCTCGTGCTGCAGGCCTTCGCCGTTGAGCGTGGTGCGCCCGGCGGTGCCACCGACCAGGAAGCCCCTGGCGCGCTGGTCGCCGGCCGCCCACACCAGGTCCAGGGTGCGCTGCATGCCGAACATCGAGTAGCAGACGTAGACCGGAATGGTCTGCACGCCGTGCGTCGAATAACTGGTGCCGGCGGCGATCCAGTCAGCCATGGCGCCAGCCTCGTTGATGCCTTCCTGCAGGATCTGGCCGTTCCTGGTTTCCTTGTAGAACATCATCTGGTCGGCGTCCTGCGGCACGTAGTTCTGGCCGTCCTGGTTCCAGATGCCGATCTGGCGGAAGAGGCCTTCCATGCCGAAGGTGCGCGACTCGTCGACCACGATAGGCACCACGCGCTTGCCGATCACCTTGTCCTTGAGCATGACGTTGAGGCCGCGCACGAAGGACATGGTGGTGGAGAACTCGCGCCCTTCGCCGCCGGCCTTGAGCAGCGCGTCGAAGGCCGACAGCGGCGGCACCGGCAGCGCTTCCGCCTTCGGTCGGCGCGACGGCAGGTAGCCGCCCAGCGCCATGCGCCGCTCGCGCATGTAGTCGAGTTCCTTCGAGCCTTCGGGGAAGGTCAGGTAGGGCAGCTTCTCCAGGTCAGCATCCGCCACCGGCAGCTTGAAGCGATCGCGGAAGGCCTTGACCGAGGTGGTGCCCATCTTCTTCTGCTGGTGGGTGATGTTCTGCGCTTCGCCCGCCTCGCCCATGCCGTAACCCTTGATGGTCTTCGCAAGGATCACGGTCGGCTGGCCCTTGTGCGCGGCCGCCGCGGCGTAGGCTGCGTAGACCTTGTGCGGGTCGTGGCCGCCGCGATTGAGGCGCCAGATGTCGTCGTCGGACCAGGTCGATACCATCTTCAGCAGTTCCGGATACTTGCCGAAGAAATGCTGGCGCACATAGGCGCCGTCGCGGGCCTTGAAGGTCTGGTAGTCGCCGTCGACGCATTCCATCATGCGCTTTTGCAAGAGGCCGGTCTTGTCCTGCGCCAGCAGCGGATCCCAGTAGCTGCCCCAGATCACCTTGATCACGTTCCAGCCGGCGCCGCGAAAATCGGATTCCAGTTCCTGGATGATCTTGCCGTTGCCGCGCACCGGGCCGTCGAGCCGCTGCAGGTTGCAGTTGATGACGAAGATCAGGTTGTCCAGCCGCTCGCGCCCCGCCATGCCGATGGCGCCCATCGACTCCGGCTCGTCCATCTCGCCGTCACCCATGAAGGCCCAGACCTTGCGGTCGTCGGTCGGGATCATTTCGCGGTGCTGCATGTATTTCATGAAGCGTGCCTGGTAGATCGCCTGCAAGGGGCCGAGGCCCATCGACACCGTGGGGAACTGCCAGAAGTCGGGCATCAGCCAGGGATGGGGATACGAGGACAGGCCCTTGCCGTCGACCTCGCGGCGGAAGTTGTCCATCTGCTCTTCGGTCAGGCGGCCGAGCATGAATGCACGGGCATAGGTGCCCGGCGCCGAATGGCCCTGGGAGTACACCAGATCGCCGCCATGCGTGTCGGACGGCGCATGCCAGAAGTGGTTGTAGCCGATGTCATACAGGGTCGCCGCCGAGGCGTAGCTGGCGATGTGGCCGCCGAGGCCCGAATCATCCTTGTTGGCCCGCAGCACCATGACCATCGCATTCCAGCGCGCGTAGTCGCGGATCTTCTGCTCCATCTCGTAGTTGCCGGGCGTGATCGGCTGCTGGTCGGCGGGAATGGTATTGGTGTATTCGGTGTTGGCGCTGTAGGGCATGTTGATGCCGGTCTGGTGACCCAGCGCAATCAGTTGTTCGAGCAGGAAATGGGCGCGCTCGGGACCTTCTTGGGCGATAACGGCTTCCAGGGCCTCGATCCATTCACGGGTTTCCTGCGGATCGGCGTCGGACGCCGCAAGTTGGGGCACGGACATGGCTACTCCTCGTTCTGGTGTTATTGGAGTCCGCCGGATATGCAGCCAGCGAACCACTTTGCTGTTCGCAGCATAGACCTACTTTATGCTTGAACCCATTTTCAGCGTTTCACATTGTAATACTCTAATCCGCATTGTGCAATACTGGATTTCCACAGTAAAAAAACAGAAGACCGCCGGCCGGGGAAATTTTCCCGGCCGGCGGTCTTCTATCCGCCTAACGACGTGCCTCAGGATTCGTCGTTGTGTCGTCGCACGGCGGCTTTCTGTCGCGCACGGCTGGCGCGCTTGCCTTCGCGTTGGTGCGCGCCGCCCTTTTTCAGGAGCGGATCGATGGCCAGGGGATTGCGCACCTTGATCGATCGCCGGGTTCGCTGTTTCGCGCGTTTCATCGCCGATGAAACTTCATCACGGCGCGCCCGTCGGCGACCTGGCGCGGCTCGGGTTTCCAGGCATGGCCATGGACGATCTCGAAGCTGGCCGGCAGGCGACCCTCGTCATCCTGCGGCCAGGCGCCGAACAGGCGGCGCCAGTCGTGCCAGCCCTGATGACCGAGCAAGGCATCGCGCACGCCGAGATGACGCTGGTCGGCGAGGAAGGCGCGCGGTGTCGGATAGGTCAATGTGACCATCTCCATGTCCATCACCGGATCGCCAAAACCGGCGGTAACCAGCATGTCGCCAAGATCATGCATGTCGAGGAAGCGTTTCGCCGTGTCGCCGGCGCCGACTTTCTGTGCCGCCACGCGCAACTCCTTCAACGTGTCGGGGCCGAGGGTCGCGAAGCAGAGCAGTCCGCCCACCTCGATCACCCGATGGAGCTCCTTGAAAGCCGGCAGCGGATCGTCCAGCCAGTGCAGCATCAGGTTGGACCAGACCAGGCCCAGGGTATTGGCCGCCAGCGGCAAGGCGCGCACATCGGCATTGACCAGGCGCGGCCCGCGCCCGGTCAGCCGCTGCAGGCGCGGCGTGCGGGAACGCACGGTGCGCAGCATCGGCAAAGCATAGTCGAGCGCCAGCGGCAAGGCCTTGCCGTAGCGTTGCTGCAAATCGCGGATGCCATCACCCGTCGCGCAACCGATGTCGGCGACACGTTGCGGAGCGATTTTTACCAGGTCGAGCCGCTGCGCCATGCGAGCACCAACTTCGCGGGCGAGCACCGCGGCCGAGTCGTAGGTTTCCGCAGCCCCGGCAAAGTCGCGGCGCACGATCGATCAGATCGCGTTGAGCCCCAGGCGGGAGAACAGGGCCTCGTCGCGATCGGCCTCGGGGTTGCCCGCCGTCAGCAGCTTGTCGCCGTAGAAAATCGAATTGGCGCCGGCGAGGAAGCACAGCGCCTGCAATTCGTCACTCATCTCCTGTCGCCCGGCCGACAGCCTGACCATCGAGCCGGGCATCGTGATGCGCGCCACGGCGATGGTGCGGACGAATTCGAACGGATCGAGCGGTGGCGCGTTTTCCAGCGGCGTGCCGGGCATCGGCACCAGTTCGTTGATTGGCACCGAGTCGGGCGGCGGATTCATGTTGGCCAGCTCGACCAGCAGCGAAGCGCGCTGGCGGCGCGTTTCACCCATGCCGACGATGCCGCCGCAGCAGACCTTGATGCCCGCCTCGCGCACCTTGTCGAGGGTGTCGAAGCGCTCGCCCTGGGCATGGGTCTTGATCACCTCGCCGTAAAACTCCGGCGCGGTATCCAGGTTGTGGTTGTAGTAGTCGAGTCCGGCCGCCTTGAGTTTCTCGGCCTGCCCGTCCTTGAGCATGCCCAGCGTGACGCAGGTTTCCAGGCCCAGCGCCTTGACCGCAGCGATCATGTCGGTGACACGGTCCAGATCCTTTTCCTTCGGCCCGCGCCAGGCCGCGCCCATGCAAAAGCGCGTGGCGCCCTTGTCCCTGGCGGCCCGGGCTGCCGCGACTACTTCTTCGGTTTCCAGCAGGGCTTCCTTCTCGACCGTGCCATGGTGCGCCGATTGTGAGCAGTAGCCGCAATCCTCCGAGCAGCCGCCGGTCTTGATCGAAAGCAGGGTCGAACGCTGTACGGCATTGGCATCGTGATGCTGCCGATGCACTTCCTGCGCGCGAAACAGTAGATCGTTGAAGGGCATCTCGAACAGGGCGGCCAGGGCCGCGACGGTCCAGCGCGGAGCGGGAACGAAGGCGGCCGTGGTCGGGGCAGCGGTTTGGGCGGCGGCGGTGGCGGTCATCGCAAAGGACTCGCTAGAATGCAAAGAGGCGCAAATCTTGGTGGAAGGAGCCGGGCTTGTCAATTGTGGGCACTGCGGCAGCGAAGCTGAAGAAAACTGTGCGCGGCGCCGCAAACGCCCTGCTGCCTCAGGACTGCTTCCTCTGCGCCGCGCCCGCCGGCGACTGCCTGCTGTGCCCCGCCTGCGCCGCAAGCCTGCCGCGCCTGACGACCGAGCGCTGCCCGCTCTGCGCCCTGCCGGCGCCGGGTGCCAACACGTGCGGCACCTGCCTGAAACAGGCGCCGCACTTCGACGCCACACAAGCCATGTTCCGCTACGAGTTCCCGCTGGACCGCATGGTCCAGTCACTCAAGTACGCCCACCGTCTCGCCGGCGCCAACTTTCTCGGCCGGGAACTGTCGCAGCTTCCCGTTTCCTTCCGCCCCGACCTGGTCCTGCCGGTGCCGCTGGCGCCGGCGCGGCTAGCCGAGCGCGGCTTCAACCAGGCCGTCGAACTTGCCCGTCCACTGGCCAAGCTGCTGGGCGTACCGCTCGAAACCAGCCGCGTCCATCGCCGCCGCGACACCGTACCGCAAGCCAGCCTGCCGTGGAAGGAGCGCAAGCAGAACATCCGCCACGCCTTCGAATGCGAACTCGACCTGACGGGCAAGCAGGTGCTGGTGGTCGACGACGTCATGACCACCGGCGCCACGCTCGACGAACTGGCCCGCACGCTCAAGGCCCACGGCGCGGCGCGGGTGGAAAACTTCGTCCTGGCAAGGGCGCTGAAGGACTGATCGGCAACAGTACAATTTCGCCAGTCCTGCCGGAAGCCCGGCAGGGCCGTGGCCGCTTACTTCAACAAGACCTCCGCCATTCGAGACATCGACAATCGTGTTCCACGTAGTCCTGGTCACTCCCGAAATTCCCCCCAACACCGGCAACGCGATCCGCCTTTGCGCCAACACGGGTTGCAGCCTGCACCTGGTGGAACCGCTCGGCTTCGACCTGTCCGACGCACAGTTGCGCCGCGCCGGGCTTGACTACGCGGAAATGGCCTGCGTCACGGTGCATGCGGACTGGGCCGCCTGCCGCGCCGCGCTGGGTAACGCACGATTGTTTGCACTGACCACGAAAGCAACTCGCCGTCACGCCAGCGCCGACTTTCTGCCCGGTGACGCCTTTATCTTCGGCTCCGAATCGGGTGGCTTGCCGGGGTGGCTGCTGGCCGGCATCGAGGAAAGCCATCGTCTGCGGTTGCCCCTGATCCCCGGCAACCGCAGCCTGAACCTGTCCAACGCGGTGGCCGTGATGGTCTACGAGGCCTGGCGCCAGCAGGACTTTGCCGGCGGCGGCTAGCGCCTCACTCGTGTTTCGGGTCGCGCGCCATCAATTGTTCGACGGCGGCAACCGGCGTGATGCGGCCGTCGAGCACGGCGGTCACGGCGCCCGTGATCGGCATGTCGATGCCCAGTTCGGCGGCGCGGCGGGCCACTTCGCGCGCGGCGGGCACGCCTTCGGCGACGTGGCCGAGTTCGCGCACGATGTCGGGCAGCGCCTTGCCCTCGGCCAGCAGGAGGCCGACGCGACGGTTGCGCGAGAGGTCGCCGGTGCAGGTCAGCATCAGGTCGCCCATGCCGGCCAGGCCCATGAAGGTTTCGCGTTTGGCGCCGAGCGCCTCGCCGAAACGGGTTATCTCGACCAGGCCGCGCGTGATCAGCGCGGCGCGGGCATTGTTGCCGAGGCCGAGGCCGTCGCAGATGCCGGTGGCGATGGCCAGCACGTTCTTCACTGCACCGCCGACTTCGGCGCCGACCAGGTCTTCGCTGGCGTAGATGCGCAGCTTGCCGCCATGCAGGCTTTGCGCGGTTTTTGCGGCAAATGTGGCATCGGTGGCGGCCAGCGTGACCGCGGCGGGCAGGCCGCGCGCCACTTCGAGGGCGAAACTCGGCCCAGTCAGCACGCCGCAGGCGACGTCGCCCATCACTGCGTCGACCACCTGATGCGGCAGCAGGCCGCTGCCGGCTTCCAGCCCCTTGCAGACCCAGAGAAAAGGTACCGAGGGGGCGATGGCCTTGTACTGTTCGAGCAGCGATCGCAGTCCGGCCAGCGGCGCGGCGAGGATCGTCAGGTCAACGCCGGTCAGCGCCGCACGAAAATCGGCGGTGACTTGCAGGCCTGGTGGAAACGGGCAGCCGGAGAGATAGCGGGAGTTTTCTCGGCGGCTTGACATCTCCGCCACGCGCGCGGGGTCGCGCGACCACAAGGTCACGGCATGCCGCGCGGCAAAGGCGATGGCCAGCGCCGTACCCCAGGCGCCGGCGCCGAGTACCGCTATCCGCATCGGACACTTCGCTGGGCTGGCCGGATCATTGCCGATGGACGCGTCTTACAGGCCCCAGACTTGCGGCGCCTTGAGGAAACCGCCTTGGCCGTCGCGATGCCTGACCCTGGCCCAGCCGGCGGGACCGGTTTCCATCAGTTCCAGCACGACGTCGCGCTCGGCTTCGAACACCAGCGCCGCCTTGTCTTCGGCGGCGGAGCGCACCTGGGCGCGCTCGGCGCGGACGATGACATTGCGTTTTTCCGCCAGATACTTCTTTTCGATCCAGACCAGGTCGCCGCGGTTGTCGCGCACCTTGGACCAGCCGTCGAGGGCGACCACCTGCTCCACCGGTGTGCCGGCGAGCACCACGAACAGGGGCTTGGACTTGGCCGATGGCGCGTCATAGGCCGGCGCAGCTTCGGCCAGCGAGCGGTAATCCAGCGCCTGCGCCGGAACCGCCAACGCCAGGGTCAGTAGAGCGAATATTCGCCGTAGCGCCATCGCCGACTATTGCAGCTGAATCTTGCTTTCGGCCTGCTGCTGTTCAGTTAGGCGCTGCTGGTAGAGAGATTCGAAGTTGACCGGGGCGAGGATCACGGGCGGGAAGCCGGCGCGACTGATGGCGTCGGAAATCGTTTCGCGGGCATACGGAAAAAGTATGTTGGGGCAGGCCACGGCAAGAATCGGTTGCAGGTCCTGTTCGGGCACATTGCGGATCTGGAAGATGCCGGCCTTGACCACCTCGACCAGGAAGAAGGCCTTTTCCTCGTGCTTGGCGTTCACCGTCACCGTCAGCGCGACTTCGAACATGCCCTCGCCGATGGCGTTCGCCCCGCTCTGGATCTGCACCTCGATGCTCGGCGTTTCGCGCTCGAGGAAGATCTGCGGCGCATTGGGCACTTCGATGGAGAGATCCTTGACGTATATCTTTTCGATGCTGAATACCGGCTGCTCGTCGCTCATGATGAATTTTATGGGTGAGGGGAAAGGATGGTAATTCTACGCCGCCAGCAACGGATCGAGCTTGCCCTGGCGGTCGAGTTCGTAGAGGTCGTCGCAACCGCCGACATGGGTTTCGCCGATGTAGATCTGCGGCACGGTGCGCTGGCCGGTTTTTTGCATCATTTCGGCGCGACGCTCCGGCTCGAGGTCGACGCGTACCTTTTCGATATCCTTGACACCCTTGCGCGTCAGCAGCTGCTCGGCGCGCACGCAATAGGGGCAGACGGCGGTGGAGTACATCAGGACTTTGGCCATGCAATTCTCCGGGTTCAGGATTTGGTGGTGAGGGGCAGGCTGGCATCGCGCCAGGCCGAGATGCCCCCACCGAGGCTGTAGACCTTGCCGAATCCATGTTTCTTCAGTTGCCCGCAGGCCGACGAGGAGCGGTTGCCGGTGGCGCAGACGACGATGATCGGCTTTTCCTTGAACTTTTCGAGTTCGGACAGGCGCTTGTCGAGCTGGCCCAGCGTGATGTGGCGCGCGCCGGTGATATGGCCGGCGCCCCACTCGCCGGTCTCCCGCACATCGAGCACCAGCGCGTCCTCGCGGTTCATCAGCAGCGTTGCCTCGGCCGGCGTCAGATTCGCCACGTTGCCGCCGGCGATCAGCGGCCACAGCAGCATGCCGCCGCTGACGCAGGCGATGGCGACCCACATGATGTTCTCTTGCAGAAATTCCATTGTCGTTTATTCCCTGTGAGCCGGCACGCCGCAGAACACTTCGCGCATCAGGGCGATGAGCTGCAGCGTGCGCTGGTCGGCGATGCGATAGAACACCCGGTTGGCGTCCTTGCGGGTTTGCAGGACGCCCTTGTCGCGCAAAATGGCGAGGTGCTGCGAGATGTTGCTCTGCGAGGTGCCGACCGCCTCGACGATGTCCTGCACGCAGGTTTCCTGGTCGCCGACCACGCAGAGGATTTTCAGGCGCAGCGGATGCGAGATCGCCTTCAGCGCGCGCGCCGCGGTCTCGATGTGTTCCTGCTTGCCGATCAAATCGTCGATTACGCTTGGCATGAGCGGCTGTTCCCCGGTTGAAGAGCGCCCGGCCGAACCGGGCACCAAATGCGAATATTATAGAATACTGCTACTCCGAGTGCGTCGAGGCCCGTTCATGTCCAAGATTGCCCTGCTCTGCCATGATCGCCAGGGTTTCATCAAGGCGGCAAAGCGGGCGTTGGCGAATCGGTGCAAGGCCGAGGCGTGATTCGTCGAGGCATCGTTTGCGTCGCGGGCTGCCTGCTTCCCTTGCTGTCGGCGTCCGCAGCCTTCGCCGCCGGCGTCGATGCGAAAACGGCGGAATTGCAGGAACTGAAGGGCCGCATCGATTCCCTGCGTCGCGACATGGCGAAGGCCGAGGAATCCAGGACCTATGCCGCCGATCAGTTGCGCGAGACCGAGTCGGCCATTTCCGACGTCAATCGGCGCCTGCATGAGCTCGGCGCCAAGGGATCCGGACTGAAAGCCGAACTGGCGGATCTCGACAAGCAGACCCGTCGCCTGGAACGCCAGGTGGGTGGGCAGCAAGACCAGCTGGGACGACTTCTCAACCGCCAGTTCGTGGGCGGCGATTCGGATGCGCTGAAGCTCCTGCTCTCGGGCGAAGATCCCGACCAGGCGGCACGCGACCGCCACTTCCTGACCCTGTTGTCGCGCGCCAAGGTCGATCTGATCCAGCGCCTGCGCGCCGGTGCCGCAGAAAAAAAGCACCTGGCGGAAGCCGTGCGCGAGCGCCAGGCGCGGTTGGCGGAGGTCGAGCGCCGGCAGCAGGAAAGCCGCGCGCAACTTCTGGAGAGCAAGAGGCAGCGCCTGAAGACGCTGGCCGCAATCGCCGACCGCCTGAGGGTGCAGCGGCGCGAGATCGATACCCTGAAGCGCAACGAACGGCGCCTGGGCAAACTGATCGATGGCCTCGCACGCATCGCGGCGGCAAAAAAGTCGGCGCCGGCGACACGCCGCGGACCGTCAGGCGGCAGCGATGCGGCAGTCGGCAGAAGCCCGACCGTGAAAAGCCATGACCCCGGCTACGGCCGCGGAACCTTCGCCGCCCGGCGCGGTCGACTCCGTTTGCCAGTCAAGGGGACGATTGCAGGTCGTTTCGGGCAGCCGCGGCCGGAAGGAGGCGCAACGTGGAAGGGCATTTTCATCCGAGCCGCGGAAGGCCTTGAAGTCAGGGCCGTGGCGCCAGGGGCCGTGGTCTTCTCGGACTGGCTGCGCGGTTTCGGCAATCTGCTGGTAATCGACCATGGCGACGATTTCCTCTCCATCTATGGCAACAACGAATCCCTGCTGGCAAGCGTGGGCGCCAGCATCAAGGATGGCGAATCCGTCGCCACCGTGGGAAACAGCGGCGGCAACTCCGAGTCGGGTTTATACTTTGAACTGAGGCATCGGGGCCTGCCCTTCGACCCCTTGAAGTGGGCCGGAAATTAGTCCAAAGGCGCTACACTGGTGCCAACGGCGGTTTGTCCGCCGTTTTCGTTCGGAGTTCCTATGAACAGCAAGATTAAACAAGTCGGTCTGGTAGTTTCCGGTCTGATTGCCGGCATTCTCATCAGCCTCAATTATTCCGCCGTCGCCGGCAAGGACCCGGTCACCTCGACCCTGCCGATCGAGGAGTTGCGCAGCTTCGCCGATGTCTACAGCGCGATCAAGCAAGGCTACGTCGAACCGGTGGAAGACAAGAAGCTGATCACCCATGCCATCAGCGGCATGCTGGCGAATCTCGATCCGCACTCGGCCTATCTCGATGCGGATTCCTTCAAGGATCTGCAGGTCAGTACCCAGGGCGAATTCGGCGGCCTCGGCATCGAAGTCGGCATGGAGGACGGTTTCGTCAAGGTGGTGGCGCCGATCGACGATACCCCGGCGCAAAGAGCCGGCCTGAAATCTGGTGATCTGATCATCAAGCTCGACGACACGCTGGTCAAAGGACTCACGCTCAGCGATGCGGTGAAGAAGATGCGCGGCAAACCCAAGACCCAGATCAAGCTCACGGTCTTGCGCAAGGGCGAGGCCAAACCCTTCGAAGTCACGCTGACGCGCGAGAAGATCAAGGTGCAAAGCGTCAAGTCGAAACTGCTTGAGGGCGGCCTGGGCTATATGCGGGTCAGCCAGTTCCAGGAGGAGACCGCGCCGGACGTGGTGAAGCACCTCGAAAAGCTGGCCAAGGAAGACAGGGACGCCAAGGGCGAGGGCATCAAGGGCCTGGTGCTCGACCTGCGCAACGATCCCGGCGGCCTGCTCAACGGCGCGGTCGGCGTTTCCGCCGCCTTCCTGCCACCGAAGACGCTGGTTACCTCGACCGACGGCCGCACCGAGGACGCCAAGCGCCGCTACCTGGCAAGCCCCGAGGACTACCAGCGCGGCAACAGGGACGACTTCATGAAGAACCTGCCGCCCTGGGCCAAGACCACGCCGATGGTGGTGCTGGTCAACGCCGGCTCCGCTTCCGCCTCGGAGATCGTCGCCGGCGCCCTGCAGGACCACAAACGCGCCGTGATCATGGGCACCCAGACCTTCGGCAAGGGATCGGTGCAGACCGTGCTGCCGCTGTCCAACAACGCCGCAATCAAGCTCACCACCGCGCGCTATTTCACGCCTTCGGGCCGCTCGATCCAGGCGAAGGGCATCACGCCCGACATCGTCGTCGAGGAATCCGCCAACGGCAGCTCGCGCGAGCGCGTGCGCGAGGCCGACCTGGAACGCCATCTCGGAGGCGAAAAGGAAAAGGCCGAGCCACCCAAGCCGCAGGCCAAACCGGCTGACAAGAAGGACAAGGGCGAGGACGCAGACGGTTCACCGCGCGCGCCGCTCGAGTTTGCTTCGAAAAACGACTACCAGCTCGGCCAGGCGGTCAATCTGCTCAAAGCCTGGCAGATCATCAAGCGTTAAGGGCGGGATGGGACCCCGGCAATGACCAGGATGACCCCGGAAAAGGCTCGCGAGCTGCGCGATGAAAAGCGCGACGGCAAGCCTCGCCAGCGTCCGGCCGCCTTCGTGCCGCAGCCCGGCACGCGCAAGCACCGCGAACTTCGTTTCGATCATAGACATCCGGAACATGTCGAGGAAGCGCGCAAGCTGCTGGCCGGACTGGAGGGCATGGAGATCGACGACGGCATTGCGCCCTACAGCCTGTCGATCTGGTACGAAATCAGCGACTACTCGCTGGAAGGACTCGAAGCGGCACTGGTACGCCAGGGCTTTCACCTCGATAACAGCGTCTACAGCAAGCTTATGCGCACGGTGGTGTATTTCTGCGAGGAAACCCAGATGCGCAACATGCGCGTGCCCGAGCGCCTGATCAAGAAATCCCACGACGTCTATTCCAAGGCCTGGGAACACCACCCCCACGGCGACCACGACGAAACGCCGCCCGAGTTGCGCCAGGAAAGGTAGCCGCTCGTGGACGACGAGCAGCTGCTGCGTTACAGCCGCCACATCCTGCTGCCGCAGATCGGCATCGAGGGCCAGCAAAAAATCGTCGACGCCCGCGCGCTGGTGATCGGCGCCGGCGGTCTGGGTTCACCGGCGGCTTTCTACCTGGCCTCGGCCGGCATCGGCACTCTGGTGCTGGCCGATGGCGACACGGTCGACCTGACCAACCTGCAACGCCAGATCCTGCACCGCACCGATGCGGTCGGCATGGAAAAGTCCGTATCGGGCAAACGCACGCTGGGTGACATCAACCCCGAATGCCATGTCATCGCACTCAGCGAACGCCTGTCCGGGCCGCGCCTGGAAGAGGAGGTCGCGCTGGCCGACATCGTGCTCGACTGCTGCGACAATTTCGCCACGCGCCATGCCGTCAACCGCGCCTGCGTCAAGCTCCGCAAACCCCTGGTATCCGGCGCTGCGATCCGTTTCGACGGACAGGTGGCGGTGTTCGATTCACGCCAACCGGACGGGCCGTGCTACCACTGCCTGTTTCCCGAAGGGCAGGATGTCGAGGAAGTGCGTTGCGCGGTGATGGGCGTGTTCGCGCCGATCACCGGCATCATCGGCACGGTGCAAGCCGCAGAAGCGCTCAAGCTGGTGATTGGCTGCGGCACCAGCCTCGCCGGACGTCTGCTGCTGCTCGATGGCCTGGGCATGGAATGGCGCGAGATTCGCGTGCCGCGCGACCCCGGCTGTGAGATTTGCAGGGCTGGGAAAGAAAAATAAATCAGCCACAGAGGGCACAGAGAAAACCCATTGGGTTTGCCTTCCTCTGTGATCTCTGTGTCCTCTGTGGCTAATGCTTTTGGAGGTTGGCTGTCAGAAAAGCTGGCAGTGTCGAATACGTCCCGGCGCGTGGCTGAGCGCCACCGAGAACGCCAGGACGAACCAGAACAGCGGCAGCCGCCCCGGTTCCCAGAGCACCATCAGCGCCACCAGCGCGATCTTCAACAGCGTGCCGAGCCCCTTGGCCTGGCGGAAGTAAAGCGGGTTGGCCCAGGCGTCGAGGGCGATGATGCCCAACCCCGAAACCAGCATCAGCCCACCCCACTGCGCCACACCGCCAGCGCCACCCAGCACCACGGCGGAAATCCCCGCCAGCCCGGCGATGTGGAACACGCGCAGGACGTTTATCAGCAGCCCACGGCCGGGAAAGTCGCGATGGCCGTCATCTTCCTTCGGTTCACGCAAGGCGGGCCCGGATGCGGAGGTCGGCGCCGACGTTACGGCGCTCGATGATGTCAAGATGCCGGGCGCCGGCTAGATCGGTGAGCTCCGCCAGGCCGAACATGCCGCGCGCGGCATCGCCGATCAGCATCGGCGCCTGGTAGATCAGCAGTTCATCGACGCAGCCTTCGCGCAACAGGGAACCGTTGAGTCGCGTGCCGGCTTCGGCAAGCACTTCATTGATACCGCGCCGGCCAAGTTCCTGCAGCAGGGCGGCTAGATCCACCTTGCCATTGGCATTGGTCAAAATCACGATCTCGGCGTCGTGCGCACGCAAGGCGGCGGCGCGTTCCGCGTCCTCCCGCGCGGCGGCGATCAGCACATTGCCGCCTTCCAGCACGGCGGCATCGATCGGTGTTTCGAGCCGGCTGTCGACCACCACCCGCAGCGGCTGGCGCGTGGTCGGCACGTCGCGCACGGTGAGTCGCGGGTTGTCGTCCTTCACCGTGCCGATGCCGGTCAGCACGGCGCAGGAGCGCGCGCGCCAGGCGTGGGCATCGCGCCGCGCATCCGGCCCCGTGATCCACTGCGAGGCGCCGTTGTTGAGTGCAGTCTTGCCGTCGAGGCTGGCGGCCACCTTCAGGCGCAGCCAGGGTCGTCCACGCGTCATGCGCGAGGCGAAACCGATGTTGAGCTCCCTCCCCTCGGCCGCCAGCAATCCGCTGCCAACCTCGATGCCGGCGGCGGCAATCCGCGCCAGGCCCTGCCCCGCAACCAGCGGATTCGGATCCTGCATCGCGGCCACGACGCGCGCCACGCCCGCCTCGATCAGCGCATCGGCACAGGGCGGCGTGCGCCCGAAATGGCTGCAGGGTTCCAGCGTGACGTAGGCCGTGGCGCCAATCGCCGTGTCGCCGGCGCCGACTATTTGCGCCAGCGCTGCGGCCTCGGCATGCAGTCCGCCCGCCTTTTCATGCCAGCCTTCGCCGACGACTTTGCCGTCGCGGACCATGACGCAGCCAACCCGGGGGTTGGGCGTCGCGGTGTTCAGGCCGCGCCGCGCCAGCTGCAGCGCACGTGCCATGAAACCATGATCGGCGGCGGAAAAAATCATGCGGCGCCCATCAGCCGCCGCCCGTCAGGACCTGGCGCGGGGCTGCCGCGGCTTCTTGACCTCGCGGATCGCCTCGGAAAACTCGTCCACGTCCTCGAAGTTGCGATACACCGAAGCAAAGCGGATGTAGGCCACCTTGTCGAGCTTCTTCAGTTCGCGCATTACCAATTCGCCGATGCGGTCCGAGGCCACCTCGCGCAGCGCCAGCTGCACCAGCTTTTCCTCGATGCGGTCGAGCGCCAGGTCGATGCTCTCGGTGGTGACCGGGCGCTTCCTCATGGCCAGCATCATGCTGGCCTTGAGCTTGTCGCGGTCGTAGTCGGTGCGGCTGCCGTTCTTCTTCACCACCTGCGGCAATTGAAGTTCGACCCGCTCGTAGGTGGTGAAGCGCTTGTCGCAGGACAGGCAGCGGCGCCGGCGGCGCACCGTGTCGCCGTCCTCGTTCTCCCGGGTATCGACTACCTGGGTGTTCTCATCCGCGCAATACGGACACTTCACGGCGCTCAGCCATACACGGGAAACTTCTTGCACAAGGCCGACACGTCGCCGCGCACCCGCGCCAGCACCGCTTCGTCGTTCGGTGCATCGAGCACGTCGGCGATCAGGTTGGCCACCTGTTCGGCTTCGATTTCGGTGAAGCCGCGCGTGGTCATGGCCGGCGTGCCGAGGCGGATGCCGGAAGTGACCAGGGCCTTCTGCGGATCATTGGGGATGGTGTTCTTGTTAACCGTCAGGTGGGCGCGGCCCAATGCGGCTTCGGCTTCCTTGCCGGTGAGGTTCTTGGCGCGCAGGTCAACCAGGAATACGTGCGACTCCGTGCGGCCCGAGACAATGCGCAAGCCGCGCGCCTTTAGCACCTTGGCCATGACCTGGGCGTTATCGATCACCTGCTTCTGGTAGTCCTTGAACTCCTGCGTCATCGCCTCCATCAGCGCAACCGCCTTGGCGGCGATCACATGCTCCAGCGGTCCGCCCTGAATGCCGGGGAAGATCGCCGAGTTGATCGCCTTTTCGTGCTCGGCGCGCATCAGGATCAGGCCGCCGCGCGGGCCGCGCAGGGTCTTGTGGGTGGTGGTGGTGACGACATCGGCATGCGGTACCGGATTCGGGTAGACACCGGCGGCGACGAGGCCGGCATAGTGCGCCATGTCCACCATGAAGATCGCGCCGACGGCCTTCGCCACCCTGGCGAAGCGCTCGAAATCGATCTTCAGCGCATAGGCCGAAGCGCCGGCGATGATCAGCTTGGGCTTGTGCTCGTGCGCCAGCCGCTCCATCTCCGCGTAGTCGATTTCCTCGTTCTCGTCGAGGCCGTAGGGCACGATGTTGAACCACTTGCCGCTGATATTGAGCGGCATGCCGTGGGTCAGGTGGCCGCCCATCGAAAGGTTCATACCGAGGATGGTGTCGCCGGGCTTGAGGAAGGCGAAGAACACGGCCTGATTGGCCTGCGAGCCGGAATTGGGCTGGACGTTGGCAGCATCGGCGCCAAACAGCTTTTTCGCCCGATCGATGGCCAGTTGCTCGACCACGTCCACGTGCTCGCAGCCGCCGTAGTAGCGCTTTCCCGGATAACCCTCTGCATACTTGTTGGTCAGTTGCGAGCCCTGCGCTTCCATCACCGGCCAGGACACGTAGTTCTCCGAGGCGATCAGCTCGATGTGGTCTTCCTGGCGGCGGTTTTCGTTCCGGATGGCGGCCCAGAGATCGGGATCGGTCTTGGCAAGGGTACTTTGCTTGGAATACATTTTGGCTTCCTGAAAAATGCCTCGGTGACGACTGACGCAGGACCGCAACATGGCGACGTCCGGCGCTACGGAAAAGTCCGCGGATTTTACCATCCACACCCACCGTCCGCCGTCAGCCGGCGACTTCGTCCAGCGCCTGCGTCAGGTGTCGGCTGTCGGCCCAGGAAATCAGGCGCCAGCCGCCTTCGTCGCGCTCCAGCCAGTTGAGGGCGGCATTCGGCAAGGCAAAATCGCGCGGCGCATCCAGCGTACGGGACATGGCCGCGCGATAAGCGATGTCGAGCACGCCGCCGTGGGTGAAGGCGAGCACGCTATGCCCCGGATGACGTGCCGCGAGTTCATCGAGCCCGCGCATCACGCGTGCGGCAAACGCGATCAGGGATTCGCCGCTGTCGAAATCGTAATCTAGCGTGCGTGCCTGGTGGTGATGATGGGCATGCGGCAACCGGGCGCGGGCCTCGCTCGGGGTGACACCTTGCAGCACGCCGAAATGCCGCTCGCGCAAAGTCGGCTCCGGCGAGACGGCGAGACCAAGTCCGGCGACGGCAATGCGCGCGGTATGCCAGGCACGGCGCAGGTCGCTGCTGTACACCGCGGCGAAGGAGTGGTCTGCCAGCCCGTCGGCCACGGCCCTGGCCTGGGCTTCGCCGCGGAGATTGAGATCGATGTCGATCTGCCCCTGGATGCGCTTTTCGCCGTTCCAGTCGGTTTCGCCGTGGCGGATCAGGCAGAAACGGGTGGTTCCGTTCAAAGTCATCCGCGGATTTTAAGGCTTCAGGCGGGCATCGCTGCGCAGCATGCGGGCGAGATTCTGCCGCACATAGCCGATGTGGTCGGCGGCGGCTTCCAGGGCCTGCCCGGCTTTACCCTGTTCGATGGCGTGCCATACCGCGCGGTGCTGGTCGAGCAGTTGCTCCCTGGCGGCAGGAACCTGCATCAGTTCGCTCAGGTTGCGCCGCAGATTGTCGCGCATCAGGCGCAGCAGGCTTGCCGTCAGGTGGCCGACGATGACGTTGTGCGAGGCTTCCGCAATGGCCTGATGAAATGCCAGGTCGGTATCGACCTGGCGGTCCAGATCGTCTCCGGCAAAGGCCTCCTCCAGTTGCGCAAGACACTGCCGGACACGTTCGCGATCGGCCACGGTTGCCCGCTGCGCCGCGCACTCCGCCGCACGCCCTTCGAGCATGTAGCGAAACTCCAGCATGTCTTCATGGACCGCCGGATGGTCACGCAAAATCTCCTCCCACGGATTGCCGAAGCCGGAATCGAGCCGGTTGGTAACGAAAGTTCCCCCGCCCTGCCGGCTTTCCAGCAAGCCGCGCGCGGCAAGTTTGTGGATCGCCTCGCGCAAGGAAGCGCGCGAAACCCCGAGTTGTGCCGAAAGATCACGCTCCGACGGCAGGCGGTCGCCGGGCTTCAACCGGCCCGCGAGCACCCGCTGTTCGATCTCGCGCGCCACCACGTCTGCAAGCCGGGGCGCCGTCATTTTTGCATCCATCGGGGAAATGTAACATTGGTCTGACCAAAATATCAATAGAATGGTATTCGGTGGGGAGATTTCTTGAATCCCCTTGACAGCAAGGCATGTGAATACTAATATCTCGTCACTTTTGGTCTGACCACTGATCCACTTTGGCAGCGCATGTGCAGGATCGATGCTTTGGGCGGCCCGGGTTTGGCCCCTTGCAGATGATGCCGACGCGATCAAGGAGAAGTTCTTGAAGCAACCAATGTTGAAAGCTCGGGTTAAGATGTCCCAAGGCAACACCCGAACCAGAATAATGTTGCCACGGAACACACGGAGAAGCCGCGGTGCTTGAATCACACCCGATCCAATCCCATGGGTGCCGGTCCTTGTCCGCGCGCCACGAGGAGCCATCATGCACGGTCTGCTGAAGATTTCCCGTCTCGTCGACTGGTTGAACGACAGGCTTGGCCACGGCCTGATGTGGCTGATCCTGGCCGCCGTGCTGATTTCCGCGGGTAACGCCATCGTGCGCAAGGCGTTCGACACGAGCTCGAATGCCCTGCTGGAAATCCAGTGGTACCTGTTCGCCGCCGTGTTCATGCTGGGCTCCGGTTTCGCCTTCCTGAAGAACGCCCACGTCCGCATCGACTTCATTTCCAACCACCTGTCGCCGCGCACGCGCAACCTGATCGACATCGTCGGCATCGTCGTCTTCCTGCTGCCGCTTTGCTACATGCTCGTCACGCTGTCCTGGCCGCTGTTCGAGAATGCATGGAAGAGCGGCGAGATGTCGCAGAATGCCGGTGGCCTGATCCGCTGGCCGATGTACGGCCTGATTCCGCTCGGCTTCATTCTGTTGGCCTTGCAGGGTCTGTCCGAACTGATCAAACGCGCCGCCTTCATCAGTGGCGCCGGACCTGACGTCATCAGCCACATCGAAACCGAAGCCAAGGATGAAATCGGCCACGAGATCGAGGAACACGCCGCCCACGTCCAGGAGGAAGTCCGCTGATGGAATTCATCGCCCAGAACTTCGTGCCGCTGATGTTCGGCGGCCTGCTGCTGTTCCTCCTTACCGGCTTTCCGGTGGCCTTCGCGCTGGCCGCCACCGGGCTGTTCTTCGGCTTCATCGGCATGGAAGCCGGCATGTTCCCGCCCTCGCTGTTCCAGGCCTTGCCGCTGCGCGTCTTCGGCATCATGCAGAACGACACGCTGCTGGCGATCCCCTTCTTCACCTTCATGGGCATCATCCTCGAAAAGAGCGGCATGGCCGAGGACCTGCTGGAAACCATCGGCCAGGTCTTCGGCCCGGTGCGCGGCGGCCTGGCGCTGGCCGTGATTTTCGTCGGCGCCCTGCTCGCGGCGACCACCGGCGTGGTTGCCGCCGCGGTGATTTCGATGGGCCTGATCTCGCTGCCGATCATGCTGCGTAACGGCTACAACCGCACCATCGCCACCGGCGTGATCACCGCCTCGGGCACGCTGGCGCAGGCGATCCCGCCCTCGCTGGTGCTGATCGTGATGGCCGACCAGCTCGGCCGCAGCGTCGGCGACATGTATGCCGGCGCGCTGGTGCCGGGCCT
>JADYZH010000168.1 GCA_020853215.1 Sulfuritalea sp. | reverse complement strand
CGACATACGCCTTCCAGTCAAAGCCCTCACCCTGATCGGTAATGGTCACGAGGCAGGCAACGTCCGTCTTCTCCAGCACCACATTGACCAGGCGGCTTGAATAGTCAGGGTTTATGAGACGGGCCTCAACCTCCTCCAGCCAGCGCCCCTCGCTCAGCAGGCGGCTTTTCTCGGCATAGGAAATGCCGAGGTTGCCGTGCTCGACCGCATTGATCAGGAGTTCCGAGTAGCCGGTGACCGTGCGTCCAGGGTTCATGCTGGCATCGGCCAGCAGCAATGCCAGGTCTCGCGCCTCCGCCAGGGTACGGCAGCTGAACTCTCCCCGCCGCAAGAGACTCAGGTTGTTCGCTTGCCGGCCAATCAGCGCGCGCAATTCGCGCTTCTGGCGAAACTCGTCCAGCGCATTCCTGATCACGACCCTCAATACATCTTCCGTCGAAGGCTTGGTCAGGTAGTAACGGGCGCCCTCGGCGAGGCCCTCGATAATGTCTTCCTGGCGGTTATCGCTGGTCAGCATGATGACCGGAAGATCCTCGAAGCGGCCGTCGATTTTCATCCGCTTCAACAGGGAAATGCCGTCCAGGCGCGGCATCTGCTTGTCGAGCAGCATCAGATCGAAGCGGGAGGGGTCGCCATCGATCTTCTCCCAGGCCGCCCATCCGTCCTCGGCGGTATCCAGCGCGTAGCCGCAGGGTTCGAGCATCTCCTCGATTACCGCGCGGACCACGGCATTGTCATCAACGATCAGCAAATTCACCGGCATACTCAAGCCTCTCTCCCCAACCCCTCTCCCGCCGGGGCAGAGGGGACTTGGTCACTCGCCTGGTCGCAGCCGATCAGCGCAATCACCTCGCTGCCCTGGTTGCGGTAAGACAACTGCGTCACCATGCCGCATATCAGCGCCAGGCCCCGTCCGGCGGTCAATTCGTCATCCGCCAAGGCCGCATACCCCATCTCGTGCAAATCGAAACCCCTGCCGCTGTCGGACAACATGAGGCGCAGCATCTGTTTTCCCTCGACGGCATCGAACTCCATCTCGACCGCAACAAAGCCTTCCGTCATGGCGTCCAGGCGCCGCTGCTTCTCCTCGTAGAATTCCAGATAGCCTTCGCCGGACCGATACTTGAGTTCCGAAGTCATGCCCAGTACGCCATGTTCGAGCGCGTTGGCAAACAGCTCGCTGAAAACCAGGGGCAGGTTGGGGAAACGGGCCACCAGGCCGAGCACGCCGGCCATGGCCAGGACCGAATCGACGATGTCCGCCTGGCGCAAGGCGTCCACGCCGAGTCGCAGGGAGAGACGCGATGCCGACTGACAAAGGGTTTCGATGCCCTCGCTCTTGTCCCGCGCCCCGCCTTCTCGCAGCGTATTCACCACGACCGATACGTCGTCGGTCTGTCCGGCGGCAAGCACCGCCTCGATCAGCGCGTCCATCCGCCCGGCCGGCAGCGTGGCGGCAAGTAGGCTTTCCATGCGACCCGCCGGATCGTCTCCGGCAAAGGCCGAATTTTCCCAGATGCCGTCGGAAAACAGCAGCAACTGGTCGCCGTCCGAATAATCGATGCGCCGCGGCTCGAACAACAGGGGATCGTCGGCGTTGAGCCCCAGCGCCATTTGCATCGAGTCCACGCGGGTGGCGACCCGCCCGTCCGGCCGCGCCAGCAAGGCCGGAGGGTTGCCGCCATTCCAGACATCGATATGCCCCGCGGCGGAATCGATGCTGACCAGGGTCGCCGCGACGAAACGATCGACAGGCAGCAAGTCGCGCACTCGCCGGTTGAGTTCACGCGCCACGGTCGCCAGGGGCAGCCCCTTGCGCGACATGCCGTCGAAGGGGAAGAACAGCGGCAGGATCGCGACCGCCGCCGGCAATCCGTGCCCCACCGCATCTGCCAGCAGCAGATTCAGTCGCCCGCTGGGTGTGCGCCGGGCGAGGATCAGGTCGCCGCTGAACACGGCCGAAGCGACGACCCGGTACTGCAAGGAATGGCCGTCGGGCGGCTCCGTGTGCGCCAGCACCCGTTCCATGACGCCCAGCGCCACCTCACCCTCGCGGCGCATTGCGTCGTTGAGCCGCTCGATGTCCCGCTTTTGAATCTCGAGCATGCGCTGGGTCTGCACCAAACGAATGAAGGCACGCAGCTTGGCGCCGAGGATAGTGAGATCGATCGGCTTGGTAATGAAATCGTCGCCCAGTTCGAGACCTTCAAGCATGGTCTGCTGATCCCTCATGCCCGTCAGGAACAGGATGGGCGTGCGCTTGTCGTCCGCCGCCGCATTGATGCGGCGCGCCGCTTCCAGGCCATCCATGACCGGCATCACGATGTCGAGCAGGACCAGGTTGGGATGCTCCCGCCGATGCAGTTCCACCGCCTCGCCGCCATCGCCGGCGACCAGCACCGTATGTCCTTCGTTGCGCAGGAAAATTTCCAGCATGCGCTGGATGACACGCGAGTCATCGGCGACAAGGATCTTGAGCCCGGTATCCGGAAGTGACGTCATCGCCGTCTCGCCCCAGAGATTCCTTGCTTAGGGAAACACTGAATAAGCCGTCACACCGGCGAAAGCCGGTGTCCAGCACCTTGATTCTTCTGGATTCCGGCGTTCGCCGGAATGACGAATTCGCACTTGATCAGCACTTCCTTAAACGATGGAGAAGAGCTTTTCGAAGTGGGCGATATCCAGTGCCTGCTTGACCACGCCACGGGGATTGGCGAGCACGAGCTTCTTCTTTGCGCCATTGGCCTTTTCGCGCAGCATCAGCAGCATCCCCAGCGCCGAACTGTCGATATAGTCCACACCCGCCAGGTCGGCCACGACCTCCCCCAACTCGGGGTTCTGCAAGGCAGCATCGATGCTCGCGCGAAATTCCCGGTGGGCGCTGAAGTCGAATCTTCCGGACAAGCGTACGACGGCCCGTTTGCCTTCTGCTTTCATGGTTATCTGCATGGCAGTTCCTCCTGTGCAAGTTCTGGGCACGACCCAAACCAGAGCGCCTGTCGTGTCGGTTCCGGCATTCTTGCACCACTTTTGCGGTTCTGCGTCAATCCTACGTAGATACCGCAGATTCTCGCGTAATTCACGGATAAACAAACTTCCGCCCGTTTGCGATTATTCCTCCCCATGGGACGCGAACATTCCGCCGACTTGCCCTGAAAGGCGTAACGCAGGGATTCGCGGCTTTTACTACAGAGGAAGGCGCTATGAGCACAATCATGCTGGTAGACGATTCGGCGACGATACTGTTGTCCATCTCGAACATTCTCACCAAGGCCGGCTACACCGT
>JADYZH010000167.1 GCA_020853215.1 Sulfuritalea sp. | reverse complement strand
CGACATACGCCTTCCAGTCAAAGCCCTCACCCTGATCGGTAATGGTCACGAGGCAGGCAACGTCCGTCTTCTCCAGCACCACATTGACCAGGCGGCTTGAATAGTCAGGGTTTATGAGACGGGCCTCGACCTCCTCCAGCCAACGCCCCTCGCTCAGCAAGCGGCTTTTCTCGACATAGGAAATTCCGAGGTTGCCATGCTCGACCGCATTGATCAGGAGTTCCGAGTAGCCGGTGACCGTGCGTGCCGGGTTCATGCTGGCATCGGCCAGCAACAGCGCCAGGTCTCTTGCCTCCGGCAAGGTTCGGCAACAGAACTCTCCCCGCCGCAAGAGATTCAGGTTGCTCGCCTGGCGGCCGATCAGCTCGCGCAATTCACGTTTCTGGCGAAACTCAGCCAGTGCGTTGGTGATCACGATCCTCAACACGTCTTCCGTCGACGGCTTGGTCAGATAGTAGCGGGCGCCCTCGGCCAATCCCCCGATAATGTCTTCCTGGCGATCATCGCTGGTCAGCATGATCACCGGAAGATCCTCGAAACGGCCGTCGACCTTCATCCGCTTCAGCAGCGAAATGCCGTCCAGGCGCGGCATCTGCTTGTCGAGCAGCATCAGATCGAAGCGGGATGGATCGCCATCTATCTTCTGCCAGGCCGCCAACCCGTCCTCGGCGGTGTCGAGCACATAGCCACAGGGTTCGAGCATGTCCTGGATTACTGCCCGGATAACTGCGTCGTCATCAACGATCAACAAATTCACCGGCATGGTCAGGCCCCGCTTTCCGACCCCTCGCTGACGAGAAGGGGGATGCTTTGGTTAGTCGTTCGATCGCGTCCGATCAGTGCAATTACCTCGCTACCCCGGTTGCCGTAGGACAGGCGCGCCGTCAGGCGGCGCACCAGCGTCAGACCGTGCCCGGCGATCACATTGTCAGCCGCGGCAGCGGCATGCTCCGGCCCATGCCCGTCGAAGCCTTTGCCGCTATCGGACAACATGAGGCGCAGCATCTGTTTCCCCTCGACGACATCGGGCTCCATCTCGACGGCGATGAAGCCTTCCGCCAGCATGTCCAGGCGGCGTCGCCTTTCTTCACGGTAACCCGGATTGTCTGCGCCGGACGAATGCTTGAGTTCCGGAGACAGATCCAGTACGCCGAATTCAAGCGCGTTGGCAAACAGCTCGGCGAAGACGAGGGGCAGGTTGGGAAAATGGGCCACAAAACCAAGCACCCGAGCCATGGACAAGACCTCATCGACAATATCCACCTGGCGCAACTCCTCCACGCCGAGTCGCAAAGACAGGCGGGATGTTGACAGCCGGAGGGTTTCGATATCGTTGCTCCATCCCCGGGCCCCGCTTTCTTGCGGAGTCAGCACCGCGACCGCCACGTCGTCGAACTGCCCGGCGGCAACCGCCACATCGGTCAGCGCGTCCATCCGCGCAGCCGGCGGCGTGGCGGCGAGCAGGCTTTCCATGCGCTCGGCCGGGTCGTCTCCGGCAAACGCCGGATTTTCCCAGATGCCATCGGAAAACAGAATCAACTGGTCGCCCGCGGAATAATGGATGCGACACGGCTCGAACAAGAGAGCGTCGTCGTCGTTGAGACCCAGCGCCATTTGCATCGAGTTCACGCGGGAGGCAATCCGTCCGTCCGACCGCACCAGAAAGGCGGGAGGATTGCCGCCAACCCAGACATCGATATATCCCGCATCGACATCGATGCTCACCAGTGTCGCCGCGATGAACCGATCAACAGGCAACAAGTCGCGTACCCGCCGATTGAGTTCGCGCGCCACGGTCGCCAGGGGAAGCCCCTTGCGGGACATGCCATCGAAGGGAAAGAACAGCGGCAGGATGTTGATCGCCGCCGGCAATCCGTGACCCACCGCATCCGCCAGCAGTACGTGCAGGCGTCCGCCGGGCGTTCGCCGGGCCAGGATCAGGTCGCCGCTGAACAAGGCCGACGGAACAACCCGGTACTGCAATGATCGACCGTCGGGCGGCTCTGTTTGCGCCAGTACCCGTCCCAGGACAAACGCCGCAACCTCGTTCTCGTGTTGCATTTCACCGTTGAGCAACTCGATGCGTTGCTGCTGAAGCCTGAGCATGCGCTGGACCTGCACCAGCCGGATGAAGGCGCGCAGCTTGGCGCCCAGAATCACGACATCGATCGGCTTCGTAATGAAATCCTCGCCCAGTTCGAGGCCTTCGAGCATCGTCCGCCGATCGTGCATGCCCGTCAGGAACAGGATGGGAGTGCGGTTGTCGCCCGTCTCTGCCTTGATGCGGCGCGCCGCTTCGAGGCCGTCCATGACCGGCATCACGATATCCATCAGAACGAGATCAGGGTGCTCCCGTCGGTGCGCTTCCACCGCCTCGGCGCCGTCGCCGGCGACAAGCACCGTATGTCCTTCCTTGCGCAGAAAAATTGCCAGCATGCGCTGGTTCATGAGCGAATCATCGGCCACCAGGATCTTGATCCCGTTATCCGGAAGTGACGGCATCATCGTGGGCGCCCCAAAGATTCCCCGCACTAAACGATGGGGAAGAGCTTTTCGAAGTGGGCAATATCCAATGCCTGCTTGACAACGCCACGCGGACTGGCAAGCGCAAGCTTCTTCCTTGCGCCATTGGCCTTTTCGCGCAGCATCAGCAACATTCCGAGGGCCGAACTGTCGATATAAACCACCTCCGCCAGGTCGATCACGACTTCCTCGATGTCATCGTTCCGCAGGGCAGCATCAATGGTCTCGCGAAACTCGCGGTGAGCGCTGACCTCGAATCTGCCGGACAAACGGGCGACAGCCCGTTTGCCATCTGCTCTCATTGCTATCTGCATGCTGGTTCCTCCTTTGCAGGTCATCGACGCAACCGAAACCAAAACGCGTGTCGCGTTGGTGCCGGCATTCTTGCACCACTTTCAGGCCTCTGCGCCAAGCCTACGTAGATACCGCAGATTCTCGCGTAATTCACGGATAAACAAACTTCCGCCCGTTTGCGATTATTCCTCCCCATGGGACGCGAGCATCCCGCCGACTTGTCCTGAAAAGCGTAACGCAGGGATTCGCGGCTTTTACTACAGAGGAAGGCGCTATGAGCACAATCATGCTGGTAGACGATTCGGCGACGATACTGTTGTCCATCTCGAACATTCTCACCAAGGCCGGCTACACCGT
>JADYZH010000166.1 GCA_020853215.1 Sulfuritalea sp. | reverse complement strand
TCGACCTCTTCGAGGAAGGCCGCATCAGCTACGACGATGCCCTGCGTTTCGCCGACTCGATGAACGAAGTGCGCCTGATGATCAAGCTGCACAGCAAGCAGTCGCAGGAAATGGATCGCAATTCCGGCATCCAGCATCTGGATATAGTCTGACTTTCACGATTCGTGGGCTGCGCCCACGATCGTAAAAGTCAGACTACTCTTGGACACCACCAACCCCCTCCCCGGGGAGGGGGCCAAAGTCAGCTCGCTGCGCTCGAATAAGCAAGGCGCTTCGGGCCACCCGCGCCTTACGGCGCCCGCTCGCGGCGATGACCGCCAGCAACGATCTCGATGTTGTACAGCCGGCATTCGAGCGGGCCGTTGTAAAGCGGGATCTTGCGCGACGTCTGCAGCCGGATCAGCTTGGGCAGGCGCGTGTCGGCCGACAGGAACCAGCAACTCCAGCCGGCGAAGCGCTGCTTGAGGGCATTGCCCAGCAGCGGATAGAACGCCGCCAGTTCTTCCTCGCTGCCCAGGCGTTCGCCGTAGGGAGGGTTGGCCACCATCACGCCCGACGGAGCGGAGGCTGAGCGTGTCAGCAGGTCCGCCGTTTCCAGCGTCACCAGCTTTTCGAGTCCCGCGCCCGCAAGATTCTGCCGCGTGCGGGCGACGGCGTCGCGGTCGATGTCGCTACCGAACAGCGGCAGTGCGACAGCCTCGCGGCGGCGTTCGGCGGCCGCGCGCTGCAGCGTGCGCCACAGTCCGCTGTCGAAGGATTTGAGATGCTCGAAGCCGAAATCCCCCGGCTCGCGCGACAGCCCCGGCGCATCGTCAAGGGAGATCTGCGCCGCTTCCAGCAAAAATGTGCCGCTGCCGCACATCGGGTCGAGCAGAGGTATGCCGGGTCGCCAGCCGGACAGGCGCAGGATGCCGGCAGCGAGGTTTTCCTTGAGCGGGGCGCCGACCTTGGCCAGCTTGTGGCCGCGCATGTAGAGCGGTTCGCCCGAGGTGTCGAGGTAAAGCGTAGCCTGCTCCGCGGTGATGAAGAGGTGGATGCGGACCTCGGGGTTCTTCGTATTGACGCTTGGCCGGCGCCCGGTGTCGGCGCGGAAGCGGTCGCAGACCGCGTCCTTGACCTTGAGCGTGATGAATTCGAGGCTCTTCAGCGGCGAGCGGATCGCCGTGACATAGACGCGGATCGAGCGATCCACCGAGAACAGCCGCGACCAGGCGACATCGTAGGCCAGGCGGTAGATTTCGGCTTCGCCGCGATATGAGCCGTGTGCGGTGCGCAACAAGACCCGAGTCGCGATGCGCGACCCGAGGTTGATCCTATAGCCGGTTTCCAGGTTGCCGTTGCAGCTTGCCCCGCCCGGAACGATGGTGACGTCCTTGCCGCCAGCGCTGGCGAGGTCTTCCGCCAGCAGCGCTTCCAGGCCGCGCGGGCAGGTGGCGAAATAGTGGTTCAAGCTGAAATCCCGGAGTTGCTCATCCCGGCATTATCGGCGCTATCCGCATCGCCGTATCGCCGGCGCCGACTTTCTGCTTTGCAGCGGTTGCTGCCGTTGCCGAATTTCTGCGAAGCAGCCATCCAAGAATGAGAAACGGGAGCCGCAGCCCCCGTCTTTATTTGCTACCTTGCAGATGAATCAGGTCGTTTGTTGCTGCTTGCGACGCAAGACACCGAATCCCAACAGCGCGGAGCCGAACAACCAAGCGGCGGCAGGCAGGGGAACAGCGCTCAGCGAAACGTTGTCGATATTACCGCCTAAAGAATCGTCAGTTCCAAACGCCCCGAATGAAAGCGTGTTGGTGCCGCTGAGTGCAGTAACCAGAAAAGTCAAGTTGTACCAGTTATTCGTTGAGCCACCCTCTCCAGTGAATGCATATTGCTGAGTGCCATTCCAAAGTGCCTTAATCCCATTGGTTGTATCAGGCTGACCAATGCGGGGTGAGTACCAGTATGAAACTTCATACGTCCCCCCTGCTGTCAGACCACTAATCGTCTGGGCGATTACACTGTTGGTGTCGATAGCATTATGTGAGTCCAACTCAACAAAGTTCTGACCATCCTGCGCTTCACCCACGACACTATTGCGAATCTCCAGACCAGGGCCGGACGTCGTCACCCAACCTGGAATCGAAGCGTAAACGTTCCACGTTCCTTCCCCCTGAATAGGGTTCTCGAACGAACCGTTGACCAGCAAATTGCTTGCGCATGCCATGCCGCTAGCGACCACAAATAGGCATCCTGCAATTATTTTTTTCATGATTTTGTCTCCAAGCTAAAGCTGGTGCGGAATTAATGAGATTTTGCGACTTCTATGAACTGGTTTTTATCATCTTGGGACTGGTGCCTCAATAGCCCGATTGGCTCAACGCCGAAAGTTGTAGATAGCCGCAGTAGGAAGGTCCGCTCACGCTTGCCGGCCCATTGGAAACATCGTTCTAGTGCAGCAAACCGCCACCCAATAGTCGGCGCTGGCGATACGGCAATAGTTTCCGTCGGCCGCGCCTCAGAACGGCTTGACCACGACCAGGATGCAGACGGCGACCAGCGCCAGCACCGGCACTTCGTTGAAGAAGCGGAACCATACGTGGGATTTCCGCGAGCTGCCGTCGGCGAATTCGGCGAGCAGGCGGCCGCACCAGAGGTGGTAGGCGGCCAGCCCGATGACCAGCGCGGTCTTGGCATGCAGCCAGCCGCCCGTAAAGCCGTAGCCGAACCACAGCCAGAGGCCGAGGCCGATCGCCAGCACGCCCAGCGGCGTGATGAAGCGG
>JADYZH010000165.1 GCA_020853215.1 Sulfuritalea sp. | reverse complement strand
GAACATCGCCCCTGACGCGATTTCACCGTAAGTGAGCATCGCTTCTTGAGGCGTGCTGCGGGTTTGCGGACAGGAAACGAAGACGGCTCTCCCCGGATTTGAAGTCGGAACGCGTAGACGCGAGTTTCGCCGATCAGGCGACCCAATGCAAGACGCATCTTTTCTTAGCGGCTAAAGGGTGAAGCCTGGCGCCGGCGGTGATTCCGTCAAGGCCGCGCAGCGCCCGCAGGGCTTGGCCTTGACGGCGTGGGAAGGGGGCACGCTCAGGCATGCGCTGCAAGGCGGGTGCTTGCCTTGCAGCGCATGCCGACCTCAGCGCCCGGAACGGCTGCGCGTGGCCTCGTCGACGAGGGCATAGCGATGCTCGTCCAGGGCCTCGATGAAGCTGGCCGGCAGCCACAGCAGCACCGCCAGGCTGACCATGCCGGCGATCTGCTGTTCGCGCGCATCGCACAAGCCGGCGCGTGCCAGCCCGTGGCTATCGGCGGTCAGGACAGCCGACTCGGACAGGATGTGCTTGAGGATATCGTCGAAGTTGTGCATGGTGTTTCTCCTGGTTGGCCCGGCCCTCGCTGTGAGCGCCGTTGGCCCATCCCCAACAGCGCCGAGTCGCAGCCGGGTCAAGGGCGCGCAGCGGCGAAGCGAACCCTTGACGCGGCGAGCACGGCGCTATGCTCCCTGGGCAAACGGTGGGAGCTCTCTCCCACGGTGCGGGGTTGCCATTGGGGTGGCCGTTGACCTTCGGGGAGCCCCCTTGGGGGCGGACGGGGACGGCGGCAGGGACGGGCGGGAACGAGCAACGCAGTGCGAGCCGCCCGGCGCTGACGACGTGGGCGGGCGGGGGCTTCACTCCACCTTGCGCGCAGCGCCTGGCTAAACATCCGTGTTGGCGCGCAGCGCGAGCACGCCATGCGGCTGTGAGCGGTGCGGGCGTAGCCGGCACCGCGGCCGACGGGCCGGGGCGCCAGACATAACCGACCATTACCCGAACCCGCAGGGCGCGCAGCGCCAGGCCACCAAGCGAAGCCTGCGTAGCGACTGGCCTGGTTTGGGTAATGCGCGGTTATGTTCAATCGCTTGCGATTTACCCCGGACCGGCGGCCAGGCCGCGGCCGGCTCGATGCCGGCCGTGGCCTGTTTCGTAGGGTTGATTGCGCGCAGCGCCTGACTTTCAGAAGTCGGCGCTGGCGGCACGGCGGTCGAGCCACCCCCGGCGTAGCCCGGCGCGCGGCTTGCCGTGCCCTGACTCCCTCGTTGCACGCCGGGCAAGCCGCGTGACGGGCGGGGCAGGAGCGGAAGGCGCGTCACGTTCAGCGGCGCGCCGCTTTTGGCGCGTCCGCTGCAACGGCGTCCGTCTCCTCCGCCCCGTCCGCCTCCTCCTCGCCATCGGCCCGGATCGCCTCCAGAAGCGCCGCGCACGGTTCGGCCGAAGTAGCCTCCTCCGCTGCCCGTTCGGCGTCGCCACGGCGCTGCAATCGCGCCGGATGCGTCCTGTCATGCACGGCCTTCAGTTGCAGGATCGACACGCGCGTATAGACCTCGGTGGTGGACAGATCCTCATGGCCGAGCAGCGCCTGGATATAGCGGATGTCGGCGCCGTTTTCCAGCATGTGCGTCGCGCAGGCATGGCGGAAGAGGTGGCAGGCGGCGTTCGGGTGCGTGTTCTGGAAGCGTTCCAGGGCGGCGCGCTCGATCGCCTTCTTGACGAGATAGCTCAACTGCTTGGCCGTCATCGCCTCGCCGTGCTTGGCGAGAAACAGCGCGCCGTCGTCGGCGCCATCGAGGTAGTCGGGGCGAACGTCGTAGAGATATTTCTCGATCCAGCGCGCGGCGCGTTCTCCCACCGGCACCATGCGGTCCTTCTTGCCCTTGCCCTGGCGGATCATGATCGTGCCGCGCGTGAGGTCGGTGTCGTCGGTGCGCAAACCGACCAGCTCGGCGCGACGCATGCCGGTGCTGTAGAGCGTCTCCAGCATGGCGCGGTCGCGCAGCCCCAGCGCGTCGCCGCTGTCGGCGGCATTGATGACCTGCTCGATCTCGGCCACCGTGAGGATGTGCCGCGGCAGCCGCTTCTCGGGGCGCGGCAGTTCGAGTTCGGACGCGGGGTTGTAGAGCAGATGGTGATTGCGCGTGAGCCACTGGAAGAACACGCGCACGGCCGACAGGCGCCGGCCCTGGCAGGCGAAGGAGAGCGGCTGGCCGTCGGTTTTGCGGCGATAGTGGAAGACGTGTTGCCGGTACTGCTCCAGCATCGCGCGCGTCACCTCGATGGGCCGGCGAATCGCCCGCGCCTCGCTCCAGTCGATGAAGTAGCCCACGTCGATGCGCAGGTTCTTGACGGTGTGCGGGGAGTAGTGGCGCGCCTCCAGGTGCGCAACGAAGTCGATCAGGTAGGACCGGAAGCCCCCCGGCGTGTCGGGGTCGCCGGCATAGCGCAAGGGACCGGGCTTCTTGCCGGGCCGCCAGTTCATGCGTCCACCCCGGCCGCCGCCAAGACCGGACGCGCATATGATCGGCTTGCGCCGTTGCCCTTGTCGACGTGGGTTTTACGGGGCGCGATGGGGGATTCGTCGGCAAGGCGCACGGGGGCAGCGTCCGCGGTCGATTCGGCGATCCGACCGGCGCCCGGCCGGCCACCGTCCACGCCCCGGCCAGGGGCCGACCGCACGGCACCGTCCCCCGACCGCGCGGCATCGTAGGCACAGGTCAGCGCCTCGATGTCGGCCAGGCCGGGGAAGCGCAGCGCGCCGTCCGCGTCGCCCACCTCATAGACCAGCTCGTAGTCGAAGCCGCCCGTCCGGGTGCGATGGGCGATGAGGTATTCGAGTTCAGCCAGGCGCGCCAGGTGCAGCTTGAGCTGGGTATCGCCCCAGGCAATCGCTTCGCGCAAGGCGCGGCGGCTGAAACGAAAGTCGCCGCGCCTGACGCCCAAGCGCTCGCCCTCGGCGCGGACATGGGCGTCGATCAGCTTCAAGAGCCGTCGCGTCTGCGGCGGCAGTTCGTCGAGGCTGCGGCCGAGCACGTCGTGGGCGATGCGGTTGGCAAGCGCAATGTCGGCCAGCGTGACTTCGACGTATTCGATGACCTGCCCAGCGTTACCGGGGTGCCGGGCGGTCTTGACCGGCCGCTGATGCTGATGCAGAAAGGCGATGGCGTCGATGAGGGTGAGGTACTTTTCATGATCGCGGCGCAATCGCGTGGTCTGATCCGGGAAGGTGAGGAACTGCGCGTAGGGATTCAACACGTCCAGGGGCCGCAAGAGGCGCTGGGCGTTCTGATGCAGGCGAATCAGGGACTCCTTGTCTCGCCGGGCGACGAGGCCGGCCAGCGTGCGTCTATCGCGTTGCAGTTGATGAATCGCACGGGTCTGTTCGCGGCCCTCGTCGACGGCCAGCACCAGGCAGCGGTTCATCAGTTCTTCGTCGAGGTCGCGCGCGGTGGTGGTCAGCAGCAAGGCCACCGGGCCTTCGACGCGGTATTGCTGGGTGATCAGGTTGCCGGTGTTGGGGTCTTTGCCGGTCGATGCAATCGTCAACTCACCTTCGGACTGCAACAGCTTCAGGGCATAGCTGGCGCGGCTGGCGCCTTCTTCCTCGACGATGGCCAGGGCCTTGTGCTTGAGATTCGTCTCGCCCATGTAGAACAGGCTCTGCCCGGTCATGGCGCTGTACTTGACCTTCTCTTCCTCGGGCACGAAGGCGAGCACGGCATCCATGAGCGAGGACTTGCCGGCGGCGGAGGATGACTGGATCACGACGCCGAGCGGCCGGTCGAGCAGGCGCGAGACGGCGGCGAGATAGCCAATCAGTTTGTTGGTCTCTTCGCCGATCAGGCCGCAGGTTTCGAAGTCGGCGAGCAGGCGCGGGATCAGCTCGGGCGATTGCAGCAGCGCCAGCGCCTCCGCCTGTTCGGCCGCGGACAGCGTGGGGACGGCGGGTTCCACCTTCAAGGCCTGTTTGATGCGCGCGTCCTGCACGGCCTCACACTTCAACAGCACGCGGCCCAGATCGAGCTTGATGATGTCCTCCTTCACGGCGATTTCCCTGGCCGCGTGCAGCAGGTATTGACCGCGTACCCGTGCGGCATAGAGGTCGAAGGTATCGACGTGGTAGGCGTCGCCGCGCGACACCAGCACGTTGACCTTGAGGGTTTCATAGCCGAGGTTTTTGGCGAGCCCGCGAATGCGGTAGCGCCGGTCGCCAAACTGCATCACGACTTCGTCATCGCTCACCTGGGCCGGCGCGTCAAGAGTCGGCGCTGGCGGCACGGCGGCAGGCGCAGCGGCTAAGGCAGGAACCGCCTCATCCGTCATCATCGACGGCGCGGCGGTCGAACCTTCCGCTGTGTTCACCTCATCGATCTGCGCATCGACCGCGCGCGCGCCCGCCCGTTCGGCATCGGTCGCCACGTCCTCGACCCGCTGCCCCGGCGGTGCCTCGGGCGCGGTGCCCTTGCCCAGCCACACGGCTTTGCGGATCGCCAGGCCGAGGCTTTTTTCTGGCGGGGTGACTTTTTGCGCGTAGGCGTTGGCGTCCATGCCCTTGGGGAACTGGATGCGGTAGCAGTCGATGCCTGCCGCCATCAGCCGTTCGGCGACCTTGGTAGCACCCCGCTCGCCGGCCTCGTCGCGGTCGAAGGCGATCAGCACGCGGCGGATGCCGTGCTGCCGAAACACGGCCAGGTGATCGTCGGTGAAGCCTTCGACGCCGTAGGCGGCGGTGACGTTGCGATGCCCGGCGCACCAGAAGCTCATGGCGTCGATCAGGGCTTCGCACAGGATGACTTCCTCGGCGCCGGCCAGGGCCGGCGCATTCCACACGCCGCGATGCGGGCCGGGCAGATACAGGTGCAGCGGCGGATTCACGCCGTCGGTGATCTTGCGCCCATAGACTTCGCCGACGTTGCCCGCCTGGCCCGGGCCGTCTTCGAACACGGGCACCACCAGGCAGCCGTTGAAGTGCTCGTGGCCGCTCTCGCGCAGGATGCCGAGCTTCTGCAAGCGGCCGCGAATCTCGGCGCCGGCCTTGACTTGCGTAACCGGCAGGCGCAGCCCCAGGGTACGGTTGGCAAAGCCGAGCTTGAAGCGCTCGATGAGTTCACGGTTGCCGATGTCGCGCCGGTCGAGATAGGCCAGCGCCTCGGGGCTGGCCAACAAGGTCTGGTGATAAAAGTCGATGACCTGATTCAGCAGTTCCTGTTCGCCGGCATCGAGCGCCACCGGCGGCGGCAGCCGCGCGACGCGCGAACGCTTGACGGCGCCGGGGGCACCGTCGCTGCAAGCGGCTAAGGAGGGATCGGCGCGCAGCAGTTCCACCGCATGGCGGAAGGAAACGCCGTTCTTCTTGATGACCCAGTCGATGGGACCGCCGCCCACGCCGCAGCCGAAGCAGTGCCAGAGGTTCTTGTCCGGCGTCACCACCAGGCTGGCGGTGTCGTCCTCATGAAACGGGCAGCGGCCGAGCCAGTCCTTGCCGGCCTTCTTGAGTTCGATCCCCGAGGCTTCGACCAGGCGCTCGACGCTGACTTCATTTTTTAGCCGCTCGATCTCCGCTTCGGGGATTCTGGCCATTTCCGGGTTCCTCTCTAAAATGCGTCAAGACCCTGACGGGGTTTTATTGTCGCACCTTATGGGGTACTATTGTCAAACCTTTCCAGAAACCACCCCTTACGATCATGGCTCCCGCAACACTCTGGTTTTGGACGATGGACTTATCCGCTCGCCTGATCGCCCTGCGCAAGCAGCAGGGGCTTTCTCAGCAGGCCATGGCCGAGGCCGTGGGCCTGCATGTGAATCAGATCAAACGCTACGAGGCCGGCACCGCGCAGCCTTCGCTGGACGGCTTGAAGAAGCTCGCCGTGGCCTTGCACGTGACCACGGATTCCTTGCTGTTCGGAGAGTCCGAGCGCGGACCCGATGAGGGTCTGCTGCTCCAGTTCGAGGCCATCAGCCAGTTCGACGAAGAGGACCGGGATTTGGCGCGCGGCGTGCTCGAAGGCTTGATCCTCAAGCACCAGGCCAAGCAGTCGCTGTTGCGCCAGGCCGTGCGCAGCACGCCGGCGCCAGCGAAGCAACCGGACGCCGGCAGCAAGCGAAAGGCGCACACCGCCGCCGCGCATCGGTAGACGAACGAAGGGCCGCGATCAGCGGCCCTTCTCTCTTCAGCAGCTACCGCGCAAAGCGCGGTGGGCGGGGTTTTCTCTTCTCTATCTACACGCTGGCGCCGTCCCGCCAGCGCCGACTTTCAACGGCTATGCAAATTCAATTCTAGCCTGGCCTTTTATCGTTAACCCGCTGCAAGGCGGGCAGATTTCACCCAGAGAAGGGAAGCAATATTAGGAAGACCAGCGCGAGCGGAAACGATGCGAGGTAGCACCATCGTAGAACCCTGCACACTCGCGCCAACTTTGGATCATCGATTGCGCCATACCCCTCACTGAAGATGAACTGTAGAAAGGCCCACGAGTTCTTCGCCGAATTGTTGATGAGGAGCGACGGACTGCCAAGCCTCTGCCAGACAAGGAAATGGTGTTTCTCCAAATAGGAGAAGATATGCGACGTGAGACCCATGCCAACGACCACGAGAACCCCAAGCGCCACGACAACTGACAACCCGATGATCTTCATGTCATTCGCCTCTAGAATTTCCAGCCAGCAGTGGCATTCACGCTCGCTCCGATAGTCCCAACTCCAACACCACCATTCGCCGCAACTCCCGTCGGAGTGAAAGTAGCCGAACCGTTGGCGCCAACAAATCCAGTGCCCAACGCTCCGCTGATGCGAGCACCCAATCCAGAAGGACTTGCCACGCTCACATTCGGCCCATAGGTGTAGGAAGCGCTTGCCCCAAAACCGTACCCGACTCCAACATAGGATGTGCCAGTGCAACTATTCCAAGACACCGTGCAACTGAGGCCCGCTCCAACTGACACAGTTGCATTGCGGCAAAGCTGTACGTTTGTAGGTGTCGGTGGAGAACTCGGATTGGGCAGCCCCGCATTCCGATTTGCAATCTTGCACATCACGTCGCCTGGAGCACACAACCCAAGCGGGTCCGTGAACATCGTCGGTGCATTGCCGACGTAGACATACGGATTAATGCCGCCAGCGAGGCCAATGGGATCAGGCGACAG
>JADYZH010000164.1 GCA_020853215.1 Sulfuritalea sp. | reverse complement strand
GCGCCAGCGGATGGCACAGCGGGATCAGCTCGGAAGTGCGTTTGCTTGCCTGGATCGCCGCGATGCGCGCGATGCCGAGCACGTCGCCTTTTTTCGCCGAGCCGCCCTCGATCAGGGCGAAGGTGGCGGGCGCCATGCGGATATGGCCGCGGGCGCGCGCCACGCGGGCGGTCTCGGCCTTGGCGCAGACATCGACCATGTGCGCCTGGCCGGCGCCGTCGAAATGGGTCAGCGGGCCGGCGGCGGGCGCTGCCGGGAGCTTCTTTGGTGGATTCATGAAATACCCTGTCACAACTCGTATTTGCCGAGCCGCTATCATAGCGATATGAAGTTGAATCCGCTCAGCCGCGCCCTGATCTTCGCGCTCGGCGTCGTGCTTGCGTCCCCCCTGTCGGTGGCCCAGGGCCTGCCCGATCTCGGCGAGTCCGCGCAGGCCGATCTGTCGCCGGCGATGGAACGGCGCATCGGCGAATCGATCATGCTCGAAATCCGCCGCAATCCCGCCTATCTCGACGATCCCGAAGTCGCCAGCTTCCTCAACCGGCTCGGCAACCGGCTTGCTTCGCGCAGTTCCGAATCGCGGCAGGAGTTCGAGTTTTTCGCGCTGCGCGACCCGACCCTGAATGCGTTCGCCATGCCCGGCGGCTACATCGGCGTGCATACGGGGCTGATTCTCGCCGCCAAGACGGAATCGGAACTCGCCGCGGTGCTGGCCCACGAAATTTCCCACGTGACCCAGCGCCATCTGGCGCGACTCCTCAACAAATCGGGGGAAGGCCAGGTGGCCAACCTGCTGGCGCTCGCCGTGGCGATCCTGGCGGCGCGCAGCAGCCCCGACCTGGCCGTGGGCGCGATGGTGGCCGGGCAGGGCCTGGCGGTGCAGAACCAGTTGAATTACTCGCGCGATTTCGAGCGCGAGGCCGATCGCGTCGGCCTCGAACTGCTGGAGCGGTCCGATTTCGACATTCGCGGCATGCTGGCCTTTTTCGAGCGCCTGCAGAAGTTCGGCCGCCTCTACGACAACAATGCGCCCGGCTACCTGAGCACCCATCCCCTCACCACGGAACGGCTGGCCGACATGGGCAACCGGATCCAGAGCCGGCCCTACAAACAGGTGCCCGACTCCCTCGAGTTCCACCTGGTGCGGGCCAAGCTGCGGGCGCAGGCCGGCACCCCGCGCGATGCCGTGGCGGAGTTCGAATCCCGGCTTGCCGAGCGCAGCCCGGCATCAGCCGAAGCGGCCGTGCGCTATGGGCTGGCGCAGGCCTACCTGCGCGACGGCAGGCCGGTCGCGGCGCAAAGGGAAGTCGATGAGTTGCGTCGGCTGAAGGTCGTATCGCCCATGGTCGAGACGCTGGACGCCGAGGTGCGCCTGAAGCAGGGCGATGCCGCGGCGGCGGCGGCGATCCTGCGCGGCGCGCAGCCGCGCTTTCCGCAGGAGCGCGCCGTCGCCTACGGCCTGGTGGAATCCCTGCTGGAAGCCCGCTTGCCGAATGACGCGCTGAAGTTCGCCGAAGACGACCTGCTGGGCCATCCGTCGGACGCGAAAATGCATTCCCTGCAGGCGAAGACCTATGCGATGCTGGGCAGGCGCCTGCAGCAGCATCGCGCCCAGGCCGAAGCCTATGCCCTGCTCGGGCAACTGCCGGCAGCGGCGGAGCAGCTCGAACTGGCGCAAAAGTCCGGCGACGGCAATTTCTACGAATATTCGCAAGTGGATTCCCGGTTGCGCGAAATCAGGAAACAGCTGGCCGACGAGGCCAAACAACGCAAGTCGAAATAGGTACCGCACATGAAGCTCTCCAGAATCCCCGGCCAGGCGGACGCCCGCGCCGATGTTTCGGGTTTTGCCACGCCGCTGGTGCGCCCCGCGACCGAGCCCTACTACCATGCCATCGGCGACGAAACCGGGGTGTTCGCGGCGGCGGCGCAATGCGGTTTGCCGGTGATGCTGAAAGGCCCCACCGGCTGCGGCAAGACGCGCTTCGTCCAGCACATGGCCTGGCGCCTGCAGCGGCCGCTGGTCACGGTGGCCTGCCACGACGACCTGACCACCGCCGACCTGGTCGGGCGCTACCTGATCATCGGCGACGAGACCGTCTGGATGGACGGGCCGCTGACGGCCGCCGTGCGCGCCGGCGCGATCTGCTACCTCGACGAGATCGTCGAGGCGCGCAAGGACACCGCCGTGGTGATCCATCCGCTGACCGATGCGCGCCGTGCGCTGCCGGTGGAAAAGCGCGGCGAATACCTCGAAGCGCCGCCGGATTTCATGCTGGTGATTTCCTACAACCCCGGCTACCAGAGCGTGTTGAAGGAAATGAAGCCGAGCACGCGGCAGCGCTTCGTCGCGCTCGATTTCGACTACCCGGAGGCGACCGTCGAGGCGAACATCGTGGCCCATGAGGGCGGGGTCGATGCGGCGATGGCGCAGCAGCTGGTCAAGCTCGGCGGCCTCACGCGCAAACTGAAAGGCGCCGGGCTCGACGAAGGCGCCGGCACGCGGCTGCTGGTGCATGCCGCGCAACTCATCGCCAAAGGCATGGCGCCGGCGGTCGCCTGCACCGCCGCCATCGCGCGCCCGCTGGCCGACGAACCCGACACGCGCGACGCGCTCGATGACCTGATCCGCGCCGTGTTTTAGGGCCCGCCGATGAGCCAGCGCAAGCTCTTCGCCCATGAACTGGAGGCGCGGCTCGACGATCTGCTGCTGCTGTCCCTGCGCCAGCGGTCGGCGAAGGCGCCCGCCGCGCAGCTCGAAGCCCTGCCGCGCGAACTGCAGGAACGCGTGCTGCACTGGGCCGCCGTTGCGGCGCAGACCTCGGACGACCTGGGCTGGCTGATCGCCTCGCTGGCGGCCGCGCAGGCGGCCGACCTCGGCGACGAATTCGACGACTGGGTGCGTGCCGGACTCGACGCCTATGATCGCAGCGGCCTGGCGGCCACGCGCAAGGCCCTCAACGACTACGCCGAGGCATGCCGCAGTCGCGCCAAACATTCCGCGCATGGCATCGCCTTCGCCGCGATCGAGGGGCGCCTGTCGCACTTTCTCCATGCCCTCGACGGCCGGCCGCTGAAGCTCGCCACCGGGCCGCAGGCCTGGACCGACAGCGAAACCCTGTGGCTGCCCGAACGGCTCGACGCGATGCCGGATGCCGCCGGCAACCGCGGCCTGTACAAGGCCATGGCGGCATTGTTGTGGGCGCAGACGCGTTTCGGCAGCTTCAACGTCGATCCCGAGCCCGAGCTGGACCTGTGGTCCGACCGCGAAGCGGCGTTGCGCTGGTTCGCCGTCTTCGAGGCGATGCGCCTCGAAGCCCGCCTGGCCGCGGAACTCCCCGGGCTCGCCCGCGACATCGCCGATCTGCGCGGCCCCTGGCCGGCGGCCCTTGCCGCCGATGCCGCGAAACTGGCACGGCCGGGGGCGACCGCGGCCGACAGCCTTGCCGCGATGGCCGGATTGAGAAAAGTCGGCGCCGGCGAGACGCCGGTTTTCCCGCACGTTGACGCCATCGATCCTGTCGCCGCCCGCCGCGTGCGCGCCGCCCGGATTGCCCGCGACATGGCGGTGGTGCGCCGTGCGCTCGATGTCTTGGCCGCCACCGCAAGCAAGGCCGGCGCCGCAGACAATCCCGACCACCCGCCGCTGGCGGCGGAAGGCGGGACGCAGGTGCCCGACCCGCAGGCCGACCTGCTGGCCCTACCGCCCGCGGCGCGCGAGGCGGCCAAATCGCTGATGCAGGATTTCGGCGAGATTCCCCCCGAGGCGCTGCACGCCGCGGGGCCGGGCGCCTGGCAGCCGGTCGACGGCGCCGACGAGTCGGTGACCGCCGGCGTCACCACGCAGCCCGATGCCTTCTACGACGAGTGGGACTACCGGCGCGGGTCATGGCGCCACGGCTGGTGCCACCTCTATGAAATGGAGGGTCCGGCCGGCGACCGGGAATGGGTCGATGAAGTGCGCACGCGCCACGCCCACCTGATCCGCAGCATCCGCCGCCGCTTCGAGGCCCTGCGCGGCGAAGACAAGCCGCAGAAGCGCCAGCTCGACGGCGAGGAGATCGACCTCGACGCGCAGGTCGAGGCGCGCGCTGACCGCAAGAGCGGCGGCGAACCCTCGCCGCGCCTGTTCATCCACCGCCGCCGCGTCGAGCGCTCGCTGGCCGTGATGTTCATGGTGGACATGAGCGGATCGACCAAGGGCTGGGTCAACGATGCCGAGCGCGAATCGCTGGTGCTGCTGTGCGAGGCCATCGAGGCCTTGGGCGACCGCTACGCCATCTACGGCTTTTCCGGCTGGACGCGCACGCATTGCGACATCTACCGCATCAAGCGCTTCACCGACGGCTACGACGCCGAAACGCGCCGGCGCATCGCCGGCATCGAGGCCAGGGACTACACGCGCATGGGCGTCGCCGTGCGCCACCTGTCCGGCCTGCTGATGCGGCAGAACACGCGCCACAAGCTGCTGGTGACGCTCTCCGACGGCCGCCCCGACGACTACGGCGACGAATACCGCGGCCGCTACGGCATCGAGGACACCCGACGCGCCCTGCTCGAAGCGCGCGAAAAGGGCATCCGCAGCTACTGCGTCACCATCGACCGCCACGGCGCCGATTACCTGCCGCAGCTCTATGGCCCCGCACATTACTCGGTGATCGACGACGCGAAAAAGCTGCCGCGGAAAATCGCCGAGATCTACCGCAAGTTGACGGCGTGAGACGGCCTGATGCATGCTCTTGCGCGCAGCGCAGGAATTCGGCCTGTCGTTGCCGGGCGGCGCTGGATCCGCCGTTGCGCCAGCGCCGACTTCTGCCGGAACGATCCCATAAGGTCATCACGATGCCGACTCCTTGTCATTCCAGCCGTCCCCCGGGTTGTTGCGGGGATCGGGAGCCGGGCGCCCGATGAGTTCGCGCAGCGCTCCCCCCAGGCTGGTGCGCATTCACCACCGCCTGCGCAGCTTTTCCTTCGCCATGATGTTCGTGGCGACCGGCCTGCATATCCACGACAAGGACTACAGCCCTCTGGCCTGGATGCTTCTGGCGCTGCTTTTTCTCGCCTACCCGCAGGTCCAGCATTGGTGGATGCGACGCGCGGAGAATCCGGTCAGGCTTGCGCTGAAACAGCTGCTGGTCGATTCGTTTCTGTTGGGCATGTATGCCGCGGCGATGCAGTTTTCGATCTGGCTGAGCTTCGTGGTCATCATCGGCACCCTGTCGAACTCTGCGGTCAACAACGGCTGGCGCGGCATCCTTCAGTCGGTTCTGGGCCTGCTGGCCGGCGCGCTGGCAGGAATCGGCCTCTTTGGCTTCAGCCTGTCGCTGCATACCGGGCTGGCCGCAACCATTTACTGCATGATCGGGATCGTCCTCTACGTTCTTGTCACCGGCAAGCTCGTATTCGCCGGAAATATCGAGCTGCGTAATACCAGGAAGCGCCTGCGCACCGTGCTGGACGGTGTCGAGAGCGGTGTCATCACCATCTCCGAGAAAGGCATCGTCGAATCGTTCAATCGTTCGGCCGAGCGGATGTTCGGCTACGAGGCCGCGGAAGTGCTGGGCAGGAACGTCAATATGCTGATGCCGGAACCTTTCCACAGCGAGCACGACGGCTATCTCGAAAGCTACCTGCGCAGCGGCGTGCGCAAGGTCATCGGCAAGAAGCGGGAGGTTCGCGGGCGGCACAGGGACGGGAGGGTGTTCCACATGGCGCTGGACGTCAGCGAAGCCTTGCTTGATGACCGACGGTCGTTCATCGGCAGCGTGCGCGACATCAGCGAGCGCAAGGCGGAGGAAACCGAACTGCGCATTGCCGCGGCCGCTTTCGAGTCGGTCGAAGGCATCGTCGTCACCGATGCCGGCGGCACGATCCTGCGCGTCAACCGCGCCTTTACCGAAAACACCGGATACTCGGCCGAAGAGTGCATCGGCCGCAATCCGCGCATGCTGAAGTCGGGCCGCCATGACGCCGCGTTCTACCAGACGATGTGGCAGACCCTGCTGGCGACCGGCAGATGGGAGGGCGAGATCTGGGACCGGCACAAGAACGGCGAGGTCTGTCCGAAGTGGCTCAATATCTCGGCGGTGAAGGACGCCGAAGGGGCGGTGACTCACTATGTTGGCGCGCATCAGGACATCACCGAACGCAAGCAGGCGGAGCAGAAAATCGCCGAGCTGGCCTACTATGACCAGCTGACCGGCCTGCCCAACCGCACGTTGCTGCTGGACCGGCTGAAGCAGGCGATTACCGCCAGCGCCCGCAGCGACAGCCATGTTGCGCTGCTGTTCATCGACCTCGACAATTTCAAGACCCTCAACGATACCCTCGGTCACGATCAGGGCGACCTCCTGCTGAAGCTGGTCGCCCGGCGCCTGACCCAGTGCGTGCGTGCCGGCGACACCGTGGCGCGCCTCGGCGGCGACGAATTCGTGGCCGTGCTGGCCGATATGGGCACCAGTGGCCAGGAGGCTGCCAATCGCACCGAGGCCGTCGGCGAGAAGATCCTCGCTGCGCTCGGCCAGGACTACCAGCTCGACACGGGCGCATACCGCAGCACGTCGAGCATCGGCGCCACCCTGTTCAAGAGTAACCGGACATCCATCGACGACATACTGAAGCAGGCCGACCTGGCCATGTACAAGGCCAAGTACGCAGGGCGCAACGCCCTGCGCTTCTTCGACCCGGACATGGAAATGGCCGTGCTGGAGCGGGCGGCGCTGGAACGCGACCTGCGCCTGGCGGTGCGCGAGCGGCAATTCCTGCTCCATTACCAGCCCCAGGTGTTCGGCGCCCGACGCGTCACGGGCGCCGAAGTCCTGGTGCGCTGGCAGCACCCGGGCCGCGGCCTGGTGGGCCCCGGCGAGTTCATTCCCCTTGCCGAGGAAACCGGCCTGATCCTGCCCCTCGGCCGCTGGGTGCTGGAAACCGTCTGCTGCCAGCTGGCCCTGTGGACCACGCATCCGGAGCTGGCCGATCTGACGATCGCGGTGAATGTCAGCGCCCAGCAGTTTCGCGATCCCGGATTCGTCGACACGGTCCTCGGCATGCTGCGCGACACGGGCGCCGACCCGCATCGGCTGAAGCTGGAACTGACCGAAAGCATTCTGGTGGCAAACGTGGAGGACATCATCGGCAGGATGGGTGCGCTCAAGGCCCGGGGCGTGGGCTTCTCGCTCGATGACTTCGGCACGGGCTATTCCTCGCTGTCCTACCTGAAGCGCCTGCCGCTGGACCAGCTGAAGATCGACCAGTCCTTCGTGCGCGACATCCTGGTTGATCCCAACGATGCGGCGATAGCGAAAACCATCGTTGCCCTGGCCGACAGCCTCGGCCTCGATGTGATCGCTGAAGGTGTGGAGACCGG
>JADYZH010000163.1 GCA_020853215.1 Sulfuritalea sp. | reverse complement strand
GCCACGGCGCGCTGACGGTGGTCGACAACACCTATTGCACGCCTTACCTGCAGCGTCCGCTCGAACTCGGCGCCGACTTCGTGCTGCATTCGGCGACCAAGTACCTCGGCGGCCACGGCGACCTGCTCGCCGGTGCCATCGTCGGCCCTGCGGAAACATTGACCCAGGTGCGCTTCTACGGCCTCAAGGACATGACCGGCGCCGTGCTCTCGGCGCAGGATGCCTTCCTGGTGTTGCGCGGCCTCAAGACCCTGGCGCTGCGCATGGACCGCCACTGCGCCAACGCGCAGGGCGTGGCCGAATTCCTCGCCGCGCACCCCAAGGTTTCAGTGGTGCATTTTCCGGGGCTGTCGGGCTTCCCCCAGTTCGAACTGGCGCGGCGCCAGATGGCCCAAGCCGGCGGCATGATCGCCTTCGAACTCAAGGAGGGCATCGAGGCCGGCCGCCGCTTCATGAACGCGCTGCGGCTGTTTACCCGCGCCGTCAGCCTCGGCGACGCGGAAAGCCTGGCCCAGCATCCGGCCAGCATGACGCACTGCTTCTACACGCCGGAGGAGCGCGCCGAGCACCTGATCGGCGAAGGGCTGGTCAGGCTGTCGATTGGCCTGGAGGATCTGCCCGACCTGCTGGCCGACCTGGAACAGGCGCTGCGCGCGGCATAGTCACTGCAGCGCCGTGGCGTCGGCGCCGACTTTTGGCATCGATAAGCGGCCCCGGAAAAATTTCTCCGGGGCTTTCTATCGGGCGGGAGCCGACTCCGGCGGCGGCAGGTTCTGCTGCTGGCGGCCGCCGCGCCTGCGTTCCGGATAGAGATCGCGCCCCGCCTGATCCACATCGCGGCGCAATTGGCGCCGCTCTTCCTTCGACATCTGCCCGCCGCGAGGTGCGGCGGCATCATCGGCCGCAAACTGGGCAGGGTGCGCCGCCGGCGCCATGCCCTGCGGCCCGCTGCCGTCGCGGAGCCCGCGTTGCTTATGCTGCGGCCCCTGCCCCATGCGCTGCCTGCCGGCACCGTCAGCCTGATCGGGCGGGCGATGCTGTCCCTGCGCCGAAGCATCGAACGCCAGCAGCAGTATGGCCACCACCAGTCCCGTCGACTTCGTCATCCACGTCATCAAGCTTTCTGCCTTCACTTCCGTTCCCTGCAATTCCATCAGCGAAGGATACTGTAAATCCGCTCGCCTGCAAGCTGGCCGGCCGCCATCAACTGGTCGACGCTCGCCTGCGGCTCGGCGCCCCAGAGCGCCAGCCCGATGCCCAGTGCCATGCTGAATAACAATGCCTTCATGATCGCCTCCGTCCGCCGTTCAGCCCTTGCCGTCTTTCCGGCACGCTTGCATTCTCGGCGGCGCCCGTAAGGCAATTGTTGCGGGTGGCCGGGTTTTGTAATCGTTTGTAAAGCCCGCTGGCAGGATGCGCGCGATCCGGCTAGGATTGGCCTCCATGAACGAAACCAAAGCCAAAATTCTTGTCGTCGATGACGATCTGCGCCTGCGCCAGCTGCTCGAGCGCTACCTCTCCGACCAGGGGTTCACGGTCAAGGCCGTGCCGGATGCCCAGGGCATGGACCGCGCGCTGGAGCGCGAACTCTACGACCTGATCGTGCTCGACCTGATGCTGCCGGGCGAAGACGGCCTCGCCATCTGCCGCCGCCTGCGCGGTGCGGCCAACCCGGTCGCCATCATCATGCTGACCGCCAAGGGCGACGAAGTGGATCGCATCGTCGGACTGGAAATCGGCGCCGACGATTACCTGCCCAAGCCCTTCAACCCGCGCGAACTGGTGGCGCGCATCCATGCCGTGCTGCGCCGCCAGGCGGCGCCGCCGCCGCCGGGGGCGCCGGCCATCACCGAGGAAAGCGTGAGCTTCGGCAAGGTGACGATCAACCTGGCGACGCGCGAACTCGAGCGCGAAGGAACGGCCACCCTGCTCACTTCCGGCGAATTCGGCCTGCTGCGCGTGCTGCTGGAACATCCGCGCCAGCCGATGAGCCGCGACAAGCTGATGGAACTGGCGCGCGGGCGGGAATACGAGGTCTTCGACCGCGCCATCGATGTGCAGGTTTCGCGCCTGCGCAAGCTGGTCGAGGAAGATCCCGGCAAGCCGCGTTACATCCAGACGGTCTGGGGCTTCGGCTATGTTTTCGTTCCTGACGGCAAGAAACACGACTAGCACGCTTCCACAATGACGCTCCTGCCGCGCACGCTGCTGTGGCGCACCTTCCTCCTCGTCGCGCTGCTGATGATGATTTCGGTGGTGGCATGGTTCGCCATTTTCAGGAGCTACGAGCGTGAACCGCGCGCCCGGCAGCTCGCGCAAACCATGGTCAGCGTCGCCAACCTGACGCGCGCCGCGCTGGTTTCGGCGCGCCCCGAAGCCCGCCGCGAACTCTTGCGCGAACTGTCCGACCGCGAAGGCATCCGTATTTATCCGGCAGAACCCACGGACCGGGTCGAGCCCCTGCCGGACCGATTTTTTCTGCACCGCGTCGAGGAACTGGTCCGGGAACAGCTCGGCGCCCACACCCGTCTGACCCTGGAGCGCGAAGGCGAGCATGCCCTGTTCGTCAGCTTCCGCATCGACGATAGCGACGACGGCGATTACTGGCTGGCCCTGCCGCGCGAGCGCATCGATCGGGTATTCCCGCTGGGCTGGCTCGGCTGGGGCGTCGCCGCGCTGCTGCTGTCGCTGCTCGGCGCCTGGCTGATCGTGTTCCGCATCACCCGCCCGCTCAAGGCCCTGCAGTTGGCCGCGCAAAAAGTCGGCGCCGGCGAGACGCCGCCGCGCCTCGACGAAGGCGGCCCGACCGAACTGGCGACCGTAGCCACCGCCTTCAACCAGATGAGCGCCGACCTGGCGCAGATCGACCAGGACCGGGCGCTGATCCTGGCCGGCGTCTCGCACGACCTGCGTACGCCGCTCACGCGCCTGCGCATGGGCATCGAAATGTCCGCCGACGACGGACTGCGCGAAGGCATGACGGCCGACATCGAGGAAATGGACAAGACCATCGGCCAGTTCCTCGACTTCGCCCGCTCGGAAGGCGGCGAGGCGCCGCAGGCCGTCGATGTCGCCGCCTTGCTGGCCGATCTCGCCAGCCAGTACCGGCGCCGCGGCTTCGCGGTGGATGTGTCGGGCGCCGTAGCGCCAATCCCTCTCTCCCGACCTCTCTCCCAGAGGGAGAAAGGAGGCGAACTGCTTCCCTCTCCCTCCGGGAGAGGGAATGAGGGTGAGGGCTGGCCGACTTTTGGGGCCGACCTCGCGCTGCGGCCGCAGGCCCTGCGCCGCGCCGTGAGCAACCTGATCGACAACGCCCTGCGTTATGCCGGTAGCGACAACCCGGTCGAACTGAAGCTGGGCGCCACCGCCGGCGAGTTCGCCATCGAGGTGTGCGACCGCGGCCCCGGCATTCCGCCGCGGGATGTTGAACGCATCAAGCGTCCCTTCGCCCGGCTCGACGCCGCGCGCAGCAACGCCGCCGGCGCCGGCCTTGGCCTGGCCATCGTCGAGCGCATCGCCCGCTCCCACAACGGTCGCCTGGAACTGCTGCCGCGCGATGGCGGCGGCCTGGTCGCGCGCCTGGTGCTGCGCCCCATCGAATCACGCGCCACTACCGCACCATGAATGACACCGTCACCACCCCATTTGCCCGTATCGGCGGCGAACCCGCCGTGCGCCGCCTGGTCATGCGGTTCTATGAACTGATGGATACCCTGCCCGAGGCCTACGGCATCCGCAAGCTGCATCAGGCCGATCTCTCCAGCGCCGAGGAAAAGCTGTTCATGTTCCTTTGTGGCTGGCTCGGCGGCCCGCAACTGTATGTCGAGAAATACGGCCACCCGCGGCTGCGCGCGCGCCACCTGCCGTTTGCCATCGCCAGCGCCGAAGCCGAACAGTGGATGCTGTGCATGCGCACGGCCATGGCCGAAGTAATAAGCGACGAGGACTTGCGCGCGCGGCTGGACAATGCGCTCGACGACCTGGCCCGGCACATGCGCAACCGCAACGATCCGCCGGCGGCCTGAGGCCGCCGTTTTACAAATCCGCGCTGGCCTGCACCCGGCGCAATGCCTTGGCATGGCGATGGCGTGCCATCAGGCGCGGATCGGTGACGATCAGGCCGATGGTTTCGCCGATCACCATCACCACCCCCAGCACCGGCAGCACCAGCATCAGGCCCGGCACGCCGGCCACCGCGCCGCCGGCGAAGATCATCAGCACCGTCACCAGCGGATGCAGTTCGAGGCTCTTGCCGATGGTCATCGGCATGTACACGAAATCGTCGAGCAGGCGCACCAGGCCGAACAGGCCGATCGCCCAGTAGGCCATCGCCGGATCGGACGGAAAGTCCGTCGCCGCGACCAGCACCACCAGCAGGCCGCCGAGGATGGAACCGACATAGGGCACCCAGGCCAGCACCGCGCAGATCAGGCCCAGCGCCAGCGGCCCGGGGATGCCCAGCAGCCAGAGCCCGGCGGCCAGGGTCACGGTGTCGAGGATGGTCAGGTTGATCAGGCCCTGGAAGTAGGCGCGCGCCGTGCGGTCGATCTCGTGCAACAGGAACAGGGTCTTCTCGAAAAACGCGTTCGGCACCGCAGATCCCAGAAAGCGCTTGAAGCGGCGGCCGTCGCGCAAAAAGAAAAAGGCCAGGAAGGGCGCCAGCAAGAGCGACGGCGTCCACGCCAGGATGCCCAGCGCCACCGGCTCCAGGTGGTCGGCGATGCTGCCCGTGCTCTGCGTCAGGCGCGCGGCGACGGTGTCGGCCAGTTTGGCGCGGGCCAGCGGCGGCGAGTGGCGTTCCAGGCCGCGCAGCGAGGTGTCGAGCAGCTGGGTGCCACCCAGCACGTAGCGATCGACCGCATCCTGCCAATGGGTCAGCTTGCTCGTCAGGCGCGGCATCAGTGCAACGCCGACGATCCCCACCAGCACCAGGAAGGCCAGTGTGACCACGCTCGCCGCCGCATTGCGGCTCATGCCGCGATAGATCAATACCCTGACGGCGGGATAGAGGAAATAGTAGAGGATCAGTGCCAGCAGGAACGGCACAACCAGCCAAAGCACCTTCTGGAACACCAGCAGCAGCAGGCAGGTGGCGGCGATGATCGCCGCCCACACCATGGGGCCCGAACCATGATGGGCCGGCGCGGGCCTCGCCGCTGCAACAGGTGATCCGCTCATGGCCGCATTCAGACCAGATGCTGGTGCGCGCTCATCGACAGCGCCATCGCGCGCATCCGCGTGCCGAGGTGGCGGGCCAGCTGACGCGAGATCTTGGAGGAGATGCGGGCGTGGGTTTCGAGCAGGCTGACGAAATCGTCGCGGAAAAAAATGATCAGCTCGCAGGGGCTGGCGGCACGGGCCTGTGCCGAACGCGGCGAGTTGTCCAGCAGCGCCAGTTCGCCGAAAAAGGTGCCGGGGCCGAGTTGCGCGACGCGCCCGGTGTCGCCCTG
>JADYZH010000162.1 GCA_020853215.1 Sulfuritalea sp. | reverse complement strand
TCTTCTCGTCGTAGGCGAGCGCCACGGCGAAATGCGTCGGGTTGGTCACCACCACCTGGGCCTTGGGCACGGCGGCCATCATGCGGCGGCGGGCGATCTCGCGCTGCTGGCTGCGGATGCGCGCCTTGAGCTGGGGATCGCCCTCCATCTCCTTCATTTCCTTACGCACCTCCTCCTTGGTCATGCGCAGCTTGCTGTGGTACTGCCAGAGCTGGAATGGCACATCGAGGGTGACGATGAGGGCCATCGAGGCAACGATGACGAGGGTGCTGAAGAGGATGGTCTGCCCCATCGCATGCAGGCCGGCCTCGACCGGCTGGCCGATCAGGGCGAACACCTGGTCCTTTTCATGCAGGACGACCCACGCCACCACGCCGCCGACCAGCAGCGCCTTGAGGATGCCCTTTACCAGTTCGCCGACGCTGTGCATGGAGAACATGCGGCCGAAGCCCTTGAGCGGATCGAGGCGCGTCCAGTCCGGCGCCAGCGCCTTGCTGGAAAAGTTCAGCCCGCCCATCGTGAAGGGGCCGGCCAGGGCCGCCACCACCAGGATCAGCAGCAGCGGACCCAGGGTGGCAAGCGCCTCCCCCGCCTCATGCAGGAACAGGGCCGGCAGGGCCGTCGTGTCGAAGGCCTCGTCGCGGCCGAAAGTCAGTCCCCGCGACACGGCGCCGCTGATGCGCTGCGCCAGCCAGGAACCGCCCACCCACAGCGCGCCCGTCCCGGCGATCAGAACGAGAAAAGCCGACAGCTCGCGCGATTGCGGCACCTGGCCTTCTTCGCGAGCCTGCTCTAGTCGTCGTGGGGACGCTGGTTCTGTTTTTTCGAGATCGGAATCTTCCGCCATGGCCCCGTTCCATTTGTCGCGTAGCGATCACGACGCTCCCCTCTCCACGCGGGGAGAGGGGTTGGGGGTGAGGGCTACTCCATGGCGGCGATTATTGCCGCCCCCGGCAAGGGGCGGCGGCGGGAATAGACGGGGATTCACCGCCTATTTCGGGAAATGGGTCAAATTCCCAAACTCAAGCTATGCTTGGGCCGACCGATAACCTTAGTTATATGAAGCCCCGCTCTCCGAGCCCCTGAGAGACGCATGAAAGCACCCCGCCTCCCCACCCGGCTGACTCGCTGGGCGGCGCCCGTCCTGCTTGCCGCCGGACTGGGTGTATCGTTCGGCCTGGCCTGGCTGGCGCAATCGGCGCAGGAGCAGCGCGCCGGGCAGAACGTATCGATCATGGCCGAGCAGATCGGCCGCGAGATCCGCAACGACATTGCCGCCTACGGCACCACCCTGCGCGGCCTGCATGGACTGTTCATCAGCTCCACCGAGGTCGACCGCGAGGAGTTCCGACAGTACATCAAGCTGCTGCGCCTGCAGCACGACGCGGCGCTGCTGCAGCGCTTCAGTTTCATCGAGCGGCAAGGCGAGGCCTTCGTCGTCAAGTACGCCGAACCGCTGGCCGGCAACGAGGCGTTTCTCGGCATCCGCATTGCCGACTTCCCCCCTGCCCGCGATACGCTGGCGCGCGTCCTGGCCGGCGGCAATCTCACGCTCTCCGCCCCCTTCCGCATGCAACAGCCCCCCTCCGGCGACACCGGCCTGATCCTCTATCTTCCGCTCTATGCCACGGACGACCCGGCCCGGCCCTACGCCGCGACCGGGCGCAGGGCGACGGCCCTTGTCGGCCTCATCATCAACCTGGAGCGGACGCTGCGTGACATCGCCGAGCCGCTGGTGCAGCGCCACGTTTACCTGAGGCTCACCGAACTGGAGCGGGCCTGGGACACCGTGGCAACAGACGGCCGGCCCTTCTTCGACAGCGCACAAGGCGCGATGCTGGCCGCTCCGCCCTGGCTCACCGCCAGCCGCGAGCTGGAAGTGCTGGGCAACCGCTGGCGCCTGGACATCACGGCCGAGCCCGCCTCGATACCGCCCGCCACGCGCTTCGCGCCGCAACTCACCCTGGCGCTGGGCCTGACCCTGACCCTGCTGCTCTACCTGCTGGTGCGTACTCTCGGCCGCGTCGGCACGCTGGCGACCGCCAAGGCGGAGCAAGCCACCTCCGAGCTGGGGCGGAGCGAGGCCATGTTTCGCGACCTCGTCGAACTTTCCTCCGACTGGTTCTGGGAGCAGGGTGCCAATTTCCGCTACACCGCCATGTCGGGCGGCGTCGTCAACAAGGGGAATTTCCCGGTCGAGGCCACGCTGGGCAAGGCCCGCTGGGAGCTGCCCATCGTCGGCGTCAGCGAGGACGAATGGGCGCGGCACCGCACCCAGCTCGAGCGACATGAGCCGTTCCGCGACTTTGTCTACCAAATCCGCGCCGCCGACGGCCTGCTGCACTGGTACGCCGCCAGCGGCAACCCGGTGTTCGACGCCGAGGGCCGCTTCGCCGGCTACCGCGGCACGGGCCACGACATCACCCGGTCCAGGCAAGCCGAGCAGGCGCTGCGCCGGTTCAATGCCGAGCTGGAACGGCGCGTGGCCGAGCGCACCGCCGCGCTGACAGCCTCCAACAAGGAGCTGGAGGCCTTCAGCTATTCCGTCTCGCACGACCTGCGCGCGCCCCTGCGCGCCATCGACGGCTTCGCCCACATCCTCGCCGAGGACTACGCCGACCGGCTCGACGCGGCGGCGCTCGGCCACCTCGCCCGCATTCGCACCGCCAGCCAGCGCATGTCCCTGACCACCGACATCATGATGGAGCTGGCGCGCATCGATATCGAACGCGAGGACGTCGACCTCTCCACCCTCGCCGCCACCGTCGTGGCGGAATTGCCGGAAGACGACGGACGGCGCGTGGAATTCCTGATCGCTCCCGGCATCCGCGCCTCGGCCGACCGCAGGCTGATGCATATCGTGCTGCAGAACCTGCTGCACAACGCCTGGAAATTCACGGAACGCACGGCGGGGCCGCGTATCGAATTCGGCGAGGCCGCACTCGACGGCGAGCGCGTCTTCTACGTGCGCGACAACGGCACCGGCTTCGACCCCGCCCACGCCGGCAAGCTGTTCGGCGCCTTCCAGCGCCTGCACCGGCCCGACGAGTTCGCCGGCACCGGCATCGGATTGGCCACCGTGCAGCGCATCGTCCAGCGCCACGGCGGGCGCATCTGGGCCGAAGGCGCCGTCGGCCGGGGCGCCGTCTTCTATTTCACTCTGGGCTGATCGAGACCGCGCGTCCCGCGCGAGCGGACAATGCTGTCGAGCGGAGCGGGAATATCCCGCTCATTCGCGTGTCCAGGTGGCCTGCCCGAGGATGGGGTAGAACTCCCTGTCCATCTTGAACAGATGGCCGGCGACGACGTCGTCGGCGAGGAACTCGACCAGCGCGCCCAGCCCGCCCTTTCCGGCCTTGGCCATGGACTTGAGTTCCAGAGCCCGCCGGACCAATCGTTCATGAGCGCGCTTGTGCGCACCCAGGCCGGGATAGCCGTGCCGCTCGAGGATCGACTCCTCGTCCGAGAAATGCCTGACCAGGTGCTCGATCAGCCTGTCGAGGGCCTTTCTCCCCGCTTCCGGTCCGGCCTTGCTGCCGATCGAGGCGCTGATGAGCTCGTTGGCCAGGACGAATAGCTGGCGGTGCTCGCCGTCGATGGTCGGGTCGCCGCACTCGTAGGCTTCGTGCCACACCAGGCCAAGCGTGGCGCGGCCGCGATCGGCCGCCCACAGATCGGAACAGCCGAGCCGGTCCACACAGAGCCGGTTGCGCCCGCCGTGCTTGGCCTCATAGAGCGCTGCATCGGCTCGGCGGAACCAGGCCGCCGCATCCTCGCCCGCGGCATGCTCGGCAACGCCGAGGCTGATCGTCAGCGAACCTGCGGCCGGGAAGCCGTGCCGCTCGACCAGCCGGCGCAGGGTCTCCGCCAGGGCAGCCGCGCCGCGGTAGCCGGTCGATGGCGCCAGCACGGCGAACTCCTCGCCGCCCCAGCGGAAAAGCATGTCTGTGGAGCGGATGCCGTCGCCGGCCAGGCGGGTCAGAGCGCGCAGCACGGCATCTCCTGCGTCATGGCCGAAACCATCGTTGATGCGCTTGAAGTGATCGACATCCAGCAGGATCAACGACACGGGCTGCCGGTACCGGTTGCTGCGGTCGATTTCGTTGCCGACGACGCGCTCGAAATGCGCCCGGTTCCAGGCGCCCGTCAGGTGGTCGGTGGTCGCCTGCCTTTCGAGCTCCGACACCCGCGATCGCAGGAAAGCCAGCGTCCCGAGGAGCTCGCCATCGTCACCGCCATCGACAAGCACCGCAAAGTGCTCACCGCCGCCGACTTCCATGATCCGGGCCTGGACGATGCTGCCGTCCCGGGCCACGACGGGCATGGCCAGCGGCATCCCTCCCGCTCCGGACGGGAGTGCCCGCAGGCAGTCCGCGGCGATGGCACCGGGGCCGTGGCGTTTCTCGAACTCGCGGTTCATGAACAGGGCGTTGCCGTTCCGGTCCACCAGCGCGACCGGAGAGGGGAAGCGCATGAAGAGCTCGCCGAGGGCTGCCTCCGCCGGCAGGCCGGGCTGCAGCGAAGGGTCGCGCGGGAACCTGAGCGTTTTCATGGCATGGCGGGGTGACGGACCGGCATGTGCGCTGCGCCTCCCTCAGAGCAGCGCCGCTGCGATGTGCTGCAGAGGCATGATGCGGTCGACCGCGCCGAGCTTGACAGCTTCCTTCGGCATGCCGTACACCACGCAGGTCTCCTCGTCCTGGGCAATGGTGCGGGCGCCGGCGTCGTGCATCTCCTTCAGTCCTCGTGCGCCGTCGTCGCCCATGCCGGTCATGATGATGCCCAACGCGTTGCGCCCGGCGTACTTCGCCACCGAACGGAACAGCACATCCACCGACGGACGGTGGCGGTTGACTACAGGGCCGTCGCTCACCTCGACGAGGTACTGGGCGCCGCTGCGCTTGAGCTGCATGTGCCGGCCGCCCGGCGCGATGAGGGCGCGGCCGGGCACGACGCGCTGGCCGTCCTTCGCCTCGAACACGTCGATCTCGCACAGCCTGTTCAGGCGCTCGGCGAACGAGGCCGTGAACTTCTCCGGCATGTGCTGCACGATGACGATTCCCGGCACCGTCACCGGCAGGGCCGTCAGCAGGGCCTCGAGCGCCTGGGTGCCGCCGGTGGACGTGCCGATGGCAACGATACTGTCGGTGGTCTTGGCCATGGCGTGGGCGACGGCCGTTGCCTCGGCCGGCTCGGCCGCAGCCCGGGCTGCGGGCCGCGCCGCCAGGTTGCGCACCCGCGAGACGGCGGCGGCACGCACGGCCGCAACCACATCGTTCGACGACTCGCGCAGGAAGTCCTTCAGGCCGAGGGTAGGCTTGGTAATGATCGACACGGCGCCGGCCGCCAAGGCCTGCATGGTCGTCTCGGCGCCGGCCTGGGTCAGCGAAGAACAGATGACTACCGGCGTCGGCCGCTCTGCCATGACCTTCTTCAGGAAAGTGACGCCGTCCATGCGCGGCATCTCGACGTCCAGGGTGATGACGTCGGGCCACTCCCGGCGCATGCGCTCGAGCGCGAAGATCGGATCGGGCGCTGTGCCGATGACGCGGATGCCGGGCTCGCGACCGAGGATGTCGCTCATCACCTGGCGCACGACCGCCGAATCGTCGACGACAAGGACCTTGATCTCGCCGCTCATGAATTTTCCTCCCACCCCGAACCCGGCTCGGAGCCCCGTGCCGTTACCGCCAGAGACTCGAACACGCGGTCGCAGGTAAGGATGTGCTCCAGCCACCAGTCGCAGACGAAGGCCAGTACCTGGATCGGAATCAACCGTTCGCCTTCGTCGTGGCGTGCCCTGAGCGCCTCGATGCGGCGCCGGTAGGCCACGTGCCTGATGACGTGCTCGGCCTGATGGCGGGATTCCACGCCATGCTTCTTGAGTAGGCGTTCCTCGGTGTCGAAATGGTAGTCGGCATAGCGCTGCAATTCGCCGAAAATGCCGTGCAGCGCGGCGTCGCCGCGCCCCTCGCCGATGCTCTTGTAAAGCCCATTCAGAATATGGATTAGGCCGCGATGCTGCTTGTCGACGATCTCGACACCTGTCGCAAATTTTTCGTCCCACATGACGTACATGCCTGCCTCCGTTCCGGTCGCCGTCCACTCGTTCATGCCACATCCCTCAGTCCGGCCTGCTCCGGCATGTGGCGCACCCACACGTCACCACTCGCCACGTCGAAGACGATGCTCCTGTGCCCGACGCCGGCCAGGTGCTCGCTGGCCGGTTCCAGTCCGTGGCCGCGCAGCAGGCGCCGCCCCATCTCGATGTTGCGATTGCCGATGTCGAGCGCCCCTTGGCCTGCGGCGAAGGAGAACATCCGGCCGCCGCCGAAGATCTTCGCCTGGTAGTCGCGCGGCTGTGTGCCGGCGGCGCGCATCTCGTCGATGAGCAGATCGAGAGCCTCGTCGGCATAGCGTCCGTCCCGCTGCTCCGCCGCGTCCCCATTGCGCCCGGGAAGCATGTAGTGGCACATGCCGCCGAGCAGCAGACGGGGATGCCAGAAGGTGATCGAGACGCAGGAGCCGAGCACCGTGCGGATGCGCGTGCCGCGGTCGCCGAAATAGATCTCCCCGGGCTGCAGGAAGATGTCGATCGCCGCCGGATTGATGGGGATCATGCGCGGCGCTCCTTGCGGTAGATCGTCGGGCGCACCTGCCGGAAGCTGTCGGTGACGCCGTTCAGGCTTTCCGAATGGCCGATGAACAGCCAGCCGCCCGACCTGAGTTGCCGGTGCAGCGCCGCCACGACGCGGCGCTTCATGTCCATGTCGAAGTAGATCATGACATTGCGCAGGAAAATCACGTCGAATTCGCCGGCGCTCTTCAGGTCGCCGTTGAGATTCAGCTGCGCAAAGCGCACCCGTTCCCGCACGGCCGCATCGACGCGCAGCTTGCCGGCCATGGCTCCGGCGCCGCGCAGGCAAAAGCGCCGGCGGTAGTCCGGCGGGATTCCCTCCTCGTTGCGCGTGGTCGCATAGGTAGCGGAGCGTGCGATGTCGATGACCCGGCTGTTGATGTCCGAGCCGAACACCTCCCAGGGTACGGACTCTCCCAACTTGTCCATCAGCACCATGGCGATGCTGTAGGCTTCCTCGCCGGTCGAGCTGGCCGCGCTCCAGACCCTGAAGCCAGCGCCGGGACGCAGGTCCGGCAGGACCTCGCGGGCCAGGAAATCGAAATGCCCCGGCTCGCGGAAGAAGTATGTTTCGTTGGTCGTCAACAACTCGATCGCGGTCTGCAGCTCGGCGGGATCGCCGCCGCCGACAATAAGGCGATAGTAGTCGCCGAAGCTGTCGATGGCGCGCTCACGCAGGCGCTTCGACAGGCGCCCGCTCACCAGGGGCTTTTTCGAGGGCGGCAGGTGGATGCCGGCCACCCGTTGCATGAGGGCCTGGAATCGGCTGAACTCCGCATCGGTGATCGCATAATCCATGTTTCCGGCCCCTGCCCCCTCATCCGGCAAAAGTCAGCCCGGGCCGCACGGCGCCACTCTCCGTCTCGCCGGCGACGCCGACGATATCCACGAGTTCATCGACCGATAGCGCATGTTGCAGGTTCAGAAGAATGACGAACTTGCCGGCCACCTTGCCCATGCCCTCGACGAAGTCGCTGCGGATGCGGGCGCCGAACGAGGGCGGCGGCTCGATATCGTGGGCCGGGATGTCCAGCACCTCGTTGACGGCATCGACGATGACGCCGATCACATGGCTCGCTCCCGGCTGCGCCTCGATCTCGACGATGACGATGCAGGTGCGGCGCGCGATGGCGGTCGGCGCGCGGCCGAAGCGCACCGCCAGGTCGACAACCGGCACGACGGCGCCGCGCAGGTTGATCACTCCGCGCACCAGGTCCGGCATCATCGGCACTTCGGTCAGGTGGCCATATTCGATGATCTCCTTGATCCTTCGGATTCCGATGGCGAAGGTTTCCCCGCACAGTGAAAACACCAGGTACTGCTGAGGCTCGCCGATGCCTGCCGGCAAGCCCGCGACCGGAGGGTTGCCGGCCGCAACCGCGAGTTGGGTCTGGGACATGGCCGCCTCCGCTCAGTAGCGCACGAACTCGGCATCGGCCAGCGCCAGCCCCGCGGGGGCCGCTTCCTCGCGCACCCGCTTGGCGGCCTTGCGTGCGGGCTTGGCCGCCTGGCGTGCCGTCCCAGGCGTGGCAGCCGCCTCGCCTTCGCCGAGGCGGAACATCGCCATCATCTGCTGCAGCTGCTGGGCCTGGCTGCTCATCTCCTCGGCGGTGGCGGACAACTCCTCGGAGGCCGACGCGTTCTGCTGCGTGGTCTGGTTGAGCTGACCCATCGCCGTGTTGATTTGTCCGGCGCTCTGCGACTGCTCCTCGGAGGCGGCGGTGATCTCCTGCACCAGCTCGGCCGTCTTGCGGATGTTCGGCACCATCTCCTGCAGGAGCTGGCCTGCCTTCTCGGCCGTCTTCACGCTGGTGCCGGCCAGTTCGCCGATCTCCTGCGAGGCGACCTGGCTGCGCTCGGCGAGCTTTCTCACCTCGGCGGCGACGACGGCGAAGCCCTTGCCGTGCTCGCCGGCGCGCGCCGCCTCGATGGCGGCGTTCAGCGCCAGCAGGTTGGTCTGGTAGGCGATGTCGTCGATGATGCCGATCTTGTCGGCGATCGACTTCATGGCGTCCACCGTCGCCCGTACCGCCTCGCCGCCGTCGGCGGCATCCTTCGCCGCCTTGTTGGCGATGCCGTCGGTGACCTTGGCGTTTTCGGTGTTCTGGTTGATCGAGGCGCTCATCTCCTCGATCGAGGCGCTGGTCTCCTCCAGGCTTGCCGCCTGCTCGCTGGCCCCTTGCGAAAGGGACTGCGAGGTGGCGCTGACCTGCTCGGATGCGGCCGACAGGCCGTCGGCCGAGGAGCGCACTTCGCCGATGACCCTCGAGAGCTTCTCCACCATGCCGCGCATGGCAAAGAGCAGACTCGAAGTGTCGTTGGCCTTGGTCGCCACGACCACGGTCAGGTCGCCGTCGGCCACCTTGCGGGCGACATCCGCCGCGTAGTCCGGCTCTCCACCGAGCTGCTTGAGCAGGCCGCGGGTGATGAGAAAACCGATGGCGATGCCGAGTAGCACAGCGGCTGCGCCAAGGATCAGCATCAGGGTGCGGGCGGCGGCGACGGTATGCTCCGCCTCCACCCCCGTCTCGCTCATCAGATCGCCCTGGAATTTGATCAGCGCGTTCACTCGCTTGCGATACTCGGCGGCGGCAGGCTGGAACTCGGCGCCGAGATATATCGCCGCCTCGTCGCGCTTGCCCTCCTCGACCAGCTTGATGATCTGGTTCTGCACCGCGACATAGCGCTCGCGCGCCTCGAGGATGGACTGGAACATCTCCTTCCCTTTCGGCTGGGTCAGCTTCGGTCGGAGGCTTTCCCAGGCCTTTCCGATGGCGTTGCGGCCTTCAAGAATACGTTCCCGGGCCTTCTGAGCCGCGTCGCGGTCCTGGGACAAGGCCAAGTCGCGCGCCGCGATGCCGATCTCGTTCACGCCGGCGAGGCCCTCCTGCAGCAACCCGACCTTCGGCCACTTGTCGCGCACGATGTCGCCGAGCGCATCGTTGATGTTCGCCAGCCGGTTGATGCCGACGACCGCCACCGCGATCAGCAGCAGCAGCACCACGCCGAAGCCAAGCCCGAGCTTCACGCCCACTTTCATGTTTTTCATCGCTGTCTCCTTTTCCCTGCCCAAATTACGATTGGGCGACGCGCTGCCGCGCCGCATTCCCGATTTGCACGCCCTCGCGGGCGGTCGCCAACTGAATCAACTGCGGCACGTCCAGGATCAGGCCGACCTCGCCGCTGGCGAGGACGGTCGAGCCGGAAATGCCGCGCAGTTTTTCGAAGAGCACGCCGAGCGGCTTGATCACCGTCTGGCATTCACCCATCAGGCTGTCGACCGCCAAGCCGGCCTGGCGCCCGCCGTACTGCACCACCACCACGTTCTGCCGCCGTGGCGCCCGATGCGGCACCTCGAACAGTTCGCGCAGGCGCAGGAACGGCAGAACCTGGCCGCGCAGGTTGAGATAATCCCTCTCCCCCGTCCCGTCGCCGACGGGCAGCTCGATGCACTCGACCACCATTTCCAGCGGTAGTACAAAATGTGCACCGCCGACGCCAACGAGGAAGCCGTCGATGATTGCCAGCGTCAGCGGCAGGGTAAGACGCATGCAGGCGCCCTCGCCTGGCCGGCTCTCGATGTCGATGGCGCCGCGCAGCGCCTCGATGCTGCTCTTGACGACGTCCATGCCGACACCGCGCCCGGACAGGTTGGTCACCTTTTCCGCGGTCGAAAAGCCCGGCTCGAGGATCAGGCGATAGACCTCGCCGTCCTCCAGCGACTGACTTTCCTGCACCAAGTCGCGCTCGACCGCCTTTTTCAGGATGCGCTCGCGATCCAGCCCGCGGCCGTCGTCGCGCACTTCGATGACGATGCTCCCCGACTCGTGGCGGGCCGCAAGACTGACTGTGCCGCGCGCAGGCTTGCCGCGCGCCAGGCGCACCTCGGCCGTCTCCAGGCCGTGGTCCATGGCGTTGCGCATGAGGTGCATGAGCGGGTCGCCGAGACGTTCGACCATCGACTTGTCCAGCTCCGTCTCGGCGCCGCTGATTTTCAGTTCGATATCCTTGCCCAACTCGCGGCTGACGTCGCGCACGACGCGGGGGAAGCGATTGAACACCTCGCCGATCTGCACCATGCGCAGGCGCAACGCGGCATCGCGCACCTCTTCGACCAGCCGGTTCACCTGGGAGGCGGATTCCGACAGTTCCCCGAGGCGCGAGCGGTTCGCCAGCAACTGGGTGCCGGCGCCGGCGATAACCAGCTCGCCGACCAGATCGATAAGACGATCAAGCTTGTCTGCCGGCACCTTGACGCTGCGCGACTCGGCAGCGCGCCTTTCCTCGCCGCGCTTCTGCTTGTCCAGCGCAGCCTCGACGACCTGCTCATGCACCGCGCCCGCATCCGTCAGAATCTCGCCAAGACGCCGTTCGGGCGCGTCCTGCGCCTGCGCGCGGAGGGCCTGTTCCAGCTCCCGCCGCGTCAGCGCACCACCGGCCACCAGTATCTCGCCCAACCGCGAAGATTCCTCGGGCAGCTCGGCGATCAGGGCGATGTAGTCCTCGACCCGGGCATGCGGCGGCAGGATGCGGATCTGGGCATCGTCCTGTACGAACTCGAACACTGCCTCGATCTCCTGCCGGCTGGCCGCGCTCCTTAAGTCCAGTTCGAATCCGAGATGGCAGGCCTCGGGATCGAAATCCTCAATGGGCGGCAGTGCATCGCACAGCGTTTCGATATGCACGATGTCGCCGAGGGTGGTGAGATAGCGGATGAAGGCCAAGGGGTCCATGCCCATACGCAACACATCGGCGCCAAAGCGCAGCGAGAGGTGCCAGGTATCGGCGCCGCCAAGAGGGCCTCCGCCGGAGACCGCCAAGGCGGGCTCCGGCTCGGGCAGGAACTCCCCGGCCAGCGGGGTCTCGGCTGGCCGGGGCAGGAATGCCTCCAGACGAGCGACCAGTGCGTTGCCAAGCGCCTGCACGGCTTCCACGAGTGGGCTGTCGGATGCGGCAGCGGCTACCAGCGTACCGATGTGATCGCCGCATTCCAGCAGCAGCCCCAATAGCCCATCGTCCGCCTCGAGCGCACCGCTGCGAAGCCGGTCGAGCACGCTCTCAACCACATGGGTGAATGAGACGATCTCCTCGAACCTGAACAGGCCCGCCGATCCCTTGATCGTATGGGCCGCCCTGAACAGTTCGTTGACCGCTTCCTCGTTCTGTGTGCCTATCTCGAAGGCCAGCAGGATTTGCTCCATTTGCCGGAGCAGTTCCTGGGCTTCCTCGAAGAAGGTGCCGCGCGCTTCATCGACGATCATGGCGATTTCCTCCGGATTCGATCAGGACTGCACTGACGACCGCTCATGCGGACAGATCACGACCGGATCGCCGAACTGCGCACCGAGGTTGCTCAGGTCGAGAATCTGCAGCACCGCCGGCGAGTGATTGACCAGCCGCAGCCTGGCGCCGCACTTGCGCTTGAGCTGCAGCATGAGCTGCAAGCCGGCCGTATCGATCTCGCTCACGCCCGACAGGTCGATCTCGACCTCGCCAGTTCCACCGGGCGGCAGCGCCGTCAGGATTTCCTCGCGTACGGCGGCGGCCGTGGCGACTGTTAGCTCACATTCGATGTGCAACCGGCGGCCGGATGGGGTTGTGTCAATGCGCAGGCTCACTGTGTTCCCCTTACATGATCAGTTTCGAGACGGCCGCCAGCATCTGCTGCGGCTGGAACGGCTTGACGACCCAGGCCTTGGCGCCAGCGGCCTGCCCTTCCTGCTTTCTGTTCTCGCCCGATTCTGTCGTCAGCATGATGATCGGCGTGAACTTGTAGGTGGGGTGCTTCTTCACTTCCCTCACGAGGCTGATGCCGTCCATGTTCGGCATGTTCACGTCGGAAATGATCAGATGCACCTTCTTGCCGTCGAGTTTGATCAGGGCATCCTTGCCGTCGCAGGCCTCGATGACATCGTAGCCGGCGCTTTGAAGGGTGAGGTTGACCACCTGCCGCAGCGAGGCGGAGTCGTCGACGATCAGTACGGTTTTGCCCATGGCCGCTCCTAAAAGAAAGTGATTCCGTCGGTGCCGGGCTTCGCGGCGGCGTCGGGCTGCGCATCGCCCTGGTGCTCGTGCTGCTCCAGCGTCGTATATCCGGACTCGAGCCGGCGCAGCCAGCTGTCGATATCGAATGGCTGCGGCCGAGCCCCTTCCGAAATGTTGCGGACATCGGCGCTGATCTTCTCGTCAAGGCGCCCAATGTCATTTTCGATCAAGGCGAGTATCTGGCTGACGCGGTCCTGGAATTGCAGGTCGACGAGCACGCGGGAAACCTGCTCCCGGACGCCCTCGCTCTCCTGCTCCAACTGCCCCGCCGTGCCGGCAAGGACGCCGACCGAATTGTTGAAACGGGCGATCACTCCGTGAATCACCGACTCTGCTTCGGCGACGACCTCGTCGTCCCTGACGGACAGATCGTCGGCGCAAGCCAGGGTGCTGCCGATGGCGGCCGCGACCATCTCGACCTTCTGGCTGATCTGCTTGCCGGTCTCGCCGGATTGCGTGGACAGCTTGCGCACTTCGTCGGCCACGACGGCGAATCCGCGCCCCTGCTCGCCCGCGCGCGCCGCTTCGATGGCGGCGTTGAGCGCCAGCAGATTGGTCTGGCCGGCGATGCTGGCGACGTCGACGGCCATGCGCTTCAACTCGTCGGTAAAGGCCGCCAGGTTGCGAATCTCGGCAAGCATTGAAACCTTTGCTTCGAGGACCGACTTGAGTGAAGTCACCAGTGCGAGCAGTTCCTCACGCACGGCATCGATCATGCCGACCATGCCGGCCTCCTCTCCGCCGGTCAGGTTGCCGGCCGTGGAGCGAGAGGCGGCGACGGCGCACTCGATACGTTTGGATATCCCCTTGAACTCGCCTGCCAGTCCGCTAACCGCAGCTTCGGTCTGCTGGCGGGAAATGACGACGTGCCGTCTCCAGCGCGGAAAGACGCCGCTGCAGACTTCATGCAGGCTGCCCAGGTAGGCGGCCAGCTCGGAGTCCTGGCGGGCCTCTTCCGCCGACATGGCCTGCGCGACGGCATCCGCCAGACGTGTCTGCTGGCGTTTGTGAAGAAACATGCCAGCAAGCACTCCGCCGGCAAGCAACAGAAAAGCGAAAAGGAGAGATGCGGTGCCGAACCCACCCATTACCGCCCCGAAGGTCGCACCGACCATGGCGATGCAGGTCGGTATCGACACTGCGGGCGACCCGGCGCTTGCCTGGGTCTCGGGTTCTGGGAGAGCCATTGGCGAATCCTGTTTGACGGGCGACAAATGCGCCCCTTGGATTCGCTAACGGCGGCAAGGGCGGGTCTTGAATCCGGAGTATCCCGGATCGGGCGAAATATCCTATCCGGAATATCCCGGATAGATGGATGCAGCTACTGCGCCATCCTTGGCCGGCTGTCGGCCACCAGCCTGACCAGTTCAGCGACCGACCGTACCTGCATCTTGCGCATGATGCTGGCACGATGGTCCTCGACCGTCTTAGAGCTGATGCCCAACTCGGCGGCGATGGCCTTGTTCATCCTGCCCTCAACGAGCAGCGCCAGCACTTCCCGCTCGCGCGGGCTCAGGGTAGCCAGCCGCGCAGTTGCAATCTTGCGCAGCTCCTCCTCCTGGCGCAGATCGCGGCCGCGGGCGATCGCCTGCCCCACTCGCTCCAGCAGAGACTGGTTGTCGAAGGGCTTCTGCAGAAAATCGACCGCGCCGCCGCGCATGGCTTCCACCGCCATCGGCACGTCGCCATGGCCGGTAATGAAGATTACCGGCGCGGTCAAACCCAGATCCGTCATGCGCGACTGGACTTCCAGCCCGCCGAGACCCGGCAGGCGCACGTCCAGCACGACGCATGACGCCCGGCGGCAGTCCGGATCGTCGAGGAAGCCGCGCCCGGTGGCATGGCCACGTACCGCGACGCCCAGGGTTTCAATCAGCATGATCAGGGATTGCCTGACCACCGGGTCGTCCTCGACGACAAACACCAACTCGCGCTTCGGCATCATGCCTCTCCGGCTTGCAGCGGCAGCGTGAAATGAAAAGTCGTTCCTGCTCCCTCGTTCGGCGACGCCCACAGGCTGCCGCCATGCGCCTCGACGATGCCGCGGCTGATCGACAGCCCCATCCCCATCCCCTCCGGTTTGGTGGTGAAAAACGGCGTAAACAAATCGGTGGCAATGCGGTCCGGCAGGCCGCAGCCGAAGTCGCTGACCGACAATTGCACGGCGCGGCCGTTTTCAGTCAGGCGGCTCGCCAGCCGCAGCTGCTTCTCTCCCGCCGCATCTTCCATGGCCTCGACACCGTTGCGGATCAGATTGAGCATGACCTGTTCGATCTGCACACGATCGACGGTCACCTTCGGCAGCCCCGGCGCCAGATCGTATTCGTAGACGACCTCGCGGGATTTGGCGGCGATGTCGGCCAGGCGCACCACGTCTCTCACCAAGGCGTTGATGTCGGTCGGCTCGCGCCGCGACTCCTGCTTGCGCGAGAATTCGCGGATGCGCCAGACGATGTCGCCGGCGCGCAGCGCCTGGCCCTTGATGGTATCCACCACTTCGCGCGCCTGTGCCAGGTTCGGCTGCGGCACGGCGAGCTGGTGCTCGACCACGCCGCTGAAATTGGCGATGGCGGCCAGCGGCTGATTGAGCTCGTGGGCCAGCGCCGCAGCCATCTCGCCCATCGCCGCCAGGCGCGCGTGGTGCAGCATCTGCTCCTGCCGCAGTTGCTCGCGCGCGATCAGCTCCTTGCGCAGCGTGATGTCCTCCTTCACTGCCATGAAGTTCATGACCTCGCCCTTCCCGGAAACCAATGGAATGATTCTCACGAATTCCCAGAACAGCTCGCCGTTCTTCTTGCGGTTGTGCAGCTCGCCGGCCCATTCTTCGCCCCGCGTGATGGCCTGCCACAGCTGCCGGTATTCCTCGTCGTGTGTCTCACCCGACTTGAGGATGCGCGGATTGCGGCCGCGTACCTCCTCGGCCGCGTAACCGGTGCTGCGGCAGAAACACGGGTTGACGTACTCGATGTCGCCGCGAATATCGGTGATGACAATCGACACGGGACTCTGCTCGACGGCGGCCGAGAGCTTCCTCAGTTCCAGTTCCGCCAGTTTGCGCGCTGTAATGTCGCGACCCACTCCACGGTAGCCCTTGAACTGGCCCTCCCTGTCGAAGACCGGCTCGCCGCTGATGTTCAAATGGATGCACCGGCCGTCCGGCAGAATCAGCCCGTACTCGAGCCCGCGGAAGGGAGCGTGGCGCGCCAGCGTCGCCCGATGCTCGGCCCAATCCGCCTCGCTCATGCCGACCGTGGGCAATTCCCAGCGCCGCTTGCCGATGTAGTTGGCGTCGATCGACAGGTCGAGGCGACGGGCGGGCGAATCGGACAGTCGAGTAAAGCGGAGCTCCTCGTCCTGCTCCCAGTACCAGTCGGCGGAGAGCGCGGTCAGCGCCTTGAACCGGGACTCGCTTTCAAGCAGTGTCTCGACCAGATCTCGCGTATCTGTGATATCCGCTAGGACTCCGCTCAGACGACAAGGATGGCCGCCAGCGTCGCGCAGGACATGGCATTGTTCCCTCAGCCAGCGTATCGACCCGTCGTCCCGGCGGATACGGTATTCGGCCATGCCCTGATCCCGCTCCGCCACCTGCTGCATCATTGCAGCCACCGTCTGACGGTCCTCTTTCAGGACGTGTTCATGACGCATGCCGGGGTCCTGCGCCAGGCTGCGCACACTGGTTCCGTAGAGTTTTTCGGCGCCGGGACTAAGATAAAGCAACGATTGCCCGTCGCCGCTCAGGATGTACACCACCGTTCCGGCCGACGAGAGAATGAAATTCAATTCCTGCTCGCTTTGGGCCACGCGACGCCTTTCCTCGGACAGCGCTGCGATATTGCGGTTGAAAGCCGAAACCACCGTGGCGAATTCGGCGGCACAGCCCGGAACTACCGGCACCGGCGCCTGCGGCTGGCCATCGGTCGCGGCATCGAACGATTCCGCCATTTTGCGGGCGGGTTCGGTAAGCCCCCTCGAGATGCGTCGCGCCAGCAACAGCCCGGCGACAAGCAAGAGCGTAGCCGGACCGCCGGAGACCAATCCCGCACGCCACATTTCGGCCATGACAGGTCCGGCCTCCGTCAGCGCCAAGGCGTACCAATGTTTGTCCGCAACGGGAAACGCCGCATGCAGCCAGCCCGGCGACAGGGTCGCTTCCCGTTCGCCGGCGAGGATCGCCGTATCGACGCGGTCCCCGACCTTCAGGGTCGCGCCCTCCCCCGACACAATGACCAGGCCGTTCGCGTCCGTCAGCAGCAGATGCACCTTCATGTCTGCCCCAACGGCAATCGCCGGCGGCCGGAAGCGCTCGAGGTTTACTGAAACGCCGATGTGCCCGAGGAAGCGTCCTCCCGCATCCCGCAAGGGGTAGACGATGGGCACCACCCAGCGCCCGGAGATGAACCCTAGTTCAGGTTTGCCGATGACCAGCTTGTCCGCGCGACTGGCTTCTTCGTGCATGTACATCGGCCCGAGCCTCATCTGCACTGCGGCGGGCAATGCAATGGCCGAGCAGCGGACCCTTCCGGTTTCATCCACAAGCAACAGGTTGGCGTACTCGCGGTTCTGAACGGTGAAGGTGTCGAAGACCGGATCGCAGCCGCCGCGTCCCATTGAAGCGATGCCCGGCCGTTCGGCCAGCGCGGCGAGGAAAGCCTCCGTCCTCGCGACGATCAGCCCGGGCCTGGCGCTTGCCGATTGTGCCACCACCGACAGGTTCTCCAAGGCGGCATCCATCCGGCCAGCCGCGGCACGCCAGGACAACAGCACGAGCGCTACGAGTAGCGGCAGCGCCATGACCGCAAGCGCCAGGTCGATCTGCCGCTGCATCGGCCAGTTGTGGATCGCCATCACCCAGCCTCGCCCAACGTGAAATAAAAGGTCGCGCCCTCGTCCGGCGCCGACTCCGCCCAGATGCGGCCTCCATGTCGCTCCAAGATGCGCTTGACGATGGCAAGCCCGACGCCGGTGCCGGGAAATTCCTCTGCGCTGTGCAGCCGCTGGAAAAGGCCGAACAAACGCTGGGCATAGCGCATGTCGAAGCCGGCACCGTTGTCGCGGACGAAGACCGCTGCAGCGCCGCCTTTGCCGGGCACCGTGCCAATTTCGATCAGCGGGACCGCTTGCCCGGCGGAATACTTGAACGCATTGCCGACGAGATTGGCAAAGACTTGCCGGATCAGTGTGCGGTCGCAGACCCACGTCGGCAGCTCACCGATCCGAACTTCTGCCTGCGGATGGTGAATCTGCAACTCCCTGACCACTTCCGCCGCCGTCTCGCCGAGACTGACTTTCTGCGGACGCATGTCCTGTCGTCCGGTGCGGGCCAGTTGGAGCAGGTCGTCAATGAGCTCCCCCATGCGGACGGCATTGGTTTCAGCCGCTCTATCATTTGACGGCTCTCCTCGCTCAGGTGGGCGCCATCGTTTTCCTCGATCAGATGGGCGAAACCGTTGATCGCCCGCAGCGGCGCCCGCAGATCGTGGGAAACCGAATAAGAGAACGCGTCAAGCTCGCGGTTGGACATCTCCAGTTCCACGGTACGCTCTTTCACGCGCAGCTCCAGGGAGGCGTTCAGTTCGCGAATTTCCTCATCCAGGCGCTTGCGCTCGGTGACGTTCTCCTTGACCGCGACGAAGTGCGCGATCCGGCCCTCCTCGTCCAGGACGGCCGAAATCGATGCGGTCTCCCAGTACAGTTCGCCGCTCTTCGCCCGATTGCACAGCTCGCCACGCCATTCCCCCCCGGACGCAATGGACCGCCACAGGGCCTCGTACAGTTCCGGCGGGTTGCAACCGGACTTCAGGATACGAGGATTCTTTCCGATCACCTCCTCCTTGGCGTAGCCGGTGACCTCCTCGAAGCGCGGGTTGACATACTCGATCCGGCCGGCCGTGTCGGTGATCACGATGGAAGCCGGGCTCTGCTCGACGGCGCGGACCAGGATTCGCAGGCGGTCCTCGGCCTTTTTCCGCGCCGTCACGTCGTACAGCGAAACGAACTGGACTTCGCGGCCTGCGGCGTTGACCGGCCCGCTGCGCGCCTCCAGCACGATCTCGTCCGCCCCGATGGGCCGCCAGACGAACTCCTGCACGCCAGAGGGAATCGCCGTAGCCCGCGCATGCTCCGGCGAACCCCATGGTTGCAGGCCCAGATCCGCCAAGTGCAGCTTCGTCATCGCCGCGCGAGCATGGCCAAAGAATCCGCATGCCGATTCGCTCGCATCGACGATCCAGCCGCTCTCAGGCTCAACGAGCAGGTTGATGCGATGATTCTTGTCGAAAACATCCCGGTACTTGCGCTCGCTCTCCTGCAGCGCCATCCGGCCGGACACTTCCGCCGTGACGTCGGCGGCAAGGCCACGGTAGCCTACGAACCCACCCGCCTCGTCGAAGACCGGCTTTCCGCTGACGCGCAGATAATGGATCGCGCCCGAGGGCGCGACCTGTTTGAACATGATGCCCAGGAATGGCTTGTGGCTGTCCAGCCTTGCCTTGAATTCATCCCAGCTCTCCGTCAGCGGCGCGTAGCCGGGGATTTCCCAGCGGCGTTTGCCGATTACATTATGTTCAACGCCCGCGACGACAAAGGCACTGCCTTCGACCCAGGTGAAGCGATGCTCAGCATCCTGCTCCCATAACCAGTCGGAAGACAGCTCGACAAGCTCGCGATAGCGCGCCTCGCTCGCTCGCAGCGCCTGCCGCTCGCTGGACAGGGCGTCCATCATGCGGTTGAACTGGGTCGCCACGATCGCCATTTCGGCTGGGCCATCCGCGGGCAGTCGCGCGTCGAGCTTGCCGTTCGCCGCATGTCCCGCGATCCTGGCCGCCCGCACGAGCGGCCGCAGGATTCGACGCCCAAGCAACGTTGCGAGCGCGATGGTGCCGCCAAGCACGATCAGGGCCACCCCCCCGCGATCCATGCGCGCTGGCGGACGGCCGAACTGGCCTGTGCGGTAGACAGGGCGGCAACCGCGACCCAATCGGTGCCGGCCACTCTGGAGAATCCATAATGGTGCAGGCCGTCCGCCGTCTCTTCGGCACGGATCACGCCTTCGTTCCGCTGGCGCATCCCTTCCATGGCCGGTACGTTGTCGATTCCGCGCCATACGGCGACGGCGACTTCAGACGTGCTTGCCAGCAATTGGCCGACACCATCGAAAATCCCAACTGCTACGCCTTCGGGCAATCTCGCCGCCGCGACAATGGGCAGGAAATGCCCATCATCGAACCTGACGGCGATGCTGCCGCCCGCTTCACCGGCATTGCTTGCGATCGGGTGGGCGATGGGCACCACCATGCCGCCGCCTATCGAGTCGGGCAAGGCATTGCCGACGGCATAGTGCGCGCGCCTGTCCGGCGGCGGGAAGAACACCTTTTCGCCTTCCGGAAAGCGGTAGTCATCGCGCATATGTCCGGAACAAAGGACCCGCCCCTGTGCGTCGCTGACGACGTAGCCACGATAAGCCGGGGACAAGCTGGAGAAGATCTCGAAAGCCGAGTCGCAGCCGTCAGAACGGGGATCCGCGATGTGCGGCTGTCGTGCTGCGGATCCCAACAGCGATTCGGTGACACGGAGGAAGCGCTCCGCGTCGGCGGCGGTAAAGCGGGCAAGGCGGCCTGCCAAGGCTGCGCCATCCTCTAGGTCATGCTGGAGCCGGTCGTAAACGACCCACGATACCAACCCGGCCAAGGGCAGGATGGCCGCCGTGACCAAGAGGCGCAGTTCCGCCAGTAAGGATTTGCGGCTCGAGCCGGAAGCCGGATTCCTCATAATCCCTCACCCTCGTGTTCTTGGAGGTTGTCTTGCCCAAGTTAGCGGCTATTTATGAATTATCTTAAGCCACCGAGGGTAATGATAGCCTATGCAGGATTAATTATGGCGATATATTGACGGTAGAGTTATAGGCTGTAGATCGAAACACGGTAGCCGATCATTCTTCGCACCATCATGAGCACGGCGAAGAAACACGGCGGCGAAGCACGCGAAAGAATCGCCCGCAAGCTCAGGCTGTTGCGGACAGAGAGGAAACTAAGCCAGGAGAAGATGGCCGAACTGGCGAATTTCCATCGTACCTATGTGTCGCAACTGGAGCGCTGCGTCACAAACATCTCGATCGACGGTCTGGAGCGGCTGGCCAGTGCGCTGGGTGTGGATATTTCCGCGCTGCTAGAGCCCATCCCGGCGAAAAATAAAGGCAAGAAGTAAATCCCAGGAGCCGCTCCCGATCCGTCTTGTCTGATATGGCGATCGGAAACGCACTACCGGATTGGCATGGGAGCCCCCCGGCTTCTGGGCTTTTCAAATCCTGTACTGTTGCACCGCCTTGCGCATGCGGCCGGTCACCGCGTCGAGGCGCTCCACCGCGCCCTTCGTCTGGCCGACCACGGAAACGTTCTGCTCGGTCATGATGGCCACCTGCTCGACGTTCTGCGCCAGCTGCGTCATGGCGTTCTGCTGCTCGCTGGAGGCGAGCGAGATGTCCGTCACCATGCGCGCGGTGCGTTCCATCTCGCCGTTGA
>JADYZH010000161.1 GCA_020853215.1 Sulfuritalea sp. | reverse complement strand
GATCCGGCGGCGGCGCAACTTGCGGCCGCGCAGATGCGCTCGGCGCTGGCCATGCTGCATCCGGCATCAATCAACTGGCAGCCGCCGGTGCTGACCTTGTCCGCCGCGCGCAAGGATGGGCTGGAGGCGTTCTGGCAGACGCTGGAGACGTTTCGCGCGACGCTGGAGGCGAGCGGCGAATTCGCCGCGCGGCGCCGGCACCAGGCCCTGGCCTGGATGTGGCAGCTGGTGGACAGCGGTTTGCGCGAAGGTTTTCGCCGGCATCCGGCGGTGCGCGACACGCTGGCCGCCACGACCGCGGCGGTGGAGGCCGGCAGCATCACGCCGACAGCCGCGGCAAAGCGGCTGCTGGACCTGGCCGGCGGACAGGAATGAAACATACTCAGTTTTACGGGAGAAGCGACCATGCATGAAATCATCGACCAGCTGGATGAAAAGCGCCGACGGGCGGCGCTCGGCGGCGGCCAGAAGCGCATCGACGCCCAGCATGCCAAGGGCAAGCTGACGGCGCGCGAGCGCATCGAGCTGCTGCTCGACGACGGCACCTTCGAAGAGTGGGACATGTTCAAGGAGCACCGCTGCGTCGATTTCGGCATGGCCGAGCAGGAAAAGATCCCGGGCGACGGCGTGGTGATCGGCTACGGTACGATCAATGGCCGCATGGTCTTCGTCTTCTCGCAGGATTTCACGGTGTTCGGCGGCGCGCTGTCGGAAGCCCATGCCGAGAAGATCTGCAAGATCATGGACAAGGCGATCCAGGTCGGCTGCCCGGTGATCGGCCTCAACGATTCGGGCGGCGCCCGCATCCAGGAAGGCGTTGCCGCGCTTGGCGGTTACGCCGATGTGTTCCAGCGCAACGTCATGGCCAGCGGCGTGATCCCGCAGATCTCGATGATCATGGGCCCTTGCGCCGGCGGCGCCGTGTATAGCCCGGCGATGACGGATTTCATTTTCATGGTCAAGGATTCCTCCTACATGTTCGTCACCGGTCCGGAAGTGGTGAAGACGGTGACCCACGAAGAGGTCACGGCCGAGGAACTCGGCGGCGCCGTCACCCATACCAGCAAGTCGGGCGTGGCCGACCTGGCGTTCGAGAACGACGTCGAGGCGCTGGTCATGCTGCGCCGCTTCTTCAACTACCTGCCGCTGTCGAACAAGGAAAAGCCGCCGATGCGGCCGACCAACGACCCCGCCGACCGCCTCGACCACAGCCTGGATACGCTGGTGCCGGACAACCCGAACAAGCCCTACGACATCAAGGAACTGATCTTCAAGGTGGTCGACGACATCGATTTCTTCGAGGTCCAGCCCGACCACGCCAAGAACATCGTGACCGGTTTCGCCCGCATGGAGGGCCAGACCGTCGGCATCGTCGCCAACCAGCCGATGGTGATGGCCGGCTGCCTCGACATCAAGAGCTCGATCAAGGCCGGCCGCTTCGTGCGTTTCTGCGACGCCTTCAACATCCCCATCGTCACCTTCGTCGATGTGCCGGGTTTCATGCCGGGCACCGCGCAGGAATACGGCGGCATCATCAAGCACGGCGCCAAGCTGCTGTATGCCTACGCCGAATGCACGGTGCCGAAGATCACCGTGATCACGCGCAAGGCCTACGGCGGTGCCTACGACGTGATGGCTTCGAAGCACCTGCGCGGCGACGTCAATTTCGCCTGGCCCAGCGCCGAGATCGCGGTGATGGGGCCGAAAGGTGCGGTGGAAATCATCTTCCGCGAGGACAAGAACGACCCGGCCAAGCTCGCGGCAAAGGAAGCCGAGTACAAGGCCAAGTTCGCCAACCCCTTCGTCGCCGGCGCGCGCGGCTTCATCGACGACGTGATCATGCCGCACGAGACCAGGAAGCGCATCTGCCGCTCGCTGGCCATGCTGCGAGGAAAAGACATCAAGAATCCATGGCGCAAGCACGGCAACATCCCTCTCTGAACGAGTTTTGCATCGTGGATAGCTTCGTTCGCTGCGTCGTCCGCTCCTCGCCGTGCTACAGCACTGTCTCGTTGCGGACTCCTGGCTGCCTCGCTCTCCACGCGCAAAATCGTTCATAGCCTCTCTTCGAATTGAGGACATAGCATGTTCAAAAAAATACTGATTGCAAACCGCGGCGAGATCGCTTGTCGTGTGATCAAGACCGCCCGCAAGATGGGCATTGCGACCGTCGCCGTGTATTCCGAAGCGGACAAGGATGCGATGCACGTGACCATGGCCGACGAGTCGGTCTGCATCGGACCGCCGCCGTCGAAGGAATCCTACCTGTCGATGGACAAGATCATCGCCGCCTGCAAACAGACCGGCGCCGAGGCCGTGCATCCGGGTTACGGCTTCCTCTCGGAGAACGCCGCCTTCTCGCGCCGGCTGGAAGAGGAAGGCATCGTCTTCATCGGCCCCAAGCATTACTCGGTCGAGCAGATGGGCGACAAGATCGCCTCGAAGAAGCTGGCGCTGACCGCCAAGGTCAATGTCATTCCCGGCTACAACGATGCCATCGACACGCCAGAGCAGGCCGTGGAGATCGCCAGGGGCATCGGCTACCCGGTGATGATCAAGGCCTCGGCCGGCGGCGGCGGCAAAGGCCTGCGCGTGGCCTTCAATGACAAGGAGGCCCACGAAGGTTTCGCCTCCTGCAAGACCGAGGCCAAGAACGCCTTCGGCGACGACCGCGTGTTCATCGAGAAGTACGTCGAGGAGCCGCGCCACATCGAGATCCAGGTACTGGGCGACGCGCACGGCAACACGCTCTACCTGCACGAGCGCGAGTGCTCGATCCAGCGCCGCCACCAGAAGGTGATCGAGGAGGCGCCGAGCCCCTTCCTCGACGCGGCGACGCGCAAGGCCATGGGCGAGCAGGCCGTGGCCCTGGCGAAAGCAGTCAACTACCAGTCGGCCGGCACCGTCGAGTTCGTCGTTGGCGGCAAGGACAAGAGCTTCTACTTCCTCGAAATGAACACCCGCCTGCAGGTCGAGCATCCGGTCACCGAACTGATCACCGGGCTGGACCTGGTCGAGCAGATGATCCGCGTCGCCGCCGGCGAGAAGCTGACGTTCAAGCAGGAAGATCTCAAGATCAACGGCTGGGCCATGGAATGCCGGATCAATGCCGAGGACCCCTTCCGCGGCTTCCTCCCTTCGACCGGTCGCCTGGTGAAGTACGTGCCGCCGCCCGCCGAGGGCGGCGTGCGGGTCGATACCGGCGTCTATGAAGGTGGCGAGATCTCGATGTTCTACGACTCGATGATCGCCAAGCTGATCGTCCACGCCGCCTCGCGCGACCAGGCCATCGCCCGCATGCGCGATGCCCTGAACGAGTTCGTGATCCGCGGCGTGGCCAGCAACATTTCCTTCCAGGCCGCGCTGATGCAGCATCCGCGTTTCACCTCGGGCAACTTCAACACCGGCCTGATCGCCGACCAGTATCCGAAGGGCTTCAATGCCGCCGACGTGCCGCACGACGATCCGCTGATGCTGGTCGCCACCGCCGCGGCGATCCATCGCCAGTACCTGGCGCGCAACGCCACCATCACCGGGCAGATGCCGGGACACGAGTACAAGCCCGGCAGCGAATACGTGGTGCTGTTCAACGGCGAGCGCCACCCGGCCTCGATCACGCCGGCCGAAGGCGGCTGGGATGTCAGGCTGGCGGACGGCAACTACGCGATCCGCTCGAACTGGCAGTTCGGCGACATCCTCTATCGCGGGACGCTCAACGGCCAGCCGATCTGCATGCAGGTCGAGCGACGCGGCTCGGTTTACCGCCTGTTCCACTGGGGCGTGCAGGCCGACGTGCAGGTGATGAGCGCGCATGCCGCCGACCTGCTGGCGCTGATGCCGGTCAAGGCGGCGCCCGACATGTCGAAGTTCCTGCTGTCGCCGATGCCGGGCCTCTTGACCCAGGTCGCGGTCAAGCCCGGACAGGAGGTCAAGGCCGGCGAAGTGCTGGCCAGGATCGAGGCGATGAAAATGGAGAACGTGCTGAAGGCCGAGCGCGACTGCGTGGTGGATAAGCTGCTGGCGCAGCCGGGCGAAAGCCTGGCGGTCGATCAGGCCATCATCGGCTTCAAGTAGTCCGGCTGAAAGTCGGCGCTGGCGGGACGGCGATACAGCGCTGTCGCCGTCCTGGCACGATCGGCCAATCAGCGGCGCAGAAGCCGCAGCCCGTTCGCCACCACCAGCAGGCTTGCGCCCATGTCGGCGAAAACCGCCATCCACATCGTCGCCTGGTCCATGAAGACCAGGACGATGAACACCGCCTTGATGCCCAGCGCCAGGGCGATGTTCTGCCGCAGTACGGCCGCGGTCGCGCGCGACAGGCGAACGAACAGCGGCAGCTTGCGCAGGTCGTCGTCCATCAGGGCCACGTCGGCGGTCTCGATCGCGGTATCGGTGCCGGCTGCGCCCATGGCGAAGCCGATGTCGGCGCGGGCCAGCGCCGGCGCATCATTGATGCCGTCGCCGACCATGCCGACCGGGCCAAGACCGGCGCGTAGCCCCTCGATGGCGGCGAGCTTGTCCTCCGGCAGCTGGTTGCCGCGCGCTTCGTCGATGCCCGCCTGGGCGGCGATGGCCTGCGCCGTGTGCGGATTGTCGCCACTGAGCATGATCGTCCGCACGCCGAGGCGATGCAGGTCGGCGATGGCCTCCCGGCTGCTCGGGCGCAGGGTATCGGCGACGGCGAACAGCGCCAGCACCTGCGTTGCGTCGGCCAGCAGAACGACGGTCTTGCCCTGGCGTTCGAGCACATCAAGGCGCGCCTCCAGCGCGGCGGAGCACAGCCCGAGTTCCTCGATCAGGCGATGGTTGCCGAAACGGTAGTCGCGCCCATCGATGCGGCCGCGCACGCCGCGCCCCGGAAGGGCGGCGAACTCATCCACGCTCACAGGGAGCAGACCCTTCGCGGCTGCCGCCCGGGCCACCGCCTGCGACACCGGATGGTCCGAACGTCCGGCGAGGCCGGCGGCGATGCGGCGCAGGGTCGCATCGTCGTCGCCCGCCAATCGTGCGAAGTCGGTTTGCGCCGGCCGGCCGTGGGTCAGCGTGCCGGTCTTGTCGAGTGCCAGGGCGGCGAGCCGGCGACCCTCTTCCAGATACACGCCGCCCTTGATCAGGATGCCGTGGCGGGCCGCCGTCGCGAGCCCGCTGACGATCGTCACCGGCGTCGATATCACCAGCGCGCAGGGGCAGGCAATGACCAGCAGCACCAGGGCGCGGTACACGGCGTCGAACCATGGCGCGTCCATCAGCAGCGGCGGGATCAGCGCCATGCCGACGGCGACGGCGAACACCGCCGGGGTATAGACGCGGGCGAAACGGTCGACGAAACGCTGCGTCGGCGCCCGCGTACCCTGGGCTTCTTCGACCGCGTGGATGATGCGGGCCAGCGTCGATTGCGTGGCGGTCGCCGTGACCCGGTACTCGAACGAGCCGGCTTCGTTGATGGTGCCGGCGAAAACCGGATCGCCCTCGGCCTTGTCCGCCGGCAGGCTTTCGCCGGTGATCGGCGCCTGATTGACCGCCGAGCGGCCGGACACGATCATGCCGTCGAGCGCGATGCGCTCGCCGGGCCGCACCCGCACCCTGGCTGCAAGGGGCACCTTGGCGGCGGTGACCTCGACCCAACTGCCGTCGTCCTGCAGGACCGTCGCGGTTTCGGGTGCCAGCGCCATCAGGCCGCGAATCGCATTGCGTGCGCGGTCGAGCGATTTCGCCTCGATGACTTCGGCCAGGGCGAAGAGAAACATCACCATCGCCCCCTCGGGCCACTCGCCGATGAGCAAGGCGCCGGTCACCGCAATCGACATCAGGGCGTTCATGTTTAGATTGCCGTTGCGCAGCGCGATCCAGCCCTTCTTGTAGGTAGGCAGGCCGCCTGCCAGGATGGCGACCAGGGCCAGGCCGGCCTCGATCCAGTGGTTGCCGCCGTCGAACCAATGCACGGCTTCGGCGGCGGTCGCCGCCACGCCGGACAGGGCAAGCGGCCACCAGGCGGCCGTCGCCGGCGTTGCGGCGGCGGCCTCGTCCGGGGCCTGGCTGGCCTCCATGCCAAGCGCGTGGATCGCCTCGATCGCCGGCGCCAGCGCGTCGGGCGCGTGCCTCAGGGTCAGGGTGCGCTGCATCAGATTGAAGGACAGATCGCCGATGCCGGGCAGGGCGGCCAGCTTGTCGCGAATCAGCGCTTCCTCGGTCGGACAGTCCATCCCGACGATGGCCAGCGTCGTGCTGACGCCGTCGGCAATCTGCGCCGGCGCTACCGCCGCCGCGGTTTTCCCGCTCTCACATCCGCAGCTATCGCTTGCACATCGGGTCATCGGACTGCACTCCTGAAGTACCGTCGCACTATAGCCAGCGCGGCACGCGCGCCAGATAGGCGAAGTAAGGCGCGCCGAACTTGCCCGCCAGTATCCGTTCTTCCGGGACGATCTGGAAGCGCGTGAGATAGATGACGAACAGGGGCAGCAGCGCTAGCGCGGGCAGGCTGCCGAGGATCGTCCCGACGCCGATCAGCATCACGGCAAAACCGAGGTACATCGGGTTGCGCGTATGGTGGTAGATGCCGGTGGTGACCAGCGCGGACGATCGATCCGGTGCCATCGGATCGACCGTGGTCGCATGAGCCCGGAACTGAATCACCCCGACCAGACAGACCAACCCACCGATCAACAGTATTGCCGTTCCCGCGACATGACCGTGACGTCCGGTCAGCGCCAGCGCCGGGGCCATCCTGTCAGCGGCTACCATCAAGGCCGCGAAGGCAAGCGTCAGCGCCAGCGGTGGAAATCGCAGTTCAAGTCGCTGCCAGTTCGCCATCGTCCGTCCCGGATCAGCTTATTTCAGGCGGAAATTGAGCTTCGCCTCGGGTTTGCCCGGCAGGGTGACGGCCACGGCGACACGAGCCCCGACGCCGGTCTTGAAGCTGCCCTGCGCGGCAAGTTTGTTGTCGCCGGCCGGCGTGAGCATCGCCGCAGTCTTGTTGCCGCCGGCATGCAGGGTCGCCTCGGCCTTGGCCCCTGCGGTTGCCAGCGGCTTCTCCTGGTGGAAAACATATAGCGTCATCGAATCGGCCTTGACGACGAGTTCGAATTCGGTCTCGCCGGCTTCCTGCACGATGCCGCCATGTTTGGCGCCGTGATCATGTTTGTCGGCCGCGTAGGCGATAGGGTTGAGCAGACTGGTGGTGCAGAGCAGGGCCAGCAGGGTTTTCTTCATGGTGATGTCTCCTTGGTTCATGCTTCGTTGAAAGAATCGGTGGAACGGCGGCGCAGTATCTGGCCGCTGTCGATTTCGTCGCGGATCGCGCCGAAGCGCAGGTACAACGCGGGTACGACCAGCATGTTGAGCACGGTCGAGCTGATCAGGCCGCAGAGGATGACGACCGCCATCGGCGCCTGGATTTCCGAGCCGGGCTGGCCGGCCGAGAGCGCCAGCGGCACCAGCGCCAGACCGGCGGCGAGCGCCGTCATCAGGATCGGGATCAGCCGTTCCTCGGCGCCACGCCGGATGGCTTCCCTGACATTTTTCACGGCGTCGTGCTCGACCAGATGATGGATGTGCGAAATCATCATCACGCCGTTGCGCGTGGCGATGCCGAACAAGGTGATGAAGCCGATGATCGACGCGATGGTGACCACGCCGCCGGCCAGATAGACGCCGACCACGCCGCCGATGATGGACAGCGGCAGATTGAGCATGACGAGGAAGGCGTCGCGCGTCGTGTGGAAAGCGACGAACAGCAGCAGGAAGATGCCGACCACCACGGCGCTGCCGAGCAGCAGCAGCACACGCGAGGCCTCGGCCGCCGATTCGAACTGGCCGCCGAATTCGAGGTGGTAGCCGGCCGGCAGCTTCACTTCCTTGGCCACCCTGGCCTGCATCTCTTCGACCACGCTCTTCAGGTCGCGGCCGGCGACGTTGGCCATGACGACGATCTTGCGCTGCACGTTTTCGCGGTTGATGAAGTAGGGGCCGCGGTCGTTTTCGATGTCGGCCAGTGCCGAAAGCGGCAGGCGCGCGCCGGTCGGCGTGGTGATCAGCGTGGCGCGGATGGCGTCGAGGTTGTCGCGCACCGCCGGGTCGTAACGCACGACGAGGTCGAAACTGGCCTGGCCCTGCACCACCTTGCCGACCGTGAGGCCGTTGAAGGCCGCCTCGATGTTTTCCGAGAGTTCCTTCGCCGACAGGCCGTGGCGCGCCAGCGCGTCGCGCCGGTACTTCACGGTGAGGAAGGGAATCTCGGTCTGCTGCTCGGGCTGCACGTCGACGGCGCCTTCGACCTGCTGCATCACGCCCTTGACCTGCTCGGCCAGGCGGCGCAACTCGGGCAGTTCGTTGCCGAAAATCTTCACCGCGATGTTGGCGCGCGTGCCCGAGAGCATATGGTCGATGCGGTGCGAGATCGGCTGGCCGACGACGACCTGCACGCCGGCCAGCCTGGCGAAGTCGGCACGCAGCGCGGCGAGGAATTCCTCCTTGCTGCGCGCCCCCATTTTCAGGCTGACCTCGATTTCCGACTGATGCACGTCGAGCGCATGCGGATCGAGCGGCGAGCGGCCGGTGCGCCGTGCGGTGGCGACGACTTCGGGATGTGTCAGGAGCACTTCCTCGACCATCTGGCCGAGCTTCGCCGATTCGGCCAGGGCGGTGCCGGGAACGGTTTCGACGCCGACAGTCAGCGTGCCCTCGTTGAAGTCGGGCAGGAAGGATTGTCCGGCCATGCCGAGGCCGATCAGCGCGGCGATCAGCAGCGCGCCGCTGACGGCCGAAATGGCCTGCCAGCGATCCAATGTGGCATCGAGCACGCGCCGATAGGCGGTGCGCAGCCAGACGACAAAGCGCGGTTCGCGGTGTTCGCGAACTTCCCGGGAGTTGCCGAGGAATAGCGAAGCCAGCACCGGTGTAACGGTAATCGACACCAGCAGCGAAGCGAACAGGGAAATGACGTAGGCCAGCCCGAGCGGCACCATCAACCGGCCTTCGACACCGGAGAGGAAGAACAGCGGCACGAACACCAGCATGATGATCAGCGTGGCGAAGACGATGGAGCCCTGGATTTCCTTGGTGGCGAGAAAGACCACATGCATCGTCGATTCGCGCTGGCGCTCGGGTTTGGCGTGGTTCTCCCGCAGGCGACGCACGATGTTCTCGACCACGATGATGGCGTCGTCGACCAGCGCGCCCAGTGCGATGGCGATGCCGCCGAGCGTCATGGTGTTGATTGTTGCGCCGAGCGCCTTCATCGCCAGAATGGTGGCAACCAGCGACAGCGGCAGCGCCACCAGCGTGATCGCCGTCGAGCGCACCGAGATCAGGAAGGCGAAGACGATCGCGACGACCAGAATCGCCCCGTCGCGCAGCGCGGCCATCAGGTTGGCGATGGAGGTTTCGATGAAATCGGCCTGGCGGAACAGCCGGTTCTCGATCTTCATGCCGGCCGGCAGCGATTGCTGGATGTCGGCGATGGCGGCATCCAGCGTACGCGTCAGCGCCAGCGTATTGGCCGAGGGCTGGCGCTGGATGCCGAGCACCACGGCGGGCTTGCCCTTGGTCGAGCCGACGCCACGCACCAGCGCCGTGCCGAGCGCCACGTCGGCGACATGACGGATCAGCACCGGCTGGCCGTGCTTCACGGCGACCACGACTTCGGCGATGTCATCGATCGTGCGCACGCGGCCGATGCCCTGGATCAGATACTCCTGACCATTCTCGGCATAGAAGCCCGCCGCCGCATTCTGGTTTGCGCCTTCGACCGCTTTGACCACCTCGTCGATGGTCAGGCCGTGGGCCGCCAGTCGTTCCGGCTTCAGCGTTACCTGGAACTGTTGCAGATCGCCGCCGATAGGCAGGATCTCGGCGACGCCGGGCACGGCCAGCAGACGTTTTCTAAGCACGTAGTCGGCGGTATTCTTCAGGGCTGCCGTGCCGCCGGCGCCGACTTTTGCCGGGTCGTCCCAAGTCAGGGCGATGAACATGATTTCGCCCATCACCGAGGCGGCCGGTGCCATGATCGGCGCCTCGATGCCGGGCGGCAACCCGGCGCGGGCGAGTTGCAGTTTCTCGGCGACCACCTGGCGCGCCAGATAACCATCCGTGCCCCAGGCGAACTCGATGGTGATCGTTGACAGGCCGATCTTGGTCGCCGAGCGCACGCGGCGCACGCCGGGCGCGCCGTTCAGCGCCGTCTCGATGGGAAAGGTGACGAGTGCCTCCATGTCGGCCGGCGCCATGCCTTCGGCCTCGGTGACGACGGTGACGGTAGGCGCGGTGAGGTCGGGGAAGACGTCGACCGGTGTGCGCGTGGTCTCTATGCCGCCCCAGACCAGCAACAGCAGTGCGCCGAGCACGATGAACAGGCGGTTGCGCAGCGCCCATTGAATGATGTAACCGATCATGATGGCCGGCCCTCAGTGCGCGTGGCCGCCGGCGGCCGCCTTGGCGGTCGACAGACGGATCAGGTAGGCGCCCTGGCTGACGACGCGCTGGCCGGGTTCGATGCCGTCGAGGATGGCGATGCGCTTGCCGTCGCGGGCGCCGGTGCGCACGATGCGGCGCTCGAAGCTTGCACCACCGGTCTGCACATAGACGGCCTGTGTGCCGTTTTCGTCCTGCACGGCGCTGGCGGGTATCAGCACCGATTCCTGTCCCGCGCCGGCATACAGCTGGACCTTGGCGGTCATGCCGAGGCGCAGGTTGCCTTCCGGATTGGCGAACTCGAGGATCGCCGGGACGGTGCGCGTGTTGGCATCGACCATGCCGCCGACCGCGATCAGCCGGCCATTCTTCCCGGCCTCGATGATGAAGGGTTGAGCAAAGCCATCGACCGTGAATGCGGCGCCGCTGGGTTTGCCGAGCCGGCCGATCTCGCTTTCCGGCACACGTGCCTCCAGCCAGAGGCGCGCGGTATTGGCGACATGGAACAGCGGTGCGCCCTCATTGACGAAGGCGCCCGGCGCCACCGCGACGTCGGCGACGATGCCATCGATGGGCGAGCGAATGGCGATGCCGCCCGTGCCTCCGAGTTGTCCGTGCCGCACCTGTGCCGCGCGGGCTTCGGCCTCGGCCATGCCTTCGCTGGCGCGCGCTTCGAGCAGGCGCTTCTCGGGAATTGCCTCGTCCTTGAACAGCGCTTCCATGCGTTCGCGTTCGCGTCGTGCCTGCTCAAGCGCGATCTTCGCCTTGCCGGCGCCAGCTTCCAGCGTGGCCTGGTCGGTGTCGCCGCCGAGCCTGGGTGCCAGCCAGGCCAGCACCTGCCCCTTCTTCACCGTCTGGCCGACACCCGGGAAGCTGCCGGCGGGACGCAGCAGGCCGGCGGCGGGTGCGGCGAGCAGTGCCTCGGCATCGGGATGGGCCTTGATTGTCGCGGTTGCGGCGACGGCGGCACGCGCGATTCCGATGGCGGCTTCGACCGTCGCGAAGTCGATCTTCCACTGCTGTTCCTTGCTGAAGGGAATGCCCGCCTCGTCATGGCCGTGGTCGCCGTGACCGGCGTCGGCCGACTTGGCGTCGGCGAATATCTTGACCGGGCCAAGTTCGTGCGTGATCGTACCGAGCGCGGATTCGACGATCAGGCTCAACTCGCGCTCGCCGGCGGCCTTGGGTGTCACGCCGGGCTTGAAGATGCCGGGTACGGCCGGGGTGTCGGCGACGAAGCGTTCTTCGGGTGCGTTGCCACCGGACAGCACGACAGTGAGCTTGCCTTGTGCCAGTGGCTTGAAGTCGGCAAGCTGGGTGACATGGGCGGCGAAGCTAGCCGTCCGGCCGACGGTCAGCGACGGAAATTCGACATAGAGCTCGGTCTTGTCGCTGAAATCAGTGAGCTTCTCGGCGGCTTCTTCATGATGATTTGCGGCCGCCGGCGCGGTTTGCTTGTCGCCGCAAGCGGCGAGCAGCAACGCCAGCAAGGCGGCAAGGGTGATGGTTTTCATTGTGAGTGGTTTCCAGTCAATTGGTCGAGTTCGATGCGCGCCTCGCGCGCCTTCCATTCAAGATCGAGGGCCGTGAGTTCGGCCTCCAGCGCGCCCTTGTAGGCGTCGAGAAGTTCCAGCACCGTGGATTCGCCGGCGCGGTAGGCCGCTTCGGCGATACGCACCAGTTCGGCGGACGGGGCGACGGCATCAGAGCGGTAACGTTCGGCGGTGGCGATCAGTTGGGTGAGTTGCCGGTGCAGGCCGACGAGTTCGCCTTCCGCCTGTTGGCGCGCGAGACCGAGTTCGGCGCGTGCCGCCATGGCCTGTGCCGCCGTGCGCCGGTCGCCGGCCTGCTGGCGGTCGAACAGCGGCAGATTGAAGGAGAGCAGGAGCAGATTGCCGTTGTCGCGTGACGCGCCATCCTCGACGCGCTTGCCGCCGATGCCGACACTGAGTTCCGGCAGATTGCGCTGCGCGGCGGCATTGTCAGCCTGGGCGGCGTCGACGCGCGCGGCCAGCGCGCTGATGTCCGGCCGCATGCCAAGCCGGGCCTGCAAGTCCGGCAGGGCCGGCGGTATCTGCGGCAGCAGACGGCCTGCGACGGTTTCGCCCGCGTCCGTCCCGATCAGTGCGGACAAGCGGGCGCGTCCGCGCTCCAGTTCGGCGCGTGCTTCCGCCAGTTTTGCTTCGGCACTGCGCTGTTCGCGTGTCAGGCGGCGGCGGTCATAGCCGGCTACTTCGCCGGCGCGGGCGAGCTTGTCGACGACGCTGCCGATGGCGGCGAAACGTACCACCCAGTTGTCGACCGCACCTACCGTTTCCTGCTGGCGCAGGAATAAATGGAAGGCACGACGCAACTCGACTGCCCGCTCATTGCGGCGTGCGAGATTGTCCGACTCGGTGGCACGAATGCGGTGGCGTGCCGCATCCTCGCGCAAGCCACGCCGGCCCGAAAGGTCGAGCGGCTGCATGATTTTCCAGGTTGTCTCGCGCGTGTTTCCGGTCTTCTCGCGCTCAAGTTCCAGAGTGGGGTTGGCCCAGGTGTCGGCTGCCAGCGCATCCGCCTCGGCTTCGCCGACGCGGGCCCGCAATAGTTCGGAAAACTCCGCGCGCCCCAGCCCGAGACGCAATGCCTCGGCTTCGGTGATGCCGGCACTGGCCGGCACGGCACCGGCGCACAGGCCAAGCGCCAGGGCCATGGCAGCCAGGTGCTTTTTGCATGAAAAGCGATCGTGATACATCGAAATCCTCGATTGAATGGATAGGGATTTCGACGAGACGCCGCAGAACCCGATCAAGGGCTCGTGCGTAGAGTGCTACGGGGTAATTTGGCGTCCCGCCGGCTCAGGCGAGGACGGCTCTGGGTGGGCGGTCGAGGCGGACTTGATGAGCCGAAGCCAAATCGTGGTGGTCGCGTACGGCGTAGAGATTGCGCCCGCCAAGGGACATTACGCCAATGGCATCGGGCAGCAGCATGGAGAGCCCGGGATGCACGTGGGCGTGGTGATGATCGGCAGCTGCCGGCAACTGGGTAGGTTGATCCGGATCAGCTGCCGGTCCCTCATGCGTATGATCATTTCCATGTTTGTGGTCGTGGTGACCGAAATGAACGGCGTGATTTTGCGGCTGCTCCAGCGCGTCGCAGACGCCGGAAACGGCCGCGTAAGCAACGTTCAGCGAAAGCAGGGTGGCAAGGAGGAGGCTCAGTAGATAACGCACGGGCGGCACTATATCAGATAGTGCGGGGAGGCAAAAATTGCCGTCCCGCCAGCGCCGACTTTTTCAGCCTGATGCGAAGAAAGCGAAAGGTTGCATGACAGGATTTCTTCATGGCCCCGGGCCGGTGTGGCGCGTGGGTGCCGCTTTCGGGGGTCAGGCGATGCGCGCGAAGGCTGCGATGACGTCGGCCGGCGCCTGCACCAGTTCGATCAGCACGCCTTCGCCGGCAATCGGGAACTGCTCGTTGGCCTTGGGGTGCAGGAAGGTGATGTCGAAGCCGGCGGCGCCCTTGCGGATGCCGCCCGGCGCGAAGCGCACGCCCTGCGCGGTGAGCCATTCGACGGCTTGCGGCAGATCGTCGATCCAGAGGCCGACGTGGTTCAGCGGCGGTTCGTGCACGGCCGGCTTTTTTGCCGGATCGAGCGGCTGCATCAGGTCGACCTCCACCCGGAAGGGGCCGCTGCCCATCTGGGTGATGTCCTCGTCCACGTTTTCCCGCTCGCTGACGTAGTTGCCGGTGACGGCCAGGCCGAACATTTCGACCCAGAGCTTTTTCAGGCGGTTCTTGGAGGGGCCGCCGATGGCGATCTGCTGGATGCCGAGCACCCGGAAGGGGCGCGCCGAGGATTGCTGCGTCATGTATGCGTTCTCCGCTGCCGACGTCGCGCGAACCGCCTCAGGCGCGCCGCACGAGCATCAGGGTTTCCTTTCGACGCACTCGCGTATGCGGGCGAGCAGGTCGTCTTCGTCGTAGGGTTTGCCCATGTAGAAATCCACGCCGATTTCCTGGGCATGCAGGCGGTGCTTGTCGGCGGTGCGCGACGTGATCATGATGATCGGGATGTGCCGCAGGCGCTTGTCGCCGCGAATGTTGCGCGCCAGTTCGAAGCCGTCCATGCGCGGCATTTCGATGTCCAGCAGCATGACGTCGGGCATCACATCGACCAGCTGCTCGAGCGCATCGACGCCATCCTTTGCGGTCAGCACATGGTAGCCGTGACGGGCCAGCAGCCGGCCGCTGATCTTGCGCACCGTCAGCGAATCGTCGACCACCATCACGGCCGCGGCGGCGCCGGTGACCGGGGTTGCGGCGGCAGCGCCGGATGATTCCTGGGCGACGGGAGCCGGGGCCTCCGCCGTCGTTTCCGCCTGCACCGGCGCGGCGTGGGCGAGGACGCGAGCGGCCAGCGCGATCGGGTTGATGATCAACACCACCTCGCCGTTGCCCAGCACCGTGGCGCCCGCCAGTCCGGGCACGCGGGCCAGCTGCGGCCCGACGGCCTTGACCACGACTTCCTGGTTGCCGGAAAGGCTATCGACTTCGAGCGCGACGCGCTCGGTTCCGCCCTTGACCAGCAGGATCCAGTGGCGCCGCTGCTGCGGCGGAGTCGGATCTTTTTCGCCCAGCAACGCGGCCAGGTAGTGGTAGGGAAATCGATTTCCCAG
>JADYZH010000160.1 GCA_020853215.1 Sulfuritalea sp. | reverse complement strand
GCACCTCGGTGTCGCGCAATCCGGTATTCGGCTTCAAGATGAAGGGTGCCAAGGCCGGCGACAAGGTCGTCGTGAACTGGGTAGACAACAAGGGCGACAAGAGGACCGATGAAGCCACCGTAGCTTGAGCACATGATCGGCGAATAACAATCCGGGCGGGCTGCACCTGCCCAATCCTTGACAGGAGGAGTCCATGAATCGGAACATCATCAGCGCGCTTTGCGCCTTGACGGTGATGGGTGGCGCATTCGCCCAGACGCCGAAGAAGCCGTCAACCAAGGCCGCTGCAGCGCCGACGATTGAAGAAAAAGATGCCGCAACCCTGGAGTTCGAAAAGTTCCGCGCCGAGATGGAGGAAAGCAATCCGGCCGAACTCTTCGAAATGAAGGGTCAGGAACAGTGGAAGACCAAACGCGGCCCGAAGAATGTCTCGCTCGCCGAAACCTGCGACCTGGGCCAGGGCATCGGCAAGGTCGATGGCGCCTACGTGAAGATGCCGCGCTACTTCGCCGATGCGGATGCAGTGATGGATGCCGAACGGCGCATCGTCTGGTGCATGGTCGAAAAGCAGGGCTTCAAGTTCGACGATATTGCCAAGAAGCCATTCCAGGGCGGCAACGACAATAGCGCCCCGGACATCACCAATCTGGTTACCTCTGTCGCCACCCATTCCCGCAACATGAAGATCGCCGTGCCGCTCGACGATCCCAAGGTGCGCGATGCCTATGAAGTCGGCAAGGAAATCGCCGCCTACCGTGCCGGCCCCTATGATTTCTCCTGCAACACCTGCCACGGGGCGGACGGCAAGCGCATCCGCATGCAGAACCTACCCAACCTGACTACACCGCAGGGAGCAATCAAGGGCGTCCAGGGCTGGCCGGGCTATCGCATGACCGGCGGCGTGATGCTGACCCATCAGTGGCGCATGGGCGACTGCTTCCGCCAGCAGCGCTTCCCCCAACCCAAGTACGCCTCCGATGCGGTCGCCTATCTGCTGACCTACATGACTGGCAACGCCAACGGTCAGGTCTACAAAGGCCCGGGCATCAAGCGCTAACAGGGACCAACATGGCCCCCACGCTCATTCCATTCGCTGCCCCCACGGGGGGCGCGGCCTCCTTCGGGACGGCCCTTCAGGAGTCCGACATGACCAAGAAAATGATGCTGGCCATCGCCATGACCGCCCCTCTGCTGATTGCCCTGCCCGCCGCCGCCGATGGCGATCATCGTGCCAAGGCCATCACCGTGATCAAGAAGGATTTCCAGCCGCGCGGCCAGGCAGGCATCGACCGTCTGGCGGAAGACGGCGTACAGGCCATCTGTAACCGTACCGGCAACACGCCGCCCGAATACATCGCCAAACGACTGGAAGCGGACCAGTTGGCAGGCGTCAAGTTTCCTGCCGACGGCAAGCTGATGGGTGACTGGAAGGAAGGCGAAAAGATTGCCCAGAGCGGACGCGGCTTCACCTGGACCGACAATCCCGGGCTGCCGGTCGGCGGCAACTGCTACAACTGCCACAAGATCGCGCCCAAGGAAACATCCTACGGCACCATCGGACCGAGCTTGTATCATTTCGGGAAAAACCGCGGCAACAGCGCAGACATCCAGAAGTACACCTATAGCAAGATCTGGAATGCCAAGGCCTTCAATCTATGCTCTGAAATGCCGCGCTTCGGCCATGCCGGCGCACTGACCGAAAAGCAGGTCAAGGATCTGGTTGCGCTGCTGCTCGATCCCGAGTCTCCGGTCAACAAATAAGTCGCCCCAGCCCGAAAAGCCTGGCTGCGGCCAGGCTTTTTCCATCCCAAGGAGTCGGCAATGTCCTCGATGAATCGTCGCGAGTTCCTGCAAATCCTGGCCGCCGCCTCGGTCGCCGGGTTTGCCCTCGATGCCCGTCCGGTCTGGGCCGCCGGCAAAGGCGACGGACTGTACGACCTGAAAAAATTCGGCAACGTCCATCTGCTGCATTTCACCGACTGCCACGCCCAGTTGCTGCCTGTGCATTTCCGCGAACCGAGCGTCAATCTCGGCATCGGCGGGGCCGCCGGCAAGGCGCCGCACCTGGTCGGCGAACATCTGCTCAAGGCCTTCGGCATCAAGCCGGGCGGCATCGAGGCGCATGCCTTCACCTACCTGAACTTCGAAACGGCGGCCAGGACCTACGGCAAGGTCGGCGGCTTCGCCCACCTCGCCACGCTGGTCAAACGCCTGCGCGCGGAACGTCCGGGCGCACTGCTGCTCGACGGCGGCGACACCTGGCAGGGCTCCGCCACCGCCTTGTGGAGCAAGGGCCAGGACATGGTCGATGCCTGCAAGCTGCTCGGTGTGGACATCATGGCCGGCCACTGGGAATTTACCCTGGGCGACAAGCGGGTGCTGGAAATCGTCGAAAAGGATTTTGGTGGCAAAAGCGGGCCAAAGATCGATTTCGTCGCCCAGAACATCAAGACCAGCGACTTCGGCGACAAGGTCTTCGAGCCCTTCACGATGCGCGAGATGAACGGCGTCAAGGTAGCGGTGATCGGCCAGGCCTTCCCCTACACGCCGATCGCCAACCCGCGCTGGATGGTGCCGGACTGGACCTTCGGCATCCAGGACGACAACATGCAGAAGACGGTCGATGAGGCGCGTGCGAAGGGCGCCCAGGTCGTCGTCCTGCTCTCGCACAACGGTATGGACGTCGACCTCAAGATGGCCACTCGCGTTACCGGCATAGACGCCATCATGGGCGGCCATACGCATGACGGCGTACCGAAACCGGTGATCATCAAGAATGCCGGCGGCCAGACCCTGGTCACCAACGCCGGCTCAAACGGCAAGTTCCTCGGCGTGCTCGATTTCGACGTGAACAACGGCAAGATTTCGGACTTCCGCTACAAGCTGCTGCCGGTGTTCTCCAACCTGCTGCCGGCCGATGTCGAGATGGCGGCGCTGATCGACAAGGTGCGCGCGCCGCACAAGACCAGGCTCGAAGAAAAGCTCGCCGTCTCCGAGGGTCTGCTCTATCGCCGCGGCAATTTCAACGGCAGCTGGGACCAGCTGATCCTCGATGCCATCATGGAGGTGCAGGGCGCCGACATCGG
>JADYZH010000159.1 GCA_020853215.1 Sulfuritalea sp. | reverse complement strand
CACAGCGCCGCGTACTTGCGCGCCGTGGCTTCGAGGTTCTTCTTCTCGCCCTTGTTGAAGCGGCAGTTCTCCAGCAGCACGACTTCGCCGGCAGAGACTTCGAATCCGCCGTCAACCCAGTCGCGGATCACGCGCACCGGCTTGCCAAGCTTTTGGGCCATAACATCGGCCACCGGCTTGAGCGAGTTTTCTTCGGTGAACACGCCCTCCTCCGGACGACCGAGGTGCGAGGTGACCATCACCTTGGCGCCGGCCTTCAGGCAGTGCACTATGGTCGGCATCGATGCCGTGATGCGGGCATCGGAGGTGACCTTGCCATCCTTGACCGGGACATTGAGGTCGGCGCGAATGAAGACGCGCTTTCCTGCCAGGTCGAAATCGGTGAGACGCTTGAAGCTGGCCATGTTTCTGTCCCCTGTCGTCCGTCCGCCGTCCTCAGCCCGCCACGTGCTTGACGAAGCGCAGCATGTTGCAGGTATAGCCGTACTCGTTGTCGTACCAGGCGACGACCTTGACGAAGGTCGAGTCCAGCGCGATGCCGGCTTCGGCGTCGAAGGTCGAGGGTGCCGGGCTGCCACGGAAATCGGTGGCGACGACCTTCTCTTCGGTATAGCCGAGGATGCCCTTCATCGCGCCCTGCGAGGCGGCCTTCATCGCCGCGCAGATGTCGGCGTAGGAGGCTTCCTTGTTCAGTTCCACGGTCAGGTCGACCACCGACACGTCGGAGGTCGGCACGCGGAAGGACATGCCGGTCAGCTTCTTGTTGAGTTCCGGGATCACCACGCCGACGGCCTTGGCGGCGCCCGTGGAGGATGGGATGATGTTTTCCAGGATGCCACGGCCGCCGCGCCAGTCCTTGTTCGACGGGCCGTCGACGGTCTTCTGCGTCGCCGTCGCGGCATGCACCGTGGTCATCAGGCCGCGCTTGATGCCCCAGTTGTCGTTGAGCACCTTGGCCACCGGGGCGAGGCAGTTGGTGGTGCAGGAGGCGGCGGAGACGATTTTCTCGCCGGCATACTTGGTGTGGTTGACGCCGAAGACGAACATCGGCGTGTCATCCTTCGAGGGCGCCGACTGCACCACCTTCTTGGCACCGGCGGCGAGATGCTTCTCGCAACCTTCCTTGGTCAGGAAGAGGCCGGTGGAATCGATCACCAGGTCGGCGCCGATCTCGTTCCACTTCAGCTCGGCGGGATCCTTGACCGCCGTGAGGCGGATCTTCCTGCCATTGACGATCAGGTTGCTGCCGTCGACGGCGACATCGCCCTTGAAGTTGCCATGCACCGAGTCGTACTTCAGCATGTAGGCCAGGTAGTCGGGCTCCAGCAGGTCATTGATGCCGACGATCTCGATGTCCGAGAACTCGGCTTCCTTGGCGACAGCGCGAAACACCATGCGGCCGATGCGACCGAACCCGTTGATACCGACTTTGATAGCCATTTGGATGATCTCCCTGAGTGGTTAAATGAGCTTCTCTACCGCCTTCACGACATTGCCGGCCGTGAAGCCGAATTCCTTGAACAGTTGCCCCGCCGGGGCGGATTCGCCGAAGCGGTCGAGGCCGATGACGACGCCGTCGAGGCCGACATACTTGTACCAGCCGTCGCTGACGCCGGCCTCGATGGCCACGCGCGGCACGCCGCGCGGCAGCACCGATTCGCGATAGGCCGCGTCCTGGCGGTCGAAGACATTGGTGCTGGGCATCGACACCACGCGTACCGGAATCTCGGCTGCCATCGCGGCCTGGGCCTTGATCGCGACATCGATCTCGGACCCGGTGGCGATGATCACCGCCTTGGGCTTGCCGCCCCTGGCTTCCGAAATCACGTAGCCGCCGCGCGCGATGTTGGCGATGGTCGCCGCGTCGCGGGCGACGAAGGGCAGGTTTTGCCGCGACAGGCACAGCGAGGTCGGGCCGGTGAGCTTTTCCACGGCCGAGGTCCAGGCCACCATGGTTTCCACCGTGTCGCAGGGACGCCAGACATCCATGTTGGGGATCATGCGCAGCGTGGCGGTCTGCTCCACCGGCTGGTGGGTCGGGCCGTCCTCGCCGAGGCCGATCGAATCGTGGGTGAAGACGTGGATCACGCGCTGCTTCATCAGCGCCGCCATGCGCAGGGCATTGCGCGAGTATTCGGAGAACATCAGGAAGGTGCCGCCGAAGGGCAACAGTCCACCGTGCAGGGCCATGCCGTTCATGATCGCGGCCATGCCGAACTCGCGCACGCCGTAGGAAATGTAGTTGCCCGTGCCCTTGCCGGAAACGGCCTTGTAACCGGACCAGTTGGTCAGGTTGGAGCCGGTCAGGTCGGCCGAGCCGCCAAGGAACTCGGGCAGGGCCGGGGCCAGGGCGTTGATGGCGATCTGCGAGGCCTTGCGCGTGGCCACGGTCTCGGCCTTGGCGTTGGCCGCCTCGATGGCCTTCTGCGCATGCTCGGCCCAGTTGGCCGGCAGTTCGTTGGCCATGCGGCGCTTGAACTCGGCGGCCTCCACGGGAAATGCCTTGGCGTAGGCCGCGAACTTCGCGTTCCACCCGCCTTCGTTCGCGGCGCCTTTCTGCTTCGCGTCCCAGCCGGCATAAACCTCCCGGGGAATCTCGAAGGGGCCGTGGCTCCAGCCGATGTGGGCGCGTGCGGCGGCGATCTCGGCGTCGCCCAGCGGCGCGCCATGCACGTCGTGCGTGCCGGCCTTGTTGGGCGAGCCCATGCCGATCACGGTCTTGCAGCAGATCAGGGTCGGCCGCGTGCTGTCGGCCTGGGCCTCCTGCAGCGCTGCCTCGATGGCCGCCGGATTGTGACCGTCGACCTTGCGGATCACCTGCCAGCCATAGGCTTCGAAGCGCTTGGGCGTGTCATCGGTGAACCAGCCTTCGACATGGCCATCGATGGAAATCCCGTTGTCGTCCCAGAAGGCAATCAGCTTGCCCAGGCCCCAGGTGCCGGCCAGCGCGCAGGCCTCGTGCGAAATGCCCTCCATCAGGCAACCGTCGCCGAGGAAGACATAGGTGCGATGGTCGACGATCCCGTGGCCGGGCCGGTTGAACTCGCTGGCCAGCAGCTTCTCGGCCATGGCCATGCCGACGGCATTGGTAATGCCCTGGCCCAGCGGGCCGGTGGTGGTCTCGACGCCGGGTGCGTAGCCGTACTCCGGGTGGCCGGGAGTTTTGCTGTGCAACTGGCGGAAGTTCTTCAGGTCGTCGATCGAGAGCTCGTAGCCAGTCAGGTGCAGCAACGAATAGAGCAGCATCGAGCCGTGGCCGTTGGACAGCACGAAGCGGTCGCGGTCGGCCCACTTCGGGTTGGCCGGGTTGTGGCGCAGGTGGCGGTTCCACAGCACCTCGGCGATCTCGGCCATGCCCATGGGCGCGCCGGGATGGCCGGAATTGGCCTTCTGCACCCCGTCCATGGCGAGGGCGCGGATGGCATTGGAAAGACTTGAGCCCACGGCTGCGGCTGCAGTTGCGGAAGCGGTCGACGGATTTGTCATGGCGGCATCAAAAATTTGGGACGGGATGGGTTCCGTCGGGGTAGCCCGGTATTATCGGCGAAACCGGGCGGATCGCGCTAGCGTGAAGCGTAGGTGCTTGATTCAGCAACAGTCAGGCCCGCTTGCGGTTTTCCATCATGCGCAGGATCAGCGGCGTGAAGATCAGTTGCATGGCCAGTTCCATCTTGCCGCCGGGCACCACGATGATGTTGGGCCGGGACATGAAGGAGTCGTGGATCATCGACAGCAGGTAGGGGAAGTCGATGCCCTTGGGATTGGCGAAGCGGATCACGACGAAACTCTCGTCCGCCGTAGGAATGTCACGGGCGATGAAGGGATTGGAGGTGTCGACCGTAGGCACGCGCTGGAAATTGATATGGGTGCGCGAGAACTGCGGCGTGATGTAGTTGATGTAATCCGGCATGCGGCGCAGGATGGTGTCCACCACGGCCTCGGTCGAATAGCCACGCTGGTTCTTGTCGCGGTGCAGCTTCTGGATCCACTCCAGGTTGACCGTCGGCACCACGCCGACCAGCAGGTCGGCGTGGTTGGCGACATTCACCTTGTCAGTGACCGCGGCGCCGTGCAGGCCTTCATAGAACATCAGGTCGGTGCCGGCCGGGATGTCTTCCCAGGGCGTGAACTCGCCCGACTGCTGACCGTAGGGAGCCGCCTCTTCGGCGTTATGCAGATACTTCCTGACCTTGCCCTGGCCGGTCTCGCCATAAGTCTTGAACAGGCCGGCCAGTTCCTCGAGCAGATTGGCTTCCGGTCCGAAGTGGCTGAAATGGTTGTTGCCGGCAAGTCGCGCCTCTTCCGCCGCGGCTTTCATCGCCTTGCGATCATAGCGATGGAAGGAATCGCCCTCGACGATGGCCGCCTTGAGTTTCTCGCGACGGAATACGAGGTCGAAGGACTTGGTGACCGTGGAGGTGCCGGCGCCGGAAGATCCGGTGATGGCGACGATGGGATGCTTGACCGACATGGGGGTCTCCTGGCTTAACGTGAAATAACTCGTTCGGAGCGACTGGTGACAGTCGAGCGAAGCGAGCCGATCAGTAGCCCCCTGCGAGGGGGCGAGGCGGGGTTTCGCACCGCACGCGGTGCGCCGCCGCAGCCGGCTGGCTGTGCAAAGCCAGCCGTGGGCCGCGAAGCGGTGGGGGGGCGGGCCTTCAATTCGCCTTTAACGTGTTTCATCATCGGCGGGTGAAATTACTGTCATGAAAGTTAGGGTCCTACTGGGTTCTGAACAGCGAGCGGGTCGAAAACAAGGGCGAATTGAAGGTATCCGGCTCCTTGCCGCTGGCATAGTCGGCATGGTAGGCGGTGACCCGTTCGACTTCGTTCTTCGAACCGAAGATCAGCGGCACCCGCTGGTGCAGTTCCGTCGGCTTCATTTCCATCACGCGTTCGCGGCCGGTGGTCGACTTGCCCCCCGCCTGCTCGATGATGAAGGAGATCGGATTGGCCTCGTAGAGCAGGCGCAGGCGGCCCGGCCTGGTGGCGTCCTTGCTGTCCCGCGGGTACATGAAGATGCCGCCGCGGGTCAGGATGCGGAAGGCTTCGGCCACCAGCGAGGCGACCCAGCGCATGTTGAAATCCCTGCCGCGCGGGCCCGTCTGGCCGGCCAGGCATTCGGCGACATAGCGCTGCACCGGGGGTTCCCAGAAGCGCGAGTTGGAGGAATTGATGGCGAACTCGCGGGTGTCTTCCGGAATCGTCATCTGCGGGTGGGTCAGGATGAAGGCGCCGATGTCGCGGTCCAGGGTGAAGCCGTCGACGCCGTCACCGGTGGTCAGCACCAGCATGGTCGACGGCCCGTAGAGCGCGAGGCCGGCACAGACCTGCTGCGTGCCGGGTTGGAGGAAGTCTTCCAGCACGGCGTCCTGGCCGGGATTCGGCGCGCGCAGGATGGAAAAGATGGTGCCCACCGTCAGGTTGACGTCGATGTTGGAACTGCCGTCCAGGGGGTCGAAGACCAGCAGGTACTTGCCGCGCTTGCAGTGGGCGGGCAGGACGTACACGCCTTCCATTTCCTCCGAAGCCATGCCACTCAAGTTGCCGGACCACTCGTTTTCCTGCAGCATGACGTCGTTGCTCATGACGTCGAGTTTCTTCTGCACCTCGCCCTGGACATTGACCGACGCCCCATCGCCGCCAGCATTGCCCAGCGCGCCGATCAATGCGCCCTTGTTGACCTGGTTGGAGATGATCTTGATGGCGGTCGCCAGGGAATTCAGCAGGCTGGAAAACTCGCCCGAGACGCCCGGATGCTTGTGTTCCTGCTCGATGGTGTAACGGGTGAGTGTCTTGCGTCCCTGGTGCATGGATCCTGCTCCCTGATTTATGCCGGATCATCCGCCGCGACTTGCCCGCCCGGATAACCCCGTTTGTCTGACGGACAATGTAATCGGATCGACCTATAAGTACCATTCACTTTTTCTTATCCTGTAAATAAGGCCGCTGTTTCTGCCTCCGCCACACGGCAAGGTTCCCGCCAGGCGGGTCAGCGCGTCAGCGCCATGTACAGGCTAGGCAAGGTCTCCGGCAGGCGCTCGATGCGATCGAGCACCCGCCAGCGCTTGCCGAAAATCTCGCGCACATACTCGTCGGCTTTCGGATCAAGGCTCAGGCAGAAAGTCGTCACGCCCTGGGCCGCGAGTTCCTCCACCGCCTTGCGCGCATCGCTGCGCAGGTGGCCGGGATCGGTGACGTCGATGTCGGCCGGTTCGCCATCGGTCAGCAGCAACAGGATCTTCTTGTCGGCACGGCGGTGCTCGAGGTAGTGGCCGGCGTGGCGCAGCGCGGCGCCCATGCGCGTGGACCAACCCGCCTGCATGGCAGCCAGGCGGGCTTTGACCGTGTCGTCCCAGCGCTCGGAAAAGCCCTTGATGTGCTGGTAGCGCACTTCGTGGCGGGTATTGGAATGGAAACCGGCAATCGCATAGGCGTCGCCGAGGCAATCGATGGCCCATGCAAGCAGCGACACGGCTTCCTGGCTGAGTTCCAGGATCGTCTGACCGTTCGCCGTGCCGCCGGCGCCGACTTTCTGATTGAGCGACTCCGACAGGTCGAGCAGCAGCAGGACGTCGATGCTGCGACCGTCGGTGCGATGGCTCATGTTGATCCGCGGATCGGGCGTGGCGCCGCTCCTGTAGTCGATCAGCGAACTCAGCGCCACGTCGAGGTCGAGGTCGCTGCCCTCCTCCTGGTAGCGAATGCGCACCTTGTCCTGCGGCTTGAGCAGGTCGAGCAGGCGCTTGAGCCGCTTTGCCAGCGCCGCGTGCTTTTCCAGCAAGCGATCGATGTCCGCGGCATTGCCCGAGGGATGCAGCGCCTCATAGACGCTGGTCCAGTCCGGCCGGTAGCTCTGGCTGGCGACATCCCATTCCGGGTAGCGCCGCGGCGGCAGCGACTGGACCTCGGCCGGCTTCCTGTTCTGCCGGTCGGGATCATCGAAGAACTCTTCGTCGTCGCTGTCCTCGATGTATTGCCACAGATGGCGGTTGTCGTCGCGGTAGTCGATCACCGTGTCGTCGAAATGGACGCGGGCGAATTGGTCGCTCTGGCGCCGCGTGCGGGCGACGTAGGAAAGCGCCAGGTCGGCCATCTCGCGGGTGCTTGAGAACCCGTCGCCCAGGGTTTCATGGAAGCGCGCGGCGAACTCGAGCAGTTGCGGATTGGTATAGAAGTGCTGCGGATCGAGCAGCGCATATGACAGCATGGCGAGACGGTGGCGCAGGCAGGAAGTGGTCTCCGGATCGCAGTCCGCCTCCCCGGGAAACGGATGCAGGGCGAGGAAGATGCGCCGCAGCCCGGGATATTCGCGGATCAGCAGGGTCTCGATGCGACAGTCCTCGAAGAACTCCACCGCCATGCGCTGGAAGGGACTGTAGTTGTCGGCAATGATCGAACTGCTCCAGCGGCGGTGGCCGGCCATGTGCGCCAGCGCCGCGCGGTAGCGGTCGAGGCCGCCGACCTTGCCATGCCGGCCTTGCACATCGTCAAACACATCCGGCACGCGCATGCCTAGCTTGTCGTAGTAGGGAATCGGCTTGCGCAGTTCGTCGAAGGCCGTCGAGTAGGGCACCAGCTGCTCGCTCTCCCGCCACACGGCCCGCAGGTACAGGTCAAGCTTGCGTTCGACGTCGGCAAACAGCGTGCCATGGCGTTCGCGCTGGACCACGGCGCGACTGTCGGCGGATTCGAGGCGGAAGTATTCTTCCTGCCGTTCCGGATGCGTCGCGTAATTGCGGATGCCGTAGTCGGTCCAGTTGCGCAAGCCGGCGGTGGACAGCAGACCCAGCAGGCGCGGCGCCTGCTCGAAAAAATGCGGCAGGCCGGGGCTGGGAAAGGTGCTGTGGTGGCCGTGGATCGAACCCGTGGTGCGCGCCATCAGGTTCAGCGCGATGTCGACATAGACCTCCATCTGCTCGGCCGACTGCAGGCGCCGGGCGACGGCGGCCAGGGTTTGCAGGAAGGGCGTAATGGCCTTGCTGTTGGGCGACTTCTGCATCACGCGGATGGCGGCCATTACCTGCGGCAGCAGGGGTTCCTGGTCGCCGCTGGCGGCAGCGACCACGGTCGGCCACTCCTCGAGGAAGGCCAGCAGCGGCTCGGGCCCACGGCCGAGCTTGCCGATCACGCGCGCGGCTTCGAGATAGGCGTCGAACTGCTCCTTGCCGAAGTCGGCGAGTGCCGCGTCGATGCACTCTTCGAAGACATCGGCGACCGCGGCAAAGCCGCAGTCCAGCTTCTGCCAGGCAGCCTGCACCTGGGGATGTGCATAGCTGCGGCTGCGTGCATCCGGCACTTGTCTGACGCCCGTAGCCATCGCCTGGTCGCCGCTTAGTTTCGGTTAGTGCCGCTCAATGCCGCTTATCGCCGTGTCGCCAGCGCCGACTTTTCAGGCGAAGCTGGCATCGACGGAATGATCGAGCGTGGCGCGGATGTCGGCGTCGTCGGTGATCGGTCGCACCATGGCCATGCGACAGGCATCCGCAGGCTGAACGCCGCGTTTGATCAATGTCGCGGCATAAACGACGAGGCGCGTCGAGATGCCCTCGTCGAGGCCGTGGCCCTTGAGGTTGCGCGCCGTCTGCGCGATCTTCACCAGGGTCGCGGCGGTGGCGGCGTCGAGGCCGGATTCCTGCGCCACGATCTGCGTCTCGAGTGCCGCCTCGGGGTAATCGAAGTCGAAGGCGGTGAAGCGCTGCTTGGTCGACTGCTTGAGGTCCTTCATCAGCGACTGGTAGCCGGGGTTGTAGGAGATGACGAGCTGGAAATCGGCATGCGCCTCGACCAGCTCGCCCTTCTTGTCCAGCGGCAGGACGCGCCGATGGTCGGTCAGCGGATGGATCACCACGGTGGTGTCCTGCCTGGCTTCGACGATCTCGTCGAGATAGCAGATCGCACCCATGCGCGCCGCGGTGGTCAACGGGCCGTCGAGCCAGCGCGTGCCGCTGGCATCGAGCAGGTAACGGCCGACCAGGTCGGAGGCGGTCATGTCCTCGTTGCAGGCCACGGTGATCAGCGGCTTGCCCAGCTTCCAGGCCATGTACTCGACGAAGCGCGATTTGCCGCAGCCGGTGGGCCCCTTCAGCATCACCGGCAGGCGCGCGCCGTAGGCGGCCTCGTACAGCTCGACTTCCCTGCCCTGGGCCTGGTAGAAGGGTTGCGTCCGGACGAGGTATTGCTCCTTGTTCGACATGGCTCTATCCGATCAAAACAGTCAGGTATGGCGGGCAAGAAAACCCCGCCGCAGCGGGGCTGTTTCTACCAGAGTGCGGCTTACTTGTGCACGCCGAGCTTTTCGCGCCAGCCCGGATACAGCTGGTCGGCGTCCTTGGGGAAGGACTCGAAGGCGCGGGCGAATTCCTTGTGGCTCCTGGCGAATTCGATCGGATCGGCGCCCGACTTCCAGCACTCGTAGGACTGGCGCAGCGAGATCGCGCCGGCCGCCGGGCTGTCGATGTGGCCATAGGAGCCGCCACCGGCGGTGTTGATCACGTTGCCGTGGCCGAGGTTCTCGAAGAAGCCGGGCAGGCGCAGCGCGTTCATGCCGCCGGAGATGATCGGCGTGGTCGGCTTCATGCCGTACCACTCCTGATGATAGGCCGGGCCGGTGTAGCTGTCGCGCTCGATGATGTAGGCGATGGCGCGGTCGTCGGCGTCGCCTTCCATCTTGCCGAAGCCCATGGTGCCGACGTGGATGCCCGAGGCACCCTGCAGGCGGCTCATCTTGGCCAGCACGTAGGCGGTGTAGCCGCGCTTGGCGGAAGGCGAGGTCACGGCGCCGTGGCCGGCGCGGTGGTAGTGCAGGTACTGGCCGGGGTACTGGCGGCGGGCGGTGGTGACCATGCCGGGGCCGCCGACATAGCCATCGACCAGGAAGGCCACCTTGTCGGCATCCGGGCCGAAGGTTTCGAGGATGAAGTCGGCGCGCGCCAGCATTTCGTAGTGGTCGTCGGCGGTGATGTTGGCGGAGAAGATCTTGGCCTGGCCGGTTTCGTCCATGGCGCGCTTCATGGCGTCATAGACCAGCGGATAGACCTTCT
>JADYZH010000158.1 GCA_020853215.1 Sulfuritalea sp. | reverse complement strand
CGCAGGCCGCTGACGGTCTGGCGCAGCTGGGCGATTTCGCCCTGGGCGCTGACCAGCGCGGTGCGCACGGCATTGTCGGTATCGGCGCGCGCGCGTTCCAGTTCCTCGCGCAGTGCGGCGGAGGTGGCTTTCAGCTGCTGCATTTCGTTGTGGTTGACGACGCGCTCCTGCTGCACCGCCTTGTCACGCTCGGCGCGCGAACGTTCCAGCTCCTCGCGCAAGGCGGCCGCCGTGGCCTTGAGCATCTGCGATTCCTGGCTGGCGGCGACGCGCTCGTGCTGGATCGCCTTGTCGCGCTCGACGCGGGCCCGCTCGAGCTCTTCGCGCAGGGCGCCCACCGTGGTCTTCAGTTGTGCGATCTCGGCAGCGCTGGCCTGGGTGGCGCGCAGGGTTGAATCGTGGATTTCGGCGTGTGCCGCTTCGAGCTCCGTGCGCAGGGCGATCACCGTGCGCTTCATGTCACGGGCATCGGCCTGGGCCAGCGCGAGCTCTTCTTCGATGGTCGAAACTTCGCCAATCATCATGCGGATAGCCGTAGATCCCGGAGCGAACCGGTGCGGAGCGGATTGCAAATCATACGCCATACTTTATCCTGGCGCCCAAGTCAGGAATCGAAAGAGTGGCGCAATCGCTTGTCCTGCAATGCTCTTGCAGAATAAAGCTGACAGCATACCCCCTAATATACCCCTGCTGAATCGCCGCTACCCTGCAATTCTATACTGACCTCTGCCCTGTCTTGGCAGCAGGATCGCCGTTCTAGGTGCAATCGCACGATAGTACCGCACTGCAAACGCCACCTAACCCGCAGCAGATCGCCGTCCCGCCAGCGCCGACTATTGCGGCCACCAGCACCACGGCCAGCATCGGGCAGGACACCGGGGGGCATCATCGGCAGGCCGGGGGGGTACTTTCAAGGTATCCCACGACAACGGCCACGCACGCACCGGGGGGGGGCGGGGGTCGATCAGGATTGCGTGAGATTGATCTATCCGCCTTCCCTCGCGAAACAACCATTTCTGGCACCCCCCACCCCCTAGGGGGTATAGGGGAACTGGGGGCGGGTGTCTGTGTATGGCGATATGCCCCTCTCTTGGGCGCCGCCAAATTTCTTCCAAGAGTTGGCTTCGGCGGTCTCCACCCTTGCGCCTCGGACTTTTGCTACCGGCCCCCCCCTATGTGGGCATCCGACACCGGGTGTTCTGCTACAGATAACCCGCAGTCGAAATTTTCGCCAAAAAAATAGCTTTCCGGATGTATGCCAACGGCATGCTGTGATAGGCCGACGAGTAGGGCAGTTACTTGCAGAGACGCCGAAGAATACAGGGTCTGCCGGCGTTGGGCCTATTGCGTACTCGCCGCATGGTCGGATTGACTCAGAATCGACCGTCTTTCATCAATCCTTTGGCGCGGAGTGATTCAATCATTTCCTCTTTCGCAGTTTCAAATAGTTCTGGCGCGACTCCATTCGCTTTCATCGACTCTCGTATGATTTCATCGAAAGACAAGTCCTGATTCTTCATCTTCCAGCGAAATGCCTTGATTTCATTTGGTACGCCTCTGTCCTTGGATATGTTGTAAGCCATCATCAATATGTTTATGACAACATTCAACCAGCTCAGGAACACAAAAATTCCTTGAAAGAGCGCAACAAACACAAAACGGCCAATTGCCATTAACGCGGGCCGATCAAGGTCGCTCGCGCTCATCTGGATTGGTTTCAAGGACAGCCAGCTTATCCGTTCGCCGACTTTGTTCAGATTTCGCTCAAGTTGAGAGTTGATTGATACAAGCAGGCTAACTATGTAATAGGCATACATTAAGGCGCTGACAACCAAGCCGTTCTCATAGGAAAACATTGTGAGAGCCTCCCCCTTATGTTGGTTACACATTCGCGTTGCCCAGCCTCCCCGCTGAATGCTGCCGCCATTATGCGCTGCAATTGGCGATTGCTCGGAACTCCAACACGCGCGCCCGAGAACCTAGCGTTTCCAGCGAAGCAGCAGATTTGCCTTGGCGCGGGCTTTCCCTTTTTCGGTGCGCGGGCCGGTAGATTTGCCCCCATGCCGGCGACAACGACCTGACTTCAGCAAGGCCTTGGCTTGGCATGGTGCGCCTTTCCGGGTCATGGCCCCGCATCTCTCGCCGGGCTGGGCGAAGCGGCGCCAGCACCAATTCATCATGCGGATTTGATCCCGTGCAAGCCAGTCGGGTTGATGCTTCCGACGGCGGGCGAATTCGTCGCGCCATGCCTGACTGCCCCACGGGAAAGGCACTTTTCTATCTTGACGGCGCATTCAGATTTCCCCGTCGTCGTCGCCGATATTGTTTGCAAGCTCAAAGATATGCCAATCGGGATCGTCGCAAAACTCGGCGAGCAGTTCCGGCGCTGGATCGTAACCACGCATCCGGCGTAGCAGTCGCGCCAGCTTCACCATGTCTTGAGCGGTAGCAGGGCGCTTCGGGCGATTGTTGTAAAGGGTATGAAGCAGTTTGCTAGGCCACGATAAATCGGCTTTCGATCCTTTTTTCCAGACGGACAGCGGGGTATTCTTTGCGTGCCAGACTAGGATATTCCCCAAGCGCAATGCACAGTCGCGTAACTCAGCAGGATTCTCGAAGTCGTCGTCGCCTGAACCACCGCCGCCGCCGTTTCCGTTTCCGTCGTTTGCCGCGAACATGAGAACGTGTTTCATCGTGTCACCTCCTGTAGTGCGCGCCTTTCAGCCTCGGCGCGGGTAAGGCCGCCTTCAAACTCGTAAATAGCGGCTTTCTCGTCAAGCAATTCCTGATCAAAGTCTGCGGCCGCCGGTTTCACTTCCTTGGGGTTTGCTACTGCTACTTTTGCTATTCGTGCTATTCGGTGCTCGTTCTCGGTCGAATCACTGACAGGAATAGCAGGAATAGCAGGAATAGCAGTAGCAAGGTTCCCGGTATCGCGTTTGCGGATCAGGGCAAGTAGCGTCATCGTCAGGCCACCAGCGCAGGGTTCAGGTGGATAGTCCAGTGCTTGCCTACCCGATCCAGTTTCAGCCGATCAAAGGTAGCAAGCTCACGAATCGCTGCATCAAGGCGTTTCCCGTCCCGCAATGGCCCGTGCTGGCGAACGTAGTTCTTGCCAATAGATAGCGTCCGCTTTCGCCGGCAATCCTCGATCAGCCAAGTATCCAGCCGCGCCGCGTCGGCAAGTTCCGCAGGTAGGGCAAGCTCGCCGAAGAAGCGCCGGGATTCGTGCAGGTGCCATGCTGCTATCCGGCTTGCACCCTCGAAACAATCCAGCCCGACAGCGCCGCCCGTCTCATGCTCGAATACTTGGAACAGTGTCGACAGTCGCGCCGCGTTGTCGGCGGATTTGGATGCCACGTCCCGCACGTCATAGAGTTCGCCGCCGCTGGCAAGCTCGCCTTCGATGGCATCATGGAAGGCCACCCATGCCCGCTTTGCCCCTGGCGCCAGCGTCATCATGGCCGGCGTCAGTGCGCCGCTGTCGTCTATCGGTGCAGGCTGATTCAGAATCGCGGCAATGCGCCGGTTGAATTCGGCAAGGTGCGGCCAGTTCGCCGGGGCTTCGGTAAAAGGTCGAAAGCCTTGCGTCGATTCAGGCCACGCCACAAGGAACCGCGCAAGGAATCCGGTTCCACGCGCCAGCGCCCCGGACTTGGCGAAGAATTCCCGCAATGTCGGTTCCTGCACTTGCAAGGCCACCGTCAGCCGTGCACCTTTCACGGTGAATGATTCCTTTGAGCGTCGCCCAATATCCAGCGTCCCGCCGTCCCATAGGATGTTGAGCAGGGCCAGGTTACGCATTGCGCTTTCGGCGCCCATGCCATGACTACCGAAAATGATTCCGCCCTCGGCAGAAATTGCACCAGCGGAAGGCCATTCACGCGCCAGCACATAGGCGAGATTCTCCGGGGTATCGTCGCCGCGTATCAGTTTCGGCACCCTCGGCGGTTCCGGTTTGTCCTGTTCGTGCTTGTGCAGTTCGCTTTCGATACTCGCCGTCGCCTTGCTTCCCTTGCTTGCCTGCTTGATCGCTTCCAGCATCCCGGCCCGTTTGGCCTCCCATGCCGAAAGCTTTGCCCGGTGCTTCTCTTGTTCCGGCTTGGCGGCTTCCGCCTGTGTCGCTTGATAGTCGCGGATCGCCGAAGTAAAGAAACTGTCGCAGGTTGATTTCCGTTCGCCGCTGTCAGCGATTGTTAGCAGGAAAAGCCCGACAGGCCCATGCAGTTTGTCCGCCCGCTTGATGTCGACATAGGTTTGGATCGCCAGCGAAAGCGCCGCCAGTGCCGCCCCTGCCACCATTGGAACCGGTGCCTTGGTGAATGCCTGAACTTCGATCACGGCGGCCCGGATGGTGTCCGGCAGGGCATCCAGCGGATACGGTTCCGGCTTCACCTTGGCGGCCAGCGGTTGCGGTTCAGGCCAGCCGTCAGGATCAGCAGCAGGCGGGGGTTCCTCGCCCGTCGCCGTGTTGTCAGCGCCGACTTTCTGCGCCGCCGCTATGGCAGTTTTGACAGCATCCAGCCCCCGCAATCTGGCGAAATCATTCCAATCGCTCGGCGGTTTCTCGGCGGCAAGTTCGGCAGGGGTGAATGCCGGCAGCGCAACCAGTCCGCCGACACTTTTCGCCGCTTCGGTTGCTGCGCGTTGCCCGGTGCCGCTCTTGTCGACGTCGCCGCAGATCACTTGCCGCACGCTGGGCAGTTGCGCCCGAATGAATGTCGCCACGTCCAGCAGGTTGCCCGCCGTGAAGCAAACCACCACGGGCAGGCCGGTCGCCTCGCGCAATGTCGCGCCGGTTGCGAAGCCTTCACAGATCAGCGCGGTGCCGCACGTTTTGATTTCCGCAGCGGTGCCGATCAGGAAGTAACAGCCCTTGACGCGGCCATCCGGCAGAAATCGCTTTGTGCCGTCATCGGAAATGAATTGGAGCGAATGAAGTACCTTGCCGATCCGCATCGGGATAATCAGCCGGCCATCGCTATGAAGCAGCGCGCCATGCGGCTGGATGCCCTTTGCTTGCAGGTATCCATGAGCGGCGGTTGCCGGGGTTGCCTTCTCCACGAATGGAAGCGCCTTCTTTGCGGCGCCAGCATGACGTGCGGCCTCGTCGGCCTCGGCTTGCTTGATCGCCTCTTGTCGCTTGCGGTCGCGCTCGCGCAGTTCGGCATCCGTCAGGGTGCGGCCATCGTCGGCAAAAAAAGGTTTCTTTTCGCCTTTCCAGTTGAATGCAATCCCGCCCGTGCCGTCGGGGAAATACTTGATGCGTCCGTCGCCCTTGCCGCTCGGATCGTTCTCGATGTCGGTTTCATGGAATCGGCCATCGGCTGGAACGTCGCGGTAGATGATTCCGACTTCAGCGCAGGCGGCCCGTGCCGCGTTTTGGAGTTGTTCGCTCATATCAATGAACTCCAAACCATCAGCGCCAGCAGGGCAAGCAGGGCAGCGTCATACGCTGCAAGGCCGATCAGCAGGGCTTTTAGCCGGTAGCTAATTCCGGTATCATGTTGCTGTGATTTGTTGATCTGTGCGCCCTCGGGGTTTCCGGCCCCTTGGGCGTTGCCATTTGTGGGGCCAGCATCGGCCCTCGCGTGAGTGCGATTGATGATTGACATTGTTGCACCTCAGATCGCCGAAGCGTTGCGGGATGCCGCGATGCGCTCACGTAGCCATGCGTCTATTTCCGATTCCAGCCAGCCGACGGATTGCGCGCCGAGTTGGATCGGTTTGGGGAAGGTGCCTGCTTTGATGCCGGCGTAAATGCTGGATCGGCTTAGGCCGGTGCGAGCTTCAACTTTCTTTCGCCGGGCTATTTTTTCCTCGGCGCGTTGGGCTAGTGCTTCGTCGTTGCGTGTTGGCATGATGGCTCTCCAAGAAGCGCCATCCATTCGCACTGTAGAAACGTCATTGCTAAACGTGAGTCACAATTGCGACTAAAAAAACTTTCACAAATTAGTAAATCTGTTCTACTATGTAAACGCGGTCGGGTCGTAAGAAACCCTTCCACTTCGTGCGAACGAATGACTTTAGGGGTCAAAAAATCTCGGGTCGGCCAAGTTAGCGCTTGGTCGGCCCTTCTCTTTACTGGCTATGCAAATTCCGTATTCCAAGCCAGTAATGCGGATGCTAAACGGTTCCTTGCCGGATGAAAAGCGAAAAGTATTTTCAACCCGGTTTTCAAGCAGTTAAGCATTTTTCCGGCATATGTATAGTCCCAAGTTATGCCGCGTTCCCATGCAGCGGTATTACGTCGGCGCCGGCTTTCAGCTTGTCGAGATAGTCCGCCCATTGCTGCATCATCTTCCGGCGTTCTGGAAGGTGCGCCGTGCGGTTATACGCTCTCCCGTTCGGGTCTTTCACGGCATGGGCTAGCTGGTGCTCGATAAAGTCAGGGCGCACCCCTAACACTTCATCAAGGATCGTCCTTGCCATCGCCCGGAACCCGTGTCCGGTCATTTGGTCTTGGGGGTATCCCATGCGCCGCAGGGCGGCATTCACCGAGTTTTCGGACATGGGCCGTTCGTGACTGCGTTCGCCGGGAAATACCAGCTGCCCGTGTCCCGTGAGGGGGTGCAGGTCGCGCAATACGTCCAGCGCTTGACGGCATAGCGGCACAAGATGCGCCTCTCGCATCTTCATCTTGCTGGCGGGAATATTCCATTCGGCGCGCTCAAGATCAATCTCGGCCCATTCGGCTTTCCGCAGTTCGCCGGGGCGCACAAATAACAGTGCTGCCAGCTTGAGAGCGCATTTGACGGGCAGGGTGCCGCTGTATCCGTCAATGGCGCGCATCAGTTCGCCGACTTTCACCGGGTCAGTTATCGCGGCATGGTGCTGGACGTTGGCCTTGGAAAGCGCGCCTTTCAGATCCGGCGTAATGTCGCGCTCGGCCCGCCCGGTAGCGATTGCATAGCGGAATACCTGCCCGCTGTATTGCAGGGCGCGCCTTGCGGTTTCCATGGCCCCCCGGCCTTCCATCCGGCGCAGCGTTGCCAGCATTTCGGAAGCCTTGATTTCGGTAATGGGCCGATGCCCAAGCCACGGGTAAAGGTTTTTCTCGAAAATCCCTTTGACCTTCACGACCTGGGCCGGCGCCCATGTTGGGAGTTCCCGCGAGAACCATTCGCGCCCGATGCCTTCGAAGGTATTGCTGGATACTTCGGCCCTCGCGGCCTTGTGGGCTTTTCTATGGGCGCTCGGATCAATCCCGTCGGCCAGCAGTCGCCGTGCTTCGTCGCGTTTTTCTCTGGCGCGAATCAGGGGCGTGTCGGGATAGGCGCCAAACGAAAGCAGTTTCTCTTTGCCATCGAACCTGTATTTCATTCTCCAAAGCTTGCCGCCTGTGGGTGCCACCAGCAGGAAAAGGCCTTTTTCGTCGGCGACCTTGAACGGCTTGGCTTGTGGCTTGTGCTTGGTGCGGATCGCGGTATCGGTCAGTGCCATTTGGGGGTATCCCTTCTTGGGAAGTTGAATGTACCCCCGTAATGTACCCCCTGCTGGGGGTAGATTGCAATAGCTCGGTTCGGCCTGCTTTGGACGTGAAAAAGGCCAGAAACCTTGTATTTACGTGGTTTGCTGGCCTTGTTTGGAACGGTGGGGAATGATATTTGGCGCCCAAGTCAGGAATCGAACCTGAGACCTACCGCTTAGGAGGCGGTCGCTCTATCCACTGAGCTACAAGGGCGCGAGGCGGGAATTCTATCCCACCTCGGCGACCCCCTGCGGCCGCCGCGGGTGGGGACGCTCGCCTATAATCTCGCACCCACCCACGGCCCCCGGCCTTGTTGTCATGCCCGTCATTTCCCTCGATCGCGCCTGCCTCGCCTACGGCCACGTGGCTTTGCTGGACCACGCCGCGCTGCAGATCGATGCCGGCGAGCGGGTCGGCCTGATCGGCCGCAATGGCAGCGGCAAGTCCAGCCTGCTCAAGGCCCTGGCCGGCCTCGGCACGCTGGACGACGGCGAAGT
>JADYZH010000157.1 GCA_020853215.1 Sulfuritalea sp. | reverse complement strand
TACATGCAAGGAGAACATGATGCAGACCGTCAATATCCGCCAGCTCAAGACCAATCCCACGACCGCCCTGCGCAGCGCGAAGGAAGACGACATGGTCGTGGTGATGAACCGCGACCATCCCCAGGCCTTGCTGGTCGACCTGGACAAGCTCGACCTGCCCGACCTCGGCTCGGTGCGGGTCGCGCTTGCCGTGTCCTTGTTCCGCAGCGGAGCCGTCTCCGCCGGGTTCGCCGCGCGCATGGCCTACAAGCCCCTGCCCGAGATGCTGACCCTGCTCTCCAGCCTCGGCATCCCCTTGACCGGAGCCGATCCGGCCGACGCCCGCGACGATCTGGAAACGGGCAGGCAATGGCTGGCGCAAAAGGCCTGAGGCTTGCGTAGCGTCGTCATCGCCGACGCGGGGCCGCTGATCGCCCTCTCCCGCATCGACGCCCTGGATTTGCTGCGTGGCCTGTTCGGACAAGTCCTGGTCACCGAGGAAGTCCGCGACGAAGCCCTGCCGGCGGCGGACTATCCGGGCAAGGCACTTATCGCCAAGGCATTCGAGGCCGGCTGGCTGGCGTGTCCGGGGCCGTTTGAAACCCCATGGCAACCCACGAATCCCGGACTTGATGCGGGCGAGCGCAGCGCGATCGCCGCCGCGCTGAAAATGCCCGGCTGCCTGCTGGTCATCAACGACCGCGCCGGGCGGGCGGAAGCGAAATCGCACCATCTCGCCATCATCGGCACCGCAGCGGTGATCGGCCTGGCCAGGTTGCAGGGCTTGATCCCGGCGGCGCGTCCGGTTCTGGAACGCTTGCAGCCGGCGGGGTATTTCATTCATCCGAGGATTATCGAGGCGGTGTTGCAAGGCGTGGGCGAGTAATTCGCTGTAGCGCCGGCGCCGACTTTTCGAAGTTTCGTCATTCCGGCGAAAGCCGGAATCCAGAAGTGGTTGTGGAAATGCCGGGTCTCGCCCCGGCGGGCGACCTACTTTCTTGTTCGCGCAAGAAAGTAGGCAAAGAAGCGCTCCCCGCCTCCCCGGCCCTATGGCGGAGGGCTCGCCACAGTCTCGCCCGTTCGTGCGGCACAACGCCAATAAAGTGGCCTTGCGAAACCCCGCGCTCACCCCTCGCTGCGGAAGGCCCGCCGGGCCGGTCGCTAAACTAGCCGGCCAAAAAAACGGCCGGCGTCGGACAACGCGACCGGACAACTCCCGGCGAACCTTCCTCGCTCGGCGGGTCAGAAGGGGATGAAAAGCGTCGCGTGTTCTGGACTGCGACAAGAATCACTTCGGAATTACCCTGCCTCTGCTACTTTCGCATCGACTTGACGATCAGTAGTTCCGCCGGTTCCGCCGCCAACACAGCGCAAATCTTGCAGAGAATCAGAAGCGACGGATTTCCAATTCCACGCTCGATCTGGGACACATAAGTTCGATCAACCTCGGCAGACAATGCAAGCGCCTCCTGCGACAGACCAATTTCCTGCCGCCTGCGCTTGACGTTTTCCGCCAGCACTCGCTTGGTGTTTTCGAACATCTGCTCCATTCGGCGAAGAATGGAGTGTGCGAGATTGACAATCCACGGAATATAATCGACAATCCATTTGGATATTGACAGGAGCATTACATGCCACGTCCGTCCGATGTCAACCCTCACAATTTCCACGTCGTGGAAGTTCTATATGACCTCAATGGATTTTCGGTTGCTTGGGGGCAATCAGAAGATGGCAACAAGCTCCTTGGAATGCGCTGGAATGGTGACGGGCCCGATGATCCAGGCTACCCGAAAACATTTGGGAATCCCGTGTGGTTTCATGTTCCTGATGAACTCAGCGTGCCTTTAGCCAAGCAAATCGAGCAGCTGCATCGGAATCTGGCTGCCAACCCACCTGTATCAACGAGTACAAACTGATCGACCGGGTGTAACGAAGACAAGACATAGCAATGCGACACGCTGTTGTACTTCTATGCTTTCTTATCGCGGTGACTCATGAAGCTTGGTCACAAGACCTGGGGGGCTTACTCAAGGGTATCCTCAAAGAAGTTCAAAAAGACGTCGCCGGACAAACAGCGCCGGATGCCAAGACCCAGAAGTCACAGAAGTCTGATCCTTCTATTGTCCCCGGCGGAGACTTCGACAAGGCATGGGGATGCAGTCCGAGGGTAACAATGCTTTGGCCGCCAACCATCTACTTTGATAGCCCGAGCTGCAATCCTCCGTCTATGCCGGCAAGCGAACAAGAGCGACTGAAATCGGTGCTGATCTCACATTACAAATGGGATGACCCGAAAAGCCGTAGTGCGAGTGCATTTGAACGGGACCAGAGAACAATAGGCGCACGAGCGCGCAATGGTGATTTCTATGCCTGTCTCGATGAGTTGAAGCGATTGCCGGCCACGATATCCGACAAAGAGCTAAACGAAGACGAAAGATGGACGAAGGAATGCCGGCAGTATCGACACTCGGTGGACGACTGGACACGCGCATCACAGGTCAAGAAACAAAAGCAAGACGAAATCGAAAGTTACCGGCAAAAAACTCGTCCGCAAGAACTGTATGAAAAATGCCTGGCATACATTGACTCGGTTGCTCCCGTCGCCGCAAATAAAAGCAAGCTTATTGACAGCAGCGATACGAGATACCAAGGCACATTTCCGAGTCAGTGCGCCGACGACTGGGGCGTAAAGCACCCTCCCAGCAAGGAACAGTACGCCGACATTGCCGCCAAAAGAAAAGCCAAATTCGATGTCATTCTTAAGGATGAAGTCCTTGTCGCCCGAACCACCATAGGAGACGCACTGAAGAAGCATAGAGGAACGATCGAGGGATTGAATATTCCATTGGCTTGGCTCAAGTCCACAATCATCTTTCAAGGAACGACATACAGGTCACTGGAAGAATGGATTGCCCTCACATTGAATAACAAAAATGTGAAAACTCTTTCCACGGTGCGCCTACAGGGCAACTACGGCATCACCGTGAAAGTTCCGCAGAAACCGACGGAGGGGTTCGTGTTCAGGAAGGACGACAACGAACTGTATCCAACACACTACATCGCCGGTAACGATCCAATCCGGATAAGCACAGAAGGCGATCTACTCACTGTCGCGCTGCGCATGCGGCAGTTTGAAACTGGAAACTAAACCCTGTCGCAGGTCGCTAAGAGAGGTAAGCAAAATGGGAATGACCGCCTGTCGTGGTTGCGGAAAGGAACTTCATGACTCCGCACGGGTATGCCCGCAGTGCGGTGCGGTTCAAGGCCCCCCCAATGCCGTCAAAGGCTGGTCATGGGGAGCGTTTCTGCTTAACGGCATTTGGGCAATTGGCAACAACACTTGGATCGGGTTGCTTGCGTTCATTCCTGCCCTCGGACTAATCATGGCCCTCATTCTTGGATTCAAGGGACGCGAGTGGGCATGGAAAAACAAACAGTGGAATGACATCGAACACTTCAACCGCGTCCAGCGAAAGTGGTCGCTCTGGGGAGTGGCGTTTTATGTCGGAGCGTTCGTAATAGGAATTGTGGCTGGAATTCTTGTCCCACAGTATCAGGAGTATGAGAATAAGCGGAGTATGCGTGAGGAGTTGAGCAAGCCAGCGGCAGCAGTCGAATCTAGCACTCAACCCACAGCCGTCGCTCCGAAAGCTCAGGAACCGGTCCCTTCGGTGCCAGGAAGTTCTTCAATTGCAGGTCTCTGGAGAGGGCAATTGGAGGGGCAAGGTGAGATGGAAATCAAAAGTACTCCTGACGGGTTTGAGGTAGTTTTGGTAGTTGCAAAATCGGCAGGAGGCGCCGACTGCTCAGGCGGCATGGGGGGCACGACTGGCCCAATGATAGGTAATACCCTTACGATTACAGACAAGATGGACGAGAAAATTTGTACCGTTCGCATCAAATTTTCCGGAGACACCGCAGAGGTTGAAGAGGAAAATTGTTCCTATTTTCACGGCGCGGCGTGCGGATTTGATGGTACCTTGAAGCGGGTCAAGTAAGTTCAAATCAAGCGGTACAAGTTCAAGTGTGGTACCGCGATATACATTTTTCTGCTAAGCCTGTCACGCTGAAAAATTACATTCCCCTCTGCCCCCCCCCGAGCGAGAAAGGTTCACCGGGACTCGTCCGGTCGCGTTGTCCGAGCGTAGCTAGTTTAGCGACCGGCCCGGCGGGCCTTCCGCAGCGAGGGGTGAGCGCGGGGTTTCGCAAGGCCAATTTATTGGCCTTGCGCCGCGCGAACGGGCGAGACTCTGGCGAGCCCTCCGCCGCAAGGCCGGGGAGGCGGGGCGCGTTTCTTTGCCTACTTTCTTGCCGCGCAGCAAGAAAGTAAGTCGCCTGTCGGGGCGAGTCCCGGCGAATTGACGCTGCTTCTGGATTCCGGCTTTCGCCGGAATGACGAAGCTACAAAAGTCGGCGCTGGCGACACGGCGGCAATTGCAAACCGGCGTCTGGTTTCCCGCGTTCGCGGGAATGACGGATGCGTCAGCGCATCCCCGGCAGCATCCCTTTCATGCCCCGCATCATCTTCGCCATCCCACCTTTCGAGAACTGCTTCATCATTTTCTGCGTCTGCTCGAACTGGTTCAGCAGGCGGTTGACCTCCTGCACCGATACCCCCGCGCCGGTGGCGATGCGGCGCTTGCGGTTGGCCTTGATGATTTCGGGCTTGCTACGTTCTCCCGGCGTCATCGAGTTGATGATGCCTTCGAGGCGGCGCACCGCCTTGTCTTCCATGCCGCCGCCGGCCTTCTGCGCCAGGGCGCCGAACTGCGCCGGCAGCTTGTCGAGCATCGCCGCCATGCCGCCCATGTTCTTCATCTGGCCGATCTGCTCCTTGAAGTCGTGCAGGTCGAAACCCTTGCCCGACTTCATCTTCTTGACGAATTCCTGCGCCTTTTCCTGGTCGACGCCGCGCTGGGCTTCCTCGACCAGGCCGAGGATGTCGCCCATGCCGAGGATGCGCGAAGCCATGCGTTCGGGATGGAATTCCTCCAGCCCGGTGAGTTTTTCGCCGACGCCGGCGAACTTGATCGGCTTGCCGGTTACGTGGCGTACCGACAGCGCGGCACCACCGCGCGAATCGCCGTCCAATTTGGTCAGGATCACGCCTGTCAGCGGCAGGGCTTCGTTGAAGGCTTTCGCCGTATTCACCGCATCCTGGCCGAGCATGGCGTCGACCACGAACAGGGTTTCGATCGGCTTCAGCAGCGCATGCAGGTCCTTGATCTCGGCCATCATTGCTTCATCGATGGCCAGTCGCCCGGCGGTGTCGACGAAGATTACGTCGTAGTAGTGCCGCTTGGCGTGATCCAGCGCCGCCGCGGCAATGTCGGCCGGCTTTTGCTCGCCCGAGGACGGAAAGAAGTCGATCCCGGCCTGGGCCGAAACTGCCTTCAACTGCTCGATGGCGGCGGGGCGATAGACGTCGCAACTGACCGTCAGCACCTTCTTCTTCTGCCGTTCCTTGAGCCACTTGCCCAGCTTGGCCGTGGTGGTGGTCTTGCCCGCACCCTGCAGGCCGGACATCAGAATCACGGCCGGCGGCTGGGTGGCGAGGTTGAGCCCGGAACTGGCGCCGCCCATCAGTTCGGTCAGCTCGCGATGGACGACGCCGACCAGCGCCTGGCCCGGCGTCAGCGAGCCGATGACCTCCTGGCCGAGCGCTTTTTCCCTGACGCGGGCGGTGAAGTCCTTGACCACCGGCAGCGCGACGTCGGCTTCGAGCAGGGCCATGCGTACTTCGCGCAGCATGTCGGAAATGTTGTCTTCGGTCAGTCGGGCCTGGCCGCGCAGGTTTTTTACGACGCGACCGAGGCGCTGGGTAAGGTTGTCTAGCATGGATGGATGGAAGCAATAAGGGATGAAAGGCTTGGTGTAGACTCCGCCAATGCCTGCAATCTTAATGCATCTGCTGGCCGCGGCCCTGTATGCCGGCCTGGCGGTACATCTTTGGCGCACGCGCTGGCGCGGACCCTTGCTGGACCAACCGACGGGCGGACTCAGGCTCGGCGAACGCGGCCTGCTACTGGTCGCGCTGGTGGCACATGGCGTCAGCCTGCGCATGGAGATATTCGACGGCGACAGCATGCGTTTCAGCTTCGCCATCGCACTTTCCGTAATGCTCTGGCTGGCCATCGCGCTTTACTGGATCGAAAGCTTCTACGCCCGCATGGAGGGTTTGCAGGTCATCGGTTTGCCGGCCGCGGCCCTTGCCGCGATTCTTCCGGCACTGTTTTCCCAGGCCCATGTGCTGACCAATGCCGGCTCCGCGGAATTTCGCATGCACTTCCTGATGGCCATGCTGGCCTACAGCATGTTCACCCTCGCCGCGCTGCATGCGCTGCTGATGGCCGCCGCAGAGAGGGGGCTGCATCGCGGACGCATTTCGCCGCTGCTGGCGGGTTTGCCGCCGCTTCTGACCATGGAATCCCTGCTGTTCCGCCTGATCCATGTCGCCTTCATCCTGCTGACGCTGACGCTGATCTCCGGCGTGTTCTTTTCCGAAACCCTGTTCGGCACGGCCCTGACCTTCAACCACAAGACGATATTCGCCATCCTCTCCTGGCTTATTTTTTCGGCCCTGCTGACGGGTCGCCATCTGCGCGGGTGGCGCGGGCGCATCGCGCTGCGCTGGACCCTCGCCGGATTTGCCGCCTTGATGCTGGCCTATGTCGGCAGCCGTTTCGTGCTTGAGGTCATCCTCGGTCGTTAGGGTGTGTTCCCGATATTGCGGCGCGGCGAACGTGCCTGCCGGGGATGGCCGCCTGAAATCCGTTTGCCCCCTTGCCCGACACTACCCCGGTCAACTCAACCGCGGGCACGCCCACAGGCAAGACATCCCTGCCAGACCTTTGGTCAGGAATAATGTGGTGTGGCGATCCTGCAAACACAGGACAGAAAAATCAAGATGGTACGGCTTCACCGCCCCGCCGGAGAGTGATACTCTCGGCATAGTGAGGGCGTAGAATATCCGCCCGGGGAGTTGAGTGGAGGCCGTCGTCGGCGTTACCGGCGCCAGACGCTGCGGCCGAAACGAAAATTGAAGCAGGAGAAGCTGATGGCCACAGCAGGCAAAGACAACAGAACCAAGCCCAAAATCGAAGGCCCGAAGGAGTTCAATTTTTCCTGGGAAGGCAAGAACAAACAGGGCAAGGTCATTCGCGGCGAGATAAAGGCTGCCAGCGAAGCGGCAGCCGGTGCCGCCCTGCGGCGGCAAGGGCTCACGGTCACCAAGCTCAAGAAACAGAAAATCGGCGGCGGCGGTTCGGTCACGGACAAGGACATCACGCTGTTTTCACGCCAACTCGCCACCATGGTGAAATCCGGCGTACCCCTGCTGCAGTCTTTCGACATCGTAGGGAAGGGAACCAGCAACCCGGCCCTGGCAAAACTGCTCTTTTCGATCAAATCCGAGGTCGAAACCGGGGCCAGCCTGGCGACTGCCTTTCGCAAGTACCCGATGCATTTCGATGCCCTCTTCTGCAATCTGGTCGAGGCAGGTGAGCAGGCGGGTATTCTCGATACCCTGCTCGATCGCCTGGCGACGTACAAGGAAAAAATCCAGGCGATCAAGTCGAAGATCAAGAGCGCCCTGACTTATCCGATCGCCATCCTGATCATCGCCTTCATCATCACCGCGGTGATCATGATTTTCGTGGTGCCCGCCTTCAAGGGCGTGTTTGCCAGTTTCGGCGGCGAACTGCCTGCCCCGACGCTGATCGTTATCGCGATTTCCGACTATTTCACGGCCAACTGGTACCTGATTTTCGGCGGCATCTATCTGGTCTTTGTCGGAATTTCGCAGGCATTCAAGCGCTCGCGGGCCTTGCAGATCGCCAAGGACAAATATGCGCTGAGGCTGCCGGTTTTCGGCGACATGCTCACCAAGTCCTCGATCGCACGCTGGACGCGCACCCTGTCCACCATGTTTGCCGCCGGTGTACCGCTGGTCGATGCGCTCGATTCGGTCGGCGGCGCCGCCGGCAATTATGTGTACGAAATGGGAACCAAGAAGATCCAGTCGGAAGTGTCCACCGGTTCCAGCCTGACGGTATCGATGGAAAATTCCGGGCTGTTCCCGCCGATGGTCACCCAGATGGTCGCCATCGGCGAAGAATCCGGTCAGCTCGACTCGATGCTGGGCAAGACCGCGGATTTCTACGAAGCCGAAGTCGATGAGGCCGTCGAAGCGCTGTCGAGCCTGATGGAGCCGATGATCATGGTCTTCCTCGGCGGCCTCATCGGCGGCCTGGTGGTCGCCATGTACCTGCCGATCTTCAAGCTCGGTTCGGTTGTCGGCTAATCCGCCGGAATGATCGCGCAGTTCGCCGACCCGGCGGTGTTCACCCTCGCCGCCGGCTTGCTCGGCCTGATGGTCGGCAGCTTCCTCAATGTCGTCATCCACCGCCTGCCGATCATGATGGAGCGCGACTGGGCGGCGCAATGCGCCGAGCTCAGGGGTGAGGCTCCGCCGGCCCTTGAACCGCTTTCGCTGGCCAAACCCCGCTCGCGCTGCCCGAAGTGCGGCCATCCGATCACCGCGCTGGAAAACATTCCGGTCATCAGCTGGCTTGTTCTGCGCGGCCGCTGCAAGGGTTGTGCCGCGCCGATTTCCCCGCGCTACCCGCTGATCGAGGCGCTGACAGGGCTGCTGTTCGGGCTCGCCGCCTGGCATTTCGGTTTCACCGCCGCCGGCCTGGGTGCCCTGGTGCTGATCGCTGCGCTGTTTGCGCTTACCGTCATCGATTTCGATACCCAGCTGTTGCCCGACGACATCACCCTGCCTTTGCTCTGGATTGGTCTGGCCTTGAACGCTTTCAACGTCTACACGGATTTGAAGAGCGCGGTGATCGGCGCCATGGCCGGTTACCTGTCTCTGTGGAGCGTCTACTGGCTGTTCAAGCTGTTCACCGGCAAGGAAGGCATGGGCTACGGCGACTTCAAGCTGCTGGCCGCCCTTGGAGCCTGGCTCGGCTGGCAGATGCTGCCCTTGACGATTCTGCTGTCTTCGATGGTCGGTGCCGTAGTGGGCATTTCCATGATGGTTATTGCGCGCCACGGCCGCAATGTGCCCATTCCTTTCGGCCCCTATCTTGCGGCGGCAGGCCTCATCGCTTTGGTCTGGGGCAAACCCCTGACCCGTGCCTATCTCGGCGCCTGAGACCTCGACGCACCAAGGGCTTCGGCTATAATCGCGGCCTTTGCCCGATTACCGGAGAATGCCATGCCGATCTACGCTTATCGCTGCACGGATTGCGGCTTTGAGAAAGATGTCATGCGGAAGGTCAGCGACCCGCTGCTGACCACCTGCCCCGAGTGCAAGACCGAAAACTTCACGAAACAGCTGACTGCCCCCGGTTTCCAGCTCAAGGGCAGCGGCTGGTATGCCACCGACTTCAAGGGCGGCGGCTGCGCGGCCGGCAGCAAGAGCGATAACCCGCCGCCCTGCCAGGGTGGCACCGGCAGCTGCGCCGCAAACACCTGACGTCCCCTTGAAGAAGTATTTCATCACCGGGCTGCTGATCTGGGTCCCGCTGGCGATCACCGCCTGGGTGCTGTCGCTGATCGTCCGCTCCATGGACCAGTCCCTGCTGTTGCTGCCACGGGCGATACACCCCGAAGAACTTCTCGGGATGTACATCCCCGGCCTCGGCGCGTTGCTGACTCTGCTGATCGTGTTTCTCACCGGCCTGGTGACGACCAATATCGTCGGCCAGAAGCTGGTGCGCTTCTGGGAAGGCGTGCTGGCGCGGATTCCGGTGGTGAAGTCGATCTACTACAGCGTGAAGCAGGTCAGCGATACCTTGTTTTCGGGCAGCGGCGTCGCCTTCCGCAAGGTGCTGCTGGTGCGCTATCCGCACCCGGAAGCCTGGTCCGTGGCCTTCCAAACCGGTCACCCCGCGCGCGATGTCGCAGACATGCTGCCCGACGAACACGTCGGCGTGTTCATCCCGACCACGCCCAGCCCGGTCAACGGCTTTTTCTTCTTCGTCAGGCGAAAAGACGTCATCGAACTCGACATGAATGTCGACGAGGCACTGAAGTACATCGTCTCCATGGGCGTCGTCGCCCCGCCCATGAGGAATCCTGCCGGGCGCGCGCAAAACCAGTAAGGCCTCGTAGCGGGCAATCACGGAACGGAACTCCTATGCGTACTCACTATTGCGGCGAGGTGAATGCCTCCCATGTCGACCAGATCGTCACCCTTTGCGGCTGGAACCACCGCCGCCGCGATCATGGCGGCGTCATCTTCATCGACCTGCGTGATCGCGAAGGCCTGGCCCAGGTGGTCTGCGATCCGGACCGCCCCGAGATGTTCAGGATCGCCGAGGACGTGCGCAACGAATACGTGCTGAAGGTCACCGGCAAGGTGCGCCGCCGTCCCGCCGGAACCGAGAATCCCAACCTCGCTTCGGGCGAGATCGAGATCCTCTGCCACGAACTCGAAGTGCTCAATGCGGCGGTGACGCCGCCCTTCCAGCTCGACGAGGACAACCTCTCCGAAAACGTTCGCTTGACCCATCGCGTGATTGATCTGCGCCGGCCGCAGATGCAGAAGAACCTGATGCTGCGCTACAAGGTGGCGATGGCCTTCCGCCGCTTCCTCGACGAGAAGGGTTTCATCGACATCGAGACGCCAATGCTGACCAAGTCCACGCCCGAAGGCGCGCGCGACTATCTGGTGCCCTCGCGCGTCCATCCCGGCCAGTTCTTCGCCCTGCCGCAGTCGCCACAACTGTTCAAGCAGTTGCTGATGGTGGCCGGCTACGACCGCTACTACCAGATCACCAAGTGCTTCCGCGACGAGGACCTGCGCGCCGACCGCCAGCCCGAATTCACCCAGGTCGATATCGAAACCTCCTTCCTCACCGAAGAACAGATCACCGCACTGATGGAGGAAATGATCCGCAGCGTGTTCAAGACCGCGCTGGCGGTGGAACTGCCCAATCCCTTCCCGCGCATGACTTACGCCGAGGCCATGGGCCGCTACGGCTCAGACAAGCCCGACCTGCGCGTGACGCTGGAGCTGACCGAGGTCACCGATACGGTGGCCGACGTCGCCTTCAAGGTATTCAGCGGTCCGGCCACCTCCGGCGGCCGCGTCGCGGCGCTGCGGGTGCCCGGCGGCGCCAGCCTCACGCGCGGCGAAATCGACGGCTACACCGAGTTCGTCAAGATCTACGGCGCCCGCGGACTGGCCTACATCAAGGTCAATGACGCCGCGAAGCCCAACGAGGAAGGCCTGCAGTCGCCGATCGTCAAGAACCTGCACGAAACCGCGCTGAAGACCATCATCGAGCGCACCGGCGCACAATCCGGCGACCTGATCTTCTTCGGCGCCGACAAGACCAAGATCGTGAACGACGCGCTCGGCGCGCTGCGCACCAAGCTCGGCCACGAGAAGGGCTACGTCAACGGCGAGGCCTGGGAGCCGCTGTGGGTGGTCGATTTCCCGATGTTCGAATACGACGAGGAAAACAAGCGCTGGTCGGCCTGCCACCATCCATTCACCAGCCCCAAGGACGGCCACGAAGCCCTGATGGCGACCGATCCGGGGTCCTGCCTGGCCAAGGCCTACGACCTCGCCCTGAACGGCTGGGAAATGGGCGGCGGCTCGGTGCGTATCCATCGCGCCGACGTCCAGGAAAAAGTCTTCCAGGCGCTCGGCATCGGCCCGGAAGAACAGCAGTCCAAGTTCGGCTTCCTGCTCGACGCGTTGAAGTATGGCGCACCGCCCCACGGTGGCCTCGCTTTCGGCCTCGATCGCATCGTCACCATGATGGCCGGCGCCGAATCGATCCGCGACGTGATCGCCTTCCCCAAGACCCAGCGCGCCCAGTGCCTGCTCACCGACGCGCCGTCCGATGTCGATGAAAAGCAGTTGCGCGAACTGCACATCCGCCTGCGGCAGAAGGTCGAAACCCAGGTAGAGGTCGGCAAGGGCTGAACACCATGATGCGCCGCCTGCTTGCCACAGCGGCCTTGCTGCTTGCAATCCCGGCAGCGGCGTTCCAGTCATCGACGATAAGCCTCGGCGAACTGCCGCCCGAGGCACGCGAAACCCTCAGGCTGATCGATGCCGGCGGCCCCTTCCCCTATCGCCGCGACGGCATTGTCTTCCAGAACCGCGAACGCCGCCTGCCCGAGCAGCCGCGCGGCTACTATCGCGAATACACCGTCCCCACGCCGGGCAGCCGGGATCGCGGCGCGCGGCGCATCGTCGCCGGCGACAAGCCACCGGTGGTGTTCTACTACACCGCCGACCACTACAAATCCTTCCGCAGGATCCAGCGATGAATGCCGCCCACTACGAGGCCCTGTTTGCCGATGCCACGCGCGCCGGCGTGCATCACCTGCCGCACGGTGCCATCGACGACCTGCTGGCCGGCGCCCGGGCCGCGGGCTGCCTGGTGTTGCGCGTTGACCTGGCGGCGGCGCGCGACACGGAAGCGATGCTCGACGCCGTCGGCCGCGCCCTGCGCTTCCCGGAATGGTTCGGCCACAACTGGGATGCCCTGACCGACTGCCTGCTCGACATGGGCTGGCTGCCGGCGACCGGCTACCTGGTGATCCTCGACCACTGCGACGGCATCCATGGCCGCGCCGAAAGCGATTTCGTCCAGCTGATGCAGGTCTTTCAGGAAGCCGCCAACACCTGGCGCGAGGACGAGATCCCGTTCTGGTGCCTGGTCGACATGCAGGCCGACGGCATCGCCTGGCTGCCGACGGTCGCCCAGCCAAGCCAATGAGCTACAAGAAACCGGTCTCGGTGCTGGTGGTGATTCATACCCCAGCCCTGGACGTGCTGCTGCTGGAGCGCGCCCGACACCCCGGATTCTGGCAATCGGTCACCGGCAGCCAGGAAGGCGACGAACCCCTGCCGGAAACCGCACGCCGCGAAGTGTGCGAAGAAACCGGCATCGAGGCAGGCCTCGGCGAGTTCATCGACTGGCGGATGACCAACCGCTACGAGATTTTTGCCGAATGGCGTGATCGCTATGCCCCGGGCGTCACCGAGAATACGGAACACGTTTTCAGCCTGTGCCTGCCGCAACCGCGAGCGGTCACCGTCGCCGCCGGCGAGCACCTGGCCTGGCGCTGGCTGCCCTGGCAGGAAGCCGCGGCGGCGTGTTTTTCCTGGACCAATCGCGACGCCATCCTGGCCTTGCCGCAGCACATCGTACCGACCGTCTAGCCGCAACCGATAGCAACGGAATCCTTTTGGCTCCTTGGGTCTCTTGAAATTCATCTCCCCGAACCCAGATTATCGGCAGGAGGCCCCGTCCCGCGTGGGTCATTAACCGCATGAAAGGAGACTGAAATGAACAGCTTGATCCGTCGTGATCCGCTTGATGACTTGTTCCGCGGCTTCTTTGTCCGTCCGGTCGAGTATGGGTCGCAGCCCGATGCACCGTCGGTGAAGGTCGACGTCAAGGAACAGGAGAAGAGCTATCTCGTCCATGCCGAAATCCCAGGCGTGAAGAAGGACGACATCCATGTCGCCATCGATGGCGCCGTCGTCTCGATCAGCGCCGAACGGCGCGAGGAAAAGGATGTCAAGGAAGGCGAGCGTGTGCTGCGCACCGAGCGCTATTTTGGCAAGGTCTCGCGCAGCTTCCAGCTGGCGCAGGAAATAGACGAGGCGCAGGTGACCGCCAAATACACGGATGGCGTGCTTGAATTGACGCTGCCCAAGAAAGCCGCGACCCAGGCGCGCAGGATCACCATCCAGTAAGCGCGGCAACGAAAAGTCGGCGCTGGCGATACGCCGACCGGGATCCTTCAGGCGTCCGGTGGTGTGGCAGCCCGTCGCGGGAGCGGCGGGTTGCCACGCCCCAGTCCGGTTCGCTGCTTGCGGAGCGCTGCCGCGCCGGTAGAATGGGCGAAGTTGTCACTCGCACTCGCCGCCATCCATGACTGAAAAGCTCCCTCCCGCTGCCAAGGCCGGCGTCCTGGCCGAAGCCCTGCCCTATATCAAACGCTTCCACGGCAAGACCATTGTCGTCAAGTACGGCGGCAATGCCATGACCGACGAGCACCTCAAGCAGTGCTTCGCGCGCGACGTGGTGCTGCTCAAGCTGGTCGGCATGAACCCCGTGGTGGTGCACGGCGGCGGGCCGCAGATCGAGAACCTGCTCTCGCGCGTCGGCAAGAAGGGCGAGTTCGTCCAGGGCATGCGCGTCACCGACGCCGAGACCATGGACCTGGTCGAGATGGTGCTCGGCGGCCAGGTGAACAAGGAAATCGTCAACCTGATCAACCAGCACGGCGGCAAGGCCGTCGGCCTCACCGGCAAGGACGGCAATTTCATCCGCGCCAAAAAGCTGATGATGGAAAACAAGGACGCGCCGGGCGACCTGATCGACATCGGCCAGGTCGGTGACATCGTCTCGATCGACCCCAGCCTGATCGCCCTGCTCGACACCGGCGCCTTCATTCCGGTGATCGCGCCGATCGGTGTCGGCGCCGAGGGCGAGACCTACAACATCAATGCCGACGTCGTCGCCGGCAAGATCGCCGAAGTGCTGAAGGCGGAAAAGCTGGTGCTGCTGACCAACACCCCCGGCGTGCTGGACAAGGCGGGCACTCTGCTGACCGGCATCACCCCGGGCCAAATCGACGGCATGGTTGCCGACGGCACCCTCTCGGGCGGCATGCTGCCGAAGATCGGCTCGGCGCTGGACGCCGCCCGCAGCGGCGTGAAGAGCGTGCACATCATCGATGGTCGCGTCGAGCATGCGCTGCTGCTGGAAATCCTGACCGATGAAGGCGTCGGTACGCTGATCAAGTCAAAGTGAGCCCGCGATGAACGAAGCCCGTAGCGCAAAAGTCGGCGAAAAGAAGCTCCTGATCCTGCAGACCATCGCCGAGATGCTGGAGCGCCCGGCGGCGGACAAGGTGACGACCGCACTCCTGGCCAAGCAGCTGCAGGTGTCCGAGGCCGCACTCTACCGTCACTTCGCCAGCAAGGCGCAGATGTATGAGGGCCTGATCGAGTTCATCGAAACCGGCGTGTTTTCGGTGATTGCCCAGATTGAAACCGCCGAGGAATCCGGCCTCAAACAGGCCGAAGCCATCGTTGCTTCGCTGTTGCGCTTTGCGCAGAAAAATCGCGGCCTGACCCGGGTGCTGGTGGGCGACGCGCTGGTACACGAGAACCCGCGCCTGCAGGCGCGCATCAACCAGTTGCTCGACCGCATCGAAGCCACCCTCAAGCAGTGCCTCAAGGTTGCCGCGGCGCAGGGCGCGCTGGCCGCCGAGCACGACTTCGGCGCCCACGCCGACCTGCTGGTGTGCTACGCCATCGGCCGCTGGCAGCGCTTCGTCAAGAGCGGCTTCAAGGACGATCCGCTGGCAAACTGGCCGGCGCAGTGGCCGATTCTCGCGCGCTGACGCCGTTCCGCCAGCGCCGTCCGCAAGGGATACCGTCCCCGGCGTTGCCGGGGACATAACTTTTCCTCAGGCCTTGAGCAAGGCCGCCGCTTCCAGCGCGAAGTAGGTCAGGATGCCGTCGCAACCGGCGCGCTTGAAGGACAGCAGCGCCTCCATCATCACCGCGTCGTGCGCCAGCCAGCCGTTCTGCGCCGCCGCCTTCAACATCGCATACTCGCCGCTGACCTGGTAGGCGTAGGTCGGCACGCCGAATGCGTCCTTCACCCGGCGCACGATGTCGAGGTAGGGCATGCCGGGCTTGACCATCACCATGTCGGCGCCTTCGGCGATGTCCAGCGCCACTTCGCGGATCGCTTCATCGCTGTTGCCCGGATCCATCTGGTAGGTGTACTTGTTGCCGCCCCCCAGGTTGCCGGCCGAACCCACGGCGTCGCGGAAGGGACCGTAAAAGGAGGAGGCGTACTTCGCCGAATAGGCCAGGATGCGGGTATGGATCAACTTTTCGGCATCCAGCGTGGCGCGGATGCGACCGATGCGGCCGTCCATCATGTCCGACGGGGCGACCACGTCGGCGCCGGCACGGGCGTGGCACAGCGCCTGTTTCGCCAACGCTTCCAGGGTTTCGTCGTTCATCACGTAGCCGGGCGGATCGGCCGGGTCAATCAGGCCGTCCTGGCCGTGACTGGTATAGGGATCCAGGGCAACGTCGGTAATCACGCCGAGTTCGGGAAACTCGGCCTTCAGTCGCGCCACCACCGCGGGCACCAGGCCCGACGGGTTCCAGGCCTCTTCGGCCCCGGGCGTCTTGCGGCTGCCATCGACCACGGGGAACAACGCCAATGCCGGCACCCCGAGCTTCAAGGCCTTTTCCGCCACCGGCAACAGGCGATCCAGCGACATGCGCTCGACCCCGGGCATCGATGCAACCGCTTCGGTACGTCCCGCTCCCTCAAGGACGAACACCGGATAAATAAGGTCGTTGGCCGTCAGTGTGTACTCACGCATGAGGCGCCGAGAGAAATCGTCGCGACGCATCCGCCGCATCCGGGTTCCGGGAAATACACCTTTTGTAATCATTGTCTTAGCCTTCGGAATATTTTTCGGTTTGCTTGAACTTTAACGTATCAGGACTATCATATTGCTCAGATGGCGTCGGACTTTGGTTCGCGTTGTCTCCCGCTTCACCTCCCTGAGCGGGTGCCTTGAATTTTTCAAGGTGTTTTGCCCTCGACCTTCTCCCCTTTGGTCGGGGGCTTTTATTTTGGCGCAGCCAAAATAAAAGCCCGTTGGGCAAATTAGTGGGCTATCCCCCCGGCCCCCTTTCCTGGAAAGGGGGTGACCAATCAGGCTGACTGCGTCAGCCATTGGATACGACGGATCCATCGCCACTCAACCAGTTGCCAACCACCTTCTCCACCTCCTCCACGCCGGTCTTCTTCAGGCTGGAAAACATCTGCACCGTAATCTGTTCGCCAAAATCGGCCAGGGCCGCGCGGGTTTCACGCAGGGTTTTGGTTTGCTCCTGCTTCGTCAGTTTGTCCGACTTGGTCAGCAGGCAGTGGATCGGGCGTCCCGTGGCGCCGAACCAGCCGATCATTTTCCAGTCGAGGTCGGTCAGGGGCCGGCGCGAATCCATGATCAGGACCAGTCCGACCAGGCTGGAGCGGCGCGTCAGGTAATCCTCGAGCAGCCCCTGCCATTGCAGGCGCACCGCCATGGGTACCTGGGCATAGCCGTAGCCGGGAAGATCGACCAGCGCCGCGCCGTTTTTCATGCGGAACAGGTTGATCAGCTGGGTGCGGCCCGGTGTCTTGGAAACGAATGCGAGCCGGGTATGTCCCGCCAGGGTATTGATCGCGCTGGATTTTCCCGAATTCGAACGGCCGGCGAAGGCGATTTCGGCTCCCGCCGGGGGAGGCAATCCACCGGGCTGGGCGGCCGAAATTTCAAAGGTGGCGTGACGGAACAGGGACATGGGAATGCGGCGGGGATGCGCGCCTTGGCAGGCGGGCATGGAGAAATCGGGTGGGCTGGGATAGAATATCAGGTTTACAATTTCCGAATCCGGCAGTTTCCCAGGAGTTTTTGTCGATGAAGCCTTCCCTGCTCAGTTGCCTAACAAGTTGCCTCGCCACCCTGAGCGCGATGACAGCGTTCGGCGTCCAGGCTGCCGATGCTGCCAAGGCGGCGCCCAAAGGCGATGCCGCCCGCGGCCAAGCCGTTGCTGCCACGGTCTGCGCTGCCTGCCACGGTCCGGATGGCAACAGCCCCGCCGCGGCCAATCCGAAGCTGGCGGGACAGCATGCCGACTACCTGTACAAGCAGATGAACAACTTCAAGGCCGCCGAGGGCAAGCAGCCCGAGCGCACCAACGCGATCATGAACGGCATGATCGCCGCCTTCGACGAAGGCCAGATGCGCGATATGGCCGCCTATTTCGCGGCGCAGTCGCAAAAGGGCGAAACGGCGAAGAGCCGCGAAACCATCGAGCTCGGCCAGAAGCTCTATCGCGCAGGCGACCAGGCCAAGGGCCTGCCCGCCTGCGCCGCCTGCCACGGCCCGGCCGGCGCCGGCATGCCCGCCCAGTTCCCGCGCATCGGCGGCCAGTATGCCGAGTACACCGAAGCCCAGTTGAAGGCCTTCCGCGACGGCGCCCGCGCCAATGATCCGAACAAGATGATGCGCATGGTGGCGATCAAGATGACCGACGCCGAAATCAAGGCCGTAGCGGACTACATCGCCGGATTGCGTTAGCCGATCCCGCGGCCACGCAGCGCAACGAATGCAACTGAAACGGCTCCTGCGGGAGCCGTTTCAGTTTCCGCGCTGCTGCGGATAACGGACAATCTCCGGCATCGATCTTGCCGCGAAGATGCTTTCCCGAAATCCGGGACCGCCGGGCTGCCAATTGGCTTTCACGACCGGCGCCCACCGCTGACCCGCACGATACCCGCCACATCGCGATGCTGCTGGATGTCGTCAAAACCCGCCGCCGCCAGCAGTTCGTGCACGGCAGCGGCCTGGTCGTAGCCGTGTTCCAGCCAGAGCCGGCCGCGGGGCCGAAGGTGCCGCGGCGCCCCCGCGACGATCTGCCGGATTGCGTCCAGCCCGTCGGCACCGCTGGCCAGCGCCGGTTCTGGTTCGTGGCGCAGATCGCCGGCAGCCAGATGTGGGTCGGTAGTAGCGATATAGGGCGGGTTGGCCACGATCAGATCAAATGTCTCGCCAGCCAGTTGGTCAAACCAGTTGCTTCGCTGCAAACGCAGCGTCGCACCGAGTCGTTCCGCGTTTTCCCGCGCCACCGACAGCGCCGCCGCCGACGTATCCACCGCCGTGACTTCCGCCTGCCGGATTTCGAGCGCCAGCGTGACCGCGATGCAGCCGCTGCCGGTGCCCAGGTCGAGGATGCTTGTCGCACCTGTCGCCGTACATTTTGCCGTCGCGCCGACGCCGACTTCTTGCGCGAGGGCGAGGTCGACCAGCATTTCGGTTTCCGGACGCGGAATCAGCACCGCGGGTGATACCGCAAATTCGCGCCCGTAGAACTCGCGGTAGCCGACCAGGTAGGCCACCGGTTCGCCGCCCTTGCGTCGCGCCACCAGCGAGGCGAAGCGCAGCAGGTCCGCCTCTTCGAGCATGTCATCATCGTGCGCGATCAACCAGGCCGCCGGACGGTCCAGGACATACCCCAACAGCAGGCGCGCTTCGCT
>JADYZH010000156.1 GCA_020853215.1 Sulfuritalea sp. | reverse complement strand
TTGCAGGAAGCCGGTCATCTCGCTGGTGGCGATCAGGGTCGCCTCGGCGTCGGTTCGGCCCTTGTATTCCAGCTTGCCTTCCTTCAGGCCGCGCTCGCCGACCACCACGCGATGCGGCACGCCGATCAGTTCCCAGTCGGCGAACATCGAGCCGGGACGTTCGTCGCGATCGTCGAGGATGGCGTCGATGCCGGCGGCGAGCAGTTCGTCGAGCAGGGCGGCGGCGGCGCTGCGCACCGCTTCGGATTTGGCATGGTTCATGGGCACGATCACCACGGCGAAGGGCGCGATGCCGGCGGGGAAGATGATGCCGCGTTCGTCGTGGCCCTGCTCGATGGCGGCGCCGACGATGCGCGAGACGCCGATCCCGTAGCAACCCATTTCCATGACCTGGTCCTTGCCCTGCTCATCCAGGAACGTGCATTTCAGCGCCTCGGCGTACTTGGTGCGCAACTGGAAGATGTGACCGACTTCGATGCCGCGGCACAGTTCGAGCGTGCCCTTGCCGTCCGGCGACGGATCGCCTTCGACCACGTTGCGGATGTCGGCGACGGTGGCCGGTGGCGGCAGGTCGCGGCCGAAATTGACGCCGGTGAGGTGGAAGCCCTCCTCGTTGGCGCCGCAGACCATGTCGCCCATCACGGCGACGCTGCGGTCGGCCACCACCTTGCCGGAGAAGCCGACCGCGCCGATGTAGCCGGCCTTGCAGCGCAGCGCTTCGACGATCTCTTCGTCGCGCGCGAAGCGGAATGCGCCGACCACCTTCTGCGCCTTGATTTCGTTCAGGTCGTGGTCGCCGCGCAGCAGCAGCAGGACGAACTCGCTGCCGCCCTCTTTCTCGGCCATCACGGCGATGGCCTTGACGGTCTGCGTCAGCGGCAGGCCGAGGAAGGCCGCCACGTCTTCGCACTTGGTCTTGTTCGGCGTTGCTTTCTTCTCCATTGTTGCCGTGCCGCCGGTGCCGACTTTTTGCAGGACGACGGCTTCCGCCAGTTCCACGTTAGCCGCGTAATCGGAGGTCGGGCAGAAGGCGATCGCATCTTCGCCGGAATCCGCCAGCACGTGGAACTCATGCGAGCCAGTGCCGCCGATGGCGCCGGTGTCGGCGGCCACCGCGCGGAACTTCAACCCGAGGCGGGTGAAGATGCGGCTGTAGGTCTCGTACATGTTGCGGTATTCGCGCTCGAGGTCGGCGTACGAGGCATGGAAGGAATAGCCGTCCTTCATCAGGAACTCGCGCCCGCGCATGACCCCGAAGCGCGGCCGGATCTCGTCGCGGAACTTGGTCTGCACCTGGTAGAAGTGGCGCGGCAGCTGGCGGTAGCTCTTCACCTCGCGCCGTACCACGTCGGTGATGACTTCCTCGTGGGTCGGGCCGATCACGAAATCGCGCTGGTGGCGGTCCTTGAAGCGCAGCAGTTCCGGACCGTATTTCGGGCCGCGACCGGATTCCTCCCACAATTCAAACGGTTGTACGGCCGGCATGAGCAGCTCGATGGCCCCGGCGCGGTCCATTTCCTGGCGCACGATGTTTTCGACCTTGCGCAAGACGCGCAGCCCCATCGGCATCCAGGTATAGATGCCGCCGGCGAGGCGGCGGATCAGTCCGGCGCGGAGCATCAGTTGGTGACTGATGATTTCTGCGTCGGAGGGGGCTTCCTTGAGGGTGGCGATGAAAAACTGGCTGGCGCGCATGGCTATGGGGTGGAATCCGGAAAGCGCGCATTTTACCTGTCGGCGGAAAATTGCAGCTGCGGCAGATGCGGCTTTCCAGCGGCGCTCGATTGTGAAAGAATGCATCCCAGACAATCATTGGAACATGCATCATGCTCGATCGTGAAGGCTTTCGCCCGAACGTCGGCATCATCCTGGTCAACAGTCGCAACGAGGTGTTTTGGGGCAAGAGGATCCGCGAACATTCCTGGCAGTTCCCGCAAGGCGGCATCAAGAAGGGTGAAACGCCCGAGCAGGCGATGCTGCGCGAACTGGAGGAGGAAACCGGCCTCAAGCCCGAACATGTGCGGATCATCGGCCGCACGCGCGACTGGTTGCGCTATGAGGTGCCGAAGCAATGGATTCGCCGAGAATGGCGAAGTACCTACAGGGGGCAGAAACAGATATGGTTCCTGTTGCGCCTGATCGGCCGCGACAGCGATGTCTGCCTGCGCGCCAGCGCGCACCCGGAATTCGATGCCTGGCGCTGGAACAGTTACTGGATACCCCTGGCCAACGTGATCGAGTTCAAACGTGGCGTGTACGAGGCGGCCCTGCTCGAGCTGGCCAGGTTGCTGTTCACCCACCCCGAAGAGCGCATGCCGCGCTGGGAATCTGGTGTGGCGGAGGACGAGAAATGAAACGCGTGGTTATTTGCATCGTCGCGGCGATTGCGACTGGCGTGGCAGCACAGGTGCCACTGATGCCGGATGTAAAGACCAACCCCAACTTTGAGGAGGACGAGGAACCTTGGAGGGAATTGAAGGAAGTCGAGACTCCCGCCTTTCCTCTCCAGGAAAACCTGCGCGAATTTTACGTCGGCGCTGCAACCGCCAACACCTACTTCATCGATGCCAGCACGCTGAGCGTCGGCAGCGACGGCATCGTGCGCTACGTGCTGGTGGTGCGGACTGCGGGCGGCGCCACCAACGTCAGCTTCGAAGGCATCAATTGCAAGGAACGCACCTGGAAGCATTACGCCACCGGGCGCAGCGACCGCAGCTGGGTGAAATCGCACGCCCCCCGCATTGAGTGGCGGCCCATCGAAAACAAGCCCATCAATCGGCACCATGCTGCCTTGAGTCGCGACCTGTTTTGCCCGGCCGGCAATGCCATCAATACCGCGGAAGAAGGGCGAAATGCCTTGCGTTTGGGCCAGCATCCCAATTCAGTTTCACGGATTTCATATTAGGGAGACGTCAATGATCGAAGCCCTGATCCCGGAGCTCGACAAGGCGCTGCGTGCCGTGTTTGTCCCGGCGTCGAGCCATCGTCCGATGCCCGGCATGGACCTGCCGGAGGGCGAGTTGAACGAGTCCGAAAAGCGCCATGTCGCCGCGCTGATGCGCGTCAATCACTGCGGCGAAATTTGCGCCCAGGCGTTGTATCAGGGCCAGGCGCTGGGGTCGAGCGATCCGGCGGTCAGGCAGGAACTCGAACAGGCTGCCCGGGAGGAAACCGAGCATCTGAACTGGACCGAAACGCGGATTGCCGAACTAGGCGGGCGCAAGAGCATTTTCAATCCGCTGTGGTATGCCGGATCACTGGCTATCGGTGTCGTGGCCGGGAAGTGCGGCGACAACTGGAGCCTGGGTTTCCTGGCCGAAACCGAACGCCAGGTGGAAAGCCATCTCGCGGGCCACTTAGCCCGGCTCCCGGCCCAGGACCGCAAGTCGTCGGAGGTGCTGGAGCAGATGAAGGCCGACGAAATGCGCCACGCGGAAACGGCGACCCGCTTCGGCGCGCGGGAACTGCCTGGGCCAGTCAAACTGGCCATGAAGCTTTCTTCGAAGCTGATGACCCGTCTGTCCTACGTCGCCTGAGCAGCGTCGACGACCTCGAAAGTGTGGCTGATCTCGGCAGTCTTGCCGAGCATGATCGACGCCGAGCAGTATTTCTCGGCGGAAAGCTTGACCGCACGTTCGACAACTTCAGGCTTCAGGCTTTTCCCGGTTACCACGAAGTGCATGTTGATCCTGGTGAACACCTTGGGATCCGTTTCAGCACGCTCTGCCTGAAGCTTCACTTCGCAACCGCTGACGTCGTGGCGGCCGCGCTGCAGGATCAGAACAATGTCGAAGGCCGTGCAGCCCCCCGTCCCAGCCAGTACCAATTCCATGGGTCGCGGCGCCAGATTGCGTCCGCCCGCTTCGGGCGCGCCATCCATGCAGACCAGATGCCCGCTGCCGGTTTGGGCAACAAAACTCATTCCTTCATGCCAACGCACCGTGCAGTCCATGGCGTCTACCCCCTTAGATCGAGGCAGACATTCTAGCGGCGGCGCCGAAGATCCGATGTGGCGTTGCACAAGATCCTTTTGTTAATTTATTCCTGCGGATTAGCGGTCGGAACGAAAATAGAGGAAAACTATTTTCGTATATTGCGTATTTATACTTAAGTTAATCATTAAATCATATGGTTGTATGTTATAGGTTGTTGATGCCGCCATATGGATTGCGCGACGCACAAAAAACTCTTGCAATGCAACAAACTACGTGCCAAGATTCGTTCAGTCTTAAACGGTTTGATTCCGCTTCGAACGCAGGTCATGCCGTTGCTTGCCAATGTCTCCTCCACCCTCCTCCTTTGGAGTGGTTTTAAGCGCAGCCCCAAACGGGTTGCGCTTTTTTTATGCGCGCCGGACGTTGGCGTACTCTTTTGCCTGTAAGTGCCACCGCAGGTTGATCAAGGCGTGCGAGGCGAAGCGCAACTGCATGAGGGTGGCCGAGTGCCGCGAGGTAGCGAGAATGAAACAGTGAGCCCGTCCGCAAGAACCGGATGGAAGAGGTTTCTCAGCGGCGAAAATTAAAAGTCTGGCGGCGGATAGGTGGGTGGCAGGTAACTTGGAGGCGGGTAGTTTGGTGGCGGGTAGTCGGGACTGGTGGCTGGCGCCGAGCGCCGGTAACTGATCATCGAGGGCACCTGATGGCCGCGCCGGTACATGCACTGCGCATATATTGCATCGAAGCGCTGCTGCATGCCGTAGGATGCAGCTTGCGAGTTCCTGCTGCCCACCGCGCTTCCAAGCAGCAGTCCCGTGCCCGCGCCCCACCCGGCCGCGGCGCCGGGGTTACGCGACCCCTGGCCCAGCAGTGCTCCGGTGGCGGTGCCGATCAAGGTACCGACCGCAACATTTGCTACGGTGTGGTTGTCGGCGACCTGCGCATCATTGGCCAGCATGGCTTGCACCTGCTGCTGGCAGGCGGTTGAATCGGCCCGAAACTGCTCCGGGCTTTTCCGGGAACCTGGCAGCACCGTCACCTTTGGCGCGGTCGGAGCCACCGCGCACGCGCCCAGCGCCAGTGCCATCCATGTTGTCAAGGTCATTGTCATGGGCGGGGATTTCATGTCGACGCCGATCAGGATGCCCGGAGCCTGGATGCAAGTGCAGTTGTTTCGGGTTGTCCGCGCGCTTCTCGTGCGGAGGCGCGCAGTTTGACAGGGGAAGGGGTAGTCGCTAACATTCGCCCCTCTTCAAAAAGGGGGTCGGTAGCTCAGCCGGTAGAGCAGCGGACTTTTAATCCGTTGGTCGCGAGTTCGAATCTCGCCCGACCCACCAAAGCTGTCCAGCCCAGGTTCCGGAACTCCCTTGCATTTACCCGATAGCACTGTATTGGGAAAGCCAGAGTCCCTCGGTCCGGAGGTTGCACAAGCCGCTCCTGAAGCGGCCCCGATCAGAGGTACCCGTGGCGGAGGACCCGGGAAGCGCAGCGGTTGGTGCATTCGCATGCTTCGGTTCTTTAGCGTGAGGTCGGCTGGACCGGCACTCGCTGCCAACCGCCGGGGCAATCCCTGACATAGGGGTAATACATGCGCGAGTCGGCGCAGTAGTGCCATTCGTGTTGAGCCTGGGGCGGCGCGGTTTCCAGGGGAGCGATGCTCTGTTCGATATAAACCGGAGATGGATAATGCCTGATCACCGCGGACGGATATACCTGGACGGGCGCAGGGAAGGCGTATCGGGGGAAGGAATACACAGGCGCCGGAAAATATAGTGGTAGATGCACCGGGAAGCCGTAAGAAAATCCGAAGTGGACTATCGGGCCATGAACGTGCCCGTGCCCATGCTTGTGGACGCGGTGCCCGGCCATCGCCGAGCCATTTGCCAATGTTCCGCACAGGATCAGGATCTTGAGTGCTCTCGCCAGTGTATTCATGATGATCCAATCATCTTGCCGGACAGGGTTTCAGACTAGCGAATCTGCCGTGCCCGAGTGGTAAGGAATTGTTTCAACTTGTAAGGTGGACGCGGGTGGAATGGATAAGCACGGACGGTTCGCGGCAAGAATGCAAACTTCTCGGGCGCTGGATTCTGGTAAAATACGCGGCCTTTCGCTGCCGGGACAAGTGGTTTCAAAGTTTGCACGGGCCGGCGAGTGGGACAGAAAACGGGCCACGTATATTCGCCAAGAGGATGGCGCTCCGAATCCGAGGCAAGTTTCAGCCCCGCACTTGTTTCCATCCGGGTTGTTAGCTCAGTTGGTAGAGCAGCGGACTCTTAATCCGTAGGTCCACAGTTCGAATCTGTGACAACCCACCAATGTTCTTCATTCGGCTTCCGGCGACGGGGGCCGTTTTTTTCGATCCTGCGGGTATACCTCAAATGAACATGAACCAAGTCGTGTTGTGCCGTGCCCTGTTAACAGCGGTCGGTTTGGCGATAGCCACGACGGCCCTTGCACAAAGCTATGAAGTGCCGGGAACCCTGAAGGCCAGCGAACTGGCGCCCGCCGCCTTGCTCAAGGGCCCGTTCCACAGCGTCGATGAGAATGTGACCCTGGCCGGCGCGCAGCCCAATTTCACGATCCGCTCTCCGTACGGTATCTGGGAGGCCCGCGGACAGGAAATGCTGGCCATCCGCGTATCGGAACTCCCGGCGTTCGAGCAACTCGCGAAGGTCAGCAATTCGGATGAATTCATGAAATCGGCCAAGACTGCCGCCGCCGCTCCGGTAAAGGCCGTCGGCCAATTCGTCGAGAGTCCGCTCGAAACCACCGGTAACGTGCTTTCCGGCATCGGCCTGATTGTCAGCCGCGTCGGGCGCGTGGCGGAAAAGTCGGCAACCCGTGTGGGCGACACGATGGCCGGAAACACGCCGGCACAGAAGGAGATACTCAAGCCGGCCGTGACCCCGCTGGGTACGGCCGCGCCACGGGTACTCATCGGTGATCCGCTGGGATACAACCAGCAGCGCCGCGAATGGGCGCAACGCCTGAAGGTCGACCCCTATACTTTCAATGGCGCCCTGTCCGACAAGCTCGGGGAGGTCGCTTCCGTTACCTTTGCCAGCAGCTTCCCGGTCAACCTGGTGCTCGGTTCGGTGATTGCGCCGCTGTATTACGCACAGCAATTCAATGAACAGGCAACGCTCGAAGCCTATCAGACGCCGGCCCTCGACATCTGGACGCGCAACGAAGCACGGCTAAAGAAGATGGGCATCGAAGGCTTGTCGGCACGCAACTTCCTGCGCAACAATTATTTCACGCCAACCCTGCAGACGGCACTGGTACTCGCGCTGGAATCGATGGGAAATGTTGCCGGGCGCGATCAGGCCATCGTATTCGCGGCCCGTGCCGCATCCGAAACCGAGGCGCGCTACGTCAATAACTCGGTCATGATGCTCAACCATTACGGCCGCACCGTTGTGCCACTAACCGTGATTCGCGGCGCCGACAACGTCCTCGCCGGCGAGACGCGCGATGGCAAGCTGGTCGTGGCGGCGCCGCTCGACTACCTTCCCTGGGTCCAGCCGCTCGATGATTTCGCGCGCCGCACCGACCTGAAGGGAACCGAGCGGTGGTTGCTGGTTTCGGGCAAGGTGACCCCGCTGGCACAGCAGGAACTCGCGGCGCTTGCCTGGCGTGTCAGCGACAAGCTCGCGACGGCCAGGTAAGAGCGATAAAAAAGCTTCTCGCGAAGCTTTTTTATCGCATGTATCCCGCTGGAGCCGGCGGGATAGGGCGATTTGATGCGTTCAAGCGAAAGCTGCGACAGCAGCGGAACTGCATAGTGTTCTGACACCTCTGCTTGAGGCTTGAGCCCACTCGGCCGCCAAATAGCAGCCTGCAACCGGCTGGCTTCGCTATTTCAAAGCGTCGCTGAGATCCTTGTCGCTGACCTTGCCGGAGCGATGCAGCCATAGCAGGACTGCCAGCGGTTTGGGAATGTTGCGTCCCGACTCGTAGCGGGAGCCGCCCGACTGCGTGACGCCATACCTTGCCCAGAAATCCTTCTGGTTGAGGTTTTCCTTCTTGCGATCCGCTGCGATGTCACTGAAATCGAGTTTTTTCTTGCGGGCCATGTCGTCCTCCTGAATCTCCTGTTGTTGGGGGGGGGTGGATGATTATGCTGTTTTTTTAACCGGTTCTGCAACAAGCACTATAGGCCGAATCTGACCGGGCTGCCATGACAAAAATAATCACCGGTGAAATCCAGTGCCGCAAGCGCTCTGGCAACGACCGGCGATCAAGCAAGTCCCGTGATCAGCAGGCCGAACAGCAGCAACCCCAGGCCACGCACTCCTCCCCAGCGGCAAAGCCGCGTACGCAAGGTTTGGTGCCAAGGAGTCTGTGCTCCCGGCCGCAGCCAGGTCGGTAACAGTTGGCCGGCAGCTCCGCTGACCAGCGGAAGGAGGAAGGCGATCACAAAACCTGCGACCGCAGGCCGCGCCGGAAGCCAGCCGATACCGTGTGCGATGCCCAGTATCATAAGGCCGAGCAGGCCCAGTGCCGCCGAGGCCAGGGAGGGGCCTGCGCCATGCGCTTGAGCCAGGGCTTGGCCGAATCTCGATCGCCATGCGAAAAGCATGCGCATGATCATCCCACAGTAAATTGCGGCGCCCGGCAGGGCAAGCGCCAATCCCGTCATCAAGCCGTCCCCGGACAGGCTGAAGGCCGCGCCCGCCGCGATCAGCAGCGTCCCGGCCACCGCCCATCGCAGATCCCGCCGCAGCCGCAGCAACGCGCCCGGGTCGGGTTGTCCGATGCAGGTGGGCAGCAGCACCTGCAAGGTGCCCAGCGCGGTAAGGCCCACAAAGCCAAGCAGGTTGGCGTGCAGGTGGAACAGGCGCAGGGCGTTGCGTTGAGCGGGGAACAGGGGCATCAGGAGAACCGCCAGCATTGCCAGCAGCAGAAAGCCGAGCGCGGCCAGGTACCAGTCGACGCCTCGGTGCCGCGGACCGGGCATGTTACGCACCCTGTTCATGGTCCAGCCGCCAAGGCTCAGGGCCGCAAGTCCCGAGAGAATTGCTGCAAGCCCCAAGCCTCCGGCGGAAAAATCAGCGGCAAACGAGAAAATCGCCAGAATTCCGCCGCCCGATGCCAGAAGGGGTGCCCACCATGCGATGGCGCCGGCACCGCCACTGCGCGTCAATACCGGCACGAAATAGGCCATGGCCGCGAGAATCAGGGGCAGTATTCCTAGCGCAAAAGCCAGATGTGCAGCCAGTTGCGGCACAGCTTTGCCGGTGACGAGCAATATTCCGGCGCCAGCCAGCGCAAGCAGTGCCGTGACGGCGAAGAGGGGCAGGATCAAGGGGCTTGGCATGGATCGATTGTATAGATAGGGCTTGGCACTGAGTACCTCGTGTGTTCCGCCGCCGGCCGCGCGGTCGCGAGTATTGTGAGCGCAGGGTGTTGTTCTCCGGTTTCGGGCACAATTGCGCCATGCTTAATGTTTCGGGGCTTGCCTGTTCGCGCGGTGAACGCCGCCTATTCACCGACGTCGGGTTCTCGCTCGAAGCCGGTGAATGGCTGCATGTGCAGGGCGAGAACGGTTCCGGCAAGACCAGCCTGATACGACTGCTGGTCGGATTATCGCCGGCCGATGCGGGCGCAATCCTGTGGCGTGACGAGCGGGCGCCTTCGGTCGAATTCCGCCGCGACCTGATCTATCTCGGACACCACGCTGCGGTCAAGGAGGATCTGACGCCGCTTGAGAACTTGCGGCTTGCCGCCGCTCTGGACGGCATCGCAATCGATGAACGCGCCGCCATGGCTGCCCTGATCCGGCTGGGCTTGCGCGGTCGTGAGGAACTTCCGGTGCGCGTTCTTTCCGCCGGCCAGAAGCGACGCGTGCTGCTGGCCCGCCTGCTGACCCGTCCCGCGGTGCTGTGGGTGCTCGATGAGGCTTTCAACGCGCTTGATGTCGCTGCGGTGCAATTGCTCGGCGATCTGATTGCCGAACATCTGGCTGGCGGCGGCATGGCCGTATTGACGAGCCACCAGCCGTTGCCCGTGCCGGGCGGCAAGATATTGGTGCTATGAAGGCCCTCCTTGCCACGGTGCGACGCGACCTGCTGCTGGCAATGCGGCGCAAGAGCGAGGTGCTGACCGCCGTGTTCTTTTTCGTCATCGTCACCAGCCTGTTTCCCCTGGGCATCGGACCGGAACCGGTGTTGTTGAAGAAAATCGCCCCAGGCATCCTTTGGGTTGCGGCCCTGCTGGCGACGCTGCTTGGCCTGCCGCGTCTGTTTGCGGCCGATCATGTGGATGGCACGCTGGAGCAGATGGTCTTGTCGCCTTCCCCCTTGGGCTTGCTGGTTGCCGGTAAAATACTGGCGCACTGGTTGTTGTGCGGCCTGCCCCTGGTGTTGCTGGCGCCGGTGCTTGGTCTGCAGTTCGATCTCGATGCGCCGGCGCTGGGTATCCTTACCGTGGCGCTGCTGCTGGGTACGCCGCTGCTGTCATTGATCGGCGCCATCGGTGCGGCGCTGACGCTGGGCGTGCGTGGCGGCGGGGTGTTGCTGGCGCTGCTGGTGTTGCCGCTTTACATTCCGGCGCTGATCTTCGGTGCCGGAGCGGTCGAAGCCCACATTGCCGGACTGGAGGTCGGCGGACATTTGTCCCTGTTGGCGGCGATGTTGGTGCTGGCCGCTTTTTTTGCGCCGTGGGCGACTACGGCGGCCTTGAGGATTGCGTTGGAGTGAGACAGTCGCTGATTCACTGGTTCAAGTACGGCAGCCCGCAGAGCTTCTATCCGCTCGCGGGGCGGATGATTCCGTGGTTCTGGGCCGCTGCCGCGCTGTTCGGCATCGCCGGGCTGTGGGTTTCCTTCTTCGTCGCACCGACCGACGCGCAGCAGGGCGAGGGCTATCGCATCATCTTCGTGCACGTGCCAGCGTCCTGGATGTCGATGTTCATCTACCTGGTGATGGCCTTCTGGGCCGGTCTCGGGCTTGCGCTGAACACGCGCGTCTCGGCAATGATGGCCCAGGCCCTGGCGCCGACCGGTGCGCTGATGGCGGCCCTGTCGCTCTGGACCGGCGCCTTCTGGGGCAAGCCGATGTGGGGCGCCTGGTGGGTGTGGGATGCGCGACTGACCTCGGAACTGATCCTGTTTTTCCTGTACCTCGGCTTCATGGCCCTGCAGGCGGCCATAGACGATCCGCGCCGGGCCGACAAGGCCGGCGCCATCCTGTCCCTGGTGGGCGTGGTCAATATTCCGATCATCTATTTCTCGGTGAAGTGGTGGAATACCCTGCACCAGGGCTCCACGATCAACCTGACCAGGGCGCCGTCGATGGCGCAGACCATGCTGTGGGGCATGTTGTTGATGGCGCTGGCGTTCTGGATGTATTCCATCGCCATCGCCTTGATGCGTGTGCGTGCCATCATCCTCGAGCGCGAACGACACACGGAATGGGTGAAACATGCAGTGGAATAGCGTCGGTGAATTCCTCGCCATGGGCGGCTACGCGCTGTATGTCTGGGGCAGCTTCGGCGCCTGCGTGGTACTGATGATCGCGGAACCTTTTCTGGCAAGCCGGCGTCTGAGGGAGATTCGCCGCAGCCTGATCCGCGAACGACTTGCCGACGAACTCGAATCCCATCAAAGAACCCGATGAAACCCAGACAGAAACGCATCGCCCTGATCGCGGGCGGGCTTGCCGCGATCGCGCTGGCCGCGGTGCTGACGCTGAATGCACTCGACAGCAACATTGCGCTCTATGTCACGCCGACCGAGGTCCTGGCGGGCAAGGCGCCACAGGGCAAGGCCTTCCGTATCGGCGGCCTGGTCAAGGAAGGCTCGATCAAGCGCCAGGACCTGACCGTGCGCTTCATCGTCACTGACACCGCCAAGGACATCCCCGTAGCCTATACCGGCATCCTGCCGGACCTTTTCCGCGAAGGCAAAGGCGCGGTGGTGCAGGGCAAGCTGGGAGGCGATGGCGTATTCACCGCCACCGAAGTGCTGGCCAAGCATGACGAGAATTACATGCCTCCCGAGGCGCAGCATGCCGTCGACCAGGCCAGGAAAGGGGACGCAAAATGACCGCCGAACTTGGACATTTTGCATTGATCCTGGCCTTCGTCGTTTGTATCGTGCAGGGTGTGTTGCCGCTGGTCGGTGCGCAACGCGGGCAGCAGCACTGGATATCCCTGGCGCGGCCGGCTGCACAGACCCAGTTTCTCCTGATCGCCATCTCCTTTTCCTGCCTTGCGCAAAGCTTTCTCGCCAACGATTTCTCGGTGAGCTACGTCGCCAACCACTCCAATACCCGGTTGCCGGCCTTGTATCAATTCTCCGCCGTCTGGGGTGGTCACGAAGGCTCGCTGCTACTCTGGGTGCTGATGCTGGCGGGCTGGGGTGCGGCGGTATCGCTGGGCTCGCGCCAGTTGCCCGAGGTCATGGTGGCGCGCGTGCTGGCCGTGCTTGGACTGGTCGGCATCGGCCTGCTCGCCTTCATCCTGTTTACCTCCAATCCCTTCGACCGCATGCTGCCCGCCCCCGCGGAAGGGCGTGACCTCAACCCCCTGCTGCAGGATCCGGGCCTGGTCTTTCATCCGCCCTTGCTGTACATGGGGTATGTCGGCATGTCGGTGGCCTTTGCCTTCGCCATCGCGGCGCTGATTTCCGGGAGGCTCGACGCCGCCTGGGCACGCTGGTCGCGACCGTGGACCACGGCCGCCTGGGTCTTCCTCACGCTCGGCATTGCGCTGGGCAGCTGGTGGGCCTATTACGAGCTAGGCTGGGGCGGCTGGTGGTTCTGGGACCCCGTGGAAAATGCGTCCTTCATGCCCTGGCTGGTGGCCACGGCGCTGATCCATTCGCTGGCCGTCACCGAAAAACGCGGCGCCTTCAGGAACTGGACCGTGCTGCTGGCGATTGCGGCGTTCTCGCTGTCCCTGCTCGGCACCTTCCTGGTCCGCTCCGGCGTACTGACTTCTGTCCACGCCTTTGCCACAGACCCGCGCCGCGGTGTGTTCATCCTGGCCTTGCTGGTGATTGTGGTCGGAAGTTCCCTGCTGCTATTCGCCTGGCGCGCCCCCAAAGTCAGCACCGGCGGCAACTTCGGCCTGGTGTCGCGCGAAACCATGCTGCTGATGAACAACGTGCTGCTGGTGGTGGCCACCGGCAGCGTCCTGCTGGGTACCCTGTATCCGCTGCTGATCGATGCGCTTGGCATGGGCAAGCTGTCGGTCGGCCCGCCCTACTTCAATACGGTGTTCGTACCCGTCATGGTGCCGCTGCTGCTGCTGATGGCGGTCGGACCGCTTGCCCACTGGAAGCATGCCGACCTCAAGGCCATCGCGCGTCGCCTGCGGGCCAGCATGGTGCTCGCCGCCATCGCCGGCATCGCGCTGCCGCTGATGATGGGCGCCTGGACGGCGCTGACGGCGATGAGCAGCCTGCTGGCGGTGTGGATCGCCGCCAGCGGCGTGTTCCAGATCATGGATCGCCTGAAGACCGGCAGGCCACCCGCGGCGTTCTGGGGCATGCATCTCGCGCACATGGGGATCGCGGCATTCGTCATCGGCGTCGCCATGGTAGGGGGCTACCAGGAAGAGAAGGACGTCCGCATGGAGCCGGATGATACCGTCCAGGTGGGCGGCTACAGCTTCCGTTTCGTCGGCGTCGAGAGTGTCCCCGGCCCCAACTACCGTGCCGCGAGGGGTACCGTGGAATTGTCGAAGGACGGCCGCGTCCTGAAAACCATGCATCCGGAGAAGCGCAAGTATTTCTCTTCGGAGATGCCGATGACCGAAGCGGCGATCGACGCCGGCTTCACCCGCGATGTGTATGTTTCGCTCGGCGAAGCGCTGGACAACTCCGGGGCCTGGAGTGTGCGCGTCTACTACAAGCCGTTCGTCAATTGGATCTGGGGCGGCTGTGTGCTGATGGGGCTGGGCGGATTCATCGCTATCCTTGATCGACGCTACCGCCTGCGCGTCAAGTCAGGTACGCAGATTCCGGCCGGGGCTGCGGCGTGACGGTCGCGCCGGCATTCTCCGCCCGCAGGTCTGTTCGTTTGGCCTTGAGCGGATCGCTCGCCTGTTGCATGCTGATTTTCGGCGGCGCAGCCATGGCCAGGGAGGCGGCGCCGATGGCCGCCGACCTCGAAGTGGAAAAGCGCCTGGTGGCCATCAGCGAGGAATTGCGCTGCCTGGTTTGCCAGAACGAATCCCTGGCCGGTTCGCATGCCGAACTTGCGCAGGATCTGCGCCGCGAGATCCGCACCCTGATCGCCCAGGGCAAGACGGACAAGGAAATCCTCGATTTCATGGTAGCCCGCTATGGCGACTTTGTCCGTTACCGGCCGCCGGTGAAGCCGACTACCTTGCTGCTGTGGGGCGGGCCGTTCCTGCTGCTCGGCGGCAGTGTGGCTGCACTGATCGTCTTTCTGCGGCGTCGCACGAGGGAGAATGCCGCACCGCAGCTTTCCGAGGAAGAACGCCGCCGCGCCGCTGCCTTGCTGGAACAACCCGAGCCATGACCTATTTTTATCTTGCAGCGGCGGCGCTGGTCGCCGCCGCCCTGGCGCTGCTGTTGCGCCCGTGGTGGCGGTCCGGGCGCCGTGTCGTCGGCGCCGACTTTTTGCCGGCGCTGAACGCCGCCATCCATCGCGACCGCCTTGCCGAACTCGAACGCGACCACCTTAATGGCACGTTGTCAGATGCCGGCCTGGCCGAGGCGCGCGAGGAACTGCAGCGCCAGCTGCTCGACGACACTGCGGCGGCCGAAGTAGCCACCGTCGATGCCGTCAGCCGCCGCAGCGGCATCGCGATCGCCATCATGCTGCCGCTGCTCGCGGTCGCCCTGTATGCCGTGATCGGCACTCCGGCCGCGGTGCTGCCGCAGGCGGTGCAGGCGCAACGCGCCGCGGCCGACATGGAGCAGCTCGCCGCCCAACTGGCGCGGAAACTGGAGCAGAATCCCGACAATCCGGAAGGCTGGACCATGCTCGCCCGCGCCTACAAATCCATGGGTCGCTGGGACGATGCCGAACGCGCGTATGCCCGCATCGGCGCAGAACTGGAGAAGAGCGCCGAACTTCTGGCCGAAGTGGCCGAGTTGCTGGTGCAGAAGAACAATGGCTTCGATGCCGGTTCGCGGGAACTGGTGCAGAAGGCACTGCGCCTGGAACCCGACAATATGCTGGCCCTGTTCCTCGCCGGCGGCGAGGCCTTCGCCGCCGGTCGTTATGCTGCCGCGACGGAATACTGGGGGCGGCTCCTGCCGCGCCTCGAACCCGGCAGCGAGGATGCCCAGATGGTCGAATCGAGCATCGCCATGGCGCGCGAGCGCAGCGGAGCCGGGAAGAAGGCTGCGGCAGGGGGCGATGTCCTGCCCGGCGCTGCCATTCCCCGGGATGACGCGCATCGTGGCGTGGCGAAGCCGGGAACGGAGAAGGGCGCCGACAAAACCGCAGCCAGAGCCTCGGGCAAGTCGGTCGGCGGACGTGTCGAACTTGCTGCCGCCCTCAAAGGCAAGGCCGGTCCCGACGACGTGGTCTTCATCTTCGCCCGCGCCGTCGATGGCCCACGCATGCCGCTGGCGGCGTTGCGCGCGCGCGTCGCCGATCTGCCGCTGGATTTCCTGCTTGACGACAGTCAAGCGGTGATGCCGGGGGCGAATCTTTCGTCCGCGCAGCAGGTGCGGATCGAAGTGCGCATCTCGAAATCGGGCATGGCGACCCCCGGCAAGGGCGACCTCACCGGCAAGAGCGCCACTGTGAAGCCGGGAGCCAAGGATTTGCGAATTGTGATCGACCAGATCGAGCCCTGATTCCGTCGCACCGGCAGCACCCGATCCGATAAGCTAATTGAATCGCCATGGAACAGAAGTTCTATGGTAATTTTTGCCCGAGCACATTTTGAGTTGATCCGCATCAAGGCGGCAGGCTGTTGCAAGCCTAGGATGCTGCATGTGCACAAACCCATAATTTTTTCAGGGTTATCTATTCATGGATCAATCCGGCAGTACAAAACACTGCCGTTATTGGAGCCGGAAAATGAATATATCTAGCGCCATCGTACATGCCGGACCTGGCCAGTTGCCTCTCGTTCAAGCGGGATTGGCAGGCTTGGAGGGCGTCGAGGTGCACGCCGTGTCGCCTGAGGGCAAGCTGATCGTCACCATCGAATCCGCCGACGATGACAGTAATGTCGCTACTTACGAAGAAATCGGCCGGCTGCAGGGCGTGATGTCGACCGCCATGGTTTACCACCAAATCGAATCCGAGCCGGACCGGGAAGTTTCAGTGGAGGCTGGCCGCAGGGTCGAGCCGCAAATAAAGGAGATTTGAAATGAAATTGACGCGACGTGAATTCATCAAGTCCAATGCCGCAGCCGCCGCGGCCGCCAGCGCCGGCATGAGCATTCCCGGCGTGGCGCTGGCCGCGACGCCGCAGAGCGAAGAAGGCGTGCGCTGGGACAAGGGCGTCTGCCGCTACTGTGGCGTAGGCTGCGGTGTTCTGGTCGGGGTCAAGGATGGCCGCGTGGTGGCGACCCAGGGCGACCCCGATGCACCGGTGAACAAGGGCCTCAACTGCGTCAAGGGTTACTTCTTGTCGAAGATCATGTACGGCAAGGACCGCCTGACCCAACCGTTGCTGCGCATGAAGGACGGCAAGTTCGACAAGAACGGCGAGTTCGCACCGATTTCCTGGGATGCCGCCTTCGACATCATGGCCGAGAAGGTCAAGGCGACGCTGAAAGAGCCGACCCAAGGCGCGAACGGCGTGGCCATGTTCGGCTCCGGCCAATGGACGGTGTGGGAAGGCTATGCCGCCGTCAAGCTGATGAAGGCCGGCTTCCGCTCCAACAGCATCGACCCCAACGCGCGCCACTGCATGGCCTCCGCCGTGGCCGGCTTCATGCGCACGTTCGGCATCGACGAGCCGATGGGTTGCTATGACGACGCCGAGCATGCCGACGTGTTCGCCCTGTGGGGCTCGAACATGGCCGAAATGCACCCCATCCTCTGGTCGCGCATCACCAACCGCCGCCTCACGGCCAATCACGTCAAGATTCACGTGCTGTCGACCTTCTCGCACCGCTCCTGCGAACTGGCCGACAGCGAGCTGATCTTCAAGCCGCAGTCGGATCTGGCGATCCTCAACTACATCTGCAACTACATCATCCAGAACAAGGCGGTCAATCAGGAGTTCGTCAAGAAGAACGTCGGCTTCTTCAAGGGCGTCACCGACATCGGCTACGGCCTGCGGCCCAACCATCCGCTGGAACAGGTGGCGATGAACAACGGCTATCCGGGTGCCGACGGCAAGCCCAAGGGCGACCCGAACGCGCATTCGCCGATCAGCTTCGACGACTTCGCCAAGTTCGTTTCCGAATACACGCTGGACAAGGCGCACGAGATTTCAGGCGTGCCGAAGGACAGGCTGGAGGCGCTGGCCAAGGCCTATGCCGATCCGAAGGTCAAGGTCACCTCCTACTGGACCATGGGCTTCAACCAGCACACGCGCGGCACCTGGGTCAATAACATGATCTACAACGTGCACCTGCTG
>JADYZH010000155.1 GCA_020853215.1 Sulfuritalea sp. | reverse complement strand
GGAAATTACGCTCGACCAGCGTGAGTCCCCGGCGTTGCAGGTAATCGGCGGCCAGCTGTTCGCCGGCCGCGCCTTTGGACTGTGCAAGAATGCCGGACATGGAAAATGCATTGTATGTCGTCGCCACACCGATCGGGAATCTCGGCGATATCAGCCTGCGCGCGCTGGAAACCCTGCGCGGCGTCGATCTGGTCGCCTGTGAGGACACGCGTCACGCGCGCCACCTGCTCGATCATCACAGCATCAAGGTGCCGACCCTGGCGCTGCACCAGCACAACGAGAACGAGGCTGCCGAGAAGCTGGTACGCCTGCTGGGCGAAGGCAAGGCTGTGGCGCTGGTGTCCGACGCCGGCACGCCCGGAGTCTCCGATCCCGGTGCGCGTGCGGTCGCTGCGGTGCGGGCCGCGGGCTTCCGCGTGATCCCCCTGCCGGGGCCGAATGCCGCAATCGCAGCACTGTCGGCGGCGGGGCTGAGCGATCCGCGTTTCCTCTTCGTCGGCTTCCTGCCCGCAAAAGTCGGCGCCCGCAGGACGGCGATCCGGGAGCTGGGTGCCGTAGACGCGGCGCTGGTGTTCTACGAGGCGCCACACCGCGTGGTCGAAACCGTCGGCGAACTGGTCGAACTGCTGCAGTCGCAGCGCGAGATCGTCATTGCCCGCGAACTGACCAAGTTGTTCGAGCAGATCGAGCGCATGCCGCTGGCCGACGCCCCGGCCTGGCTCGCGGCGGACGCCAATCGCCAGCGCGGTGAATTTGTACTGGTGGTGTCCGGTCCGCCGCCACGCGAGGACATGGACGTCGAAACCGAGCGTGTGCTGGCCACCTTGCTGGCCGAACTGCCGGTCAAGCAGGCGGCCAAGCTCGCCGCCGAAATCACCGGCCAGCCGAAGAACGTGTTGTATGCGCGGGCGCTGGCGCTGAAGGCCCGGGATTTATAATTCGCCCATGCAAGCCCTGACACTGACCCGTCCCGACGACTGGCATTTGCACCTGCGCGATGGTGCCGCGCTGGCTGCCGTGCTGCCCGATACCGCGCGCCGTTTTGCCCGCGCCATCGTCATGCCCAACCTGAAGCCGCCGGTGACCACGGTCGCCCTTGCCGCAGCCTATCGCGAGCGCATCCTCGCTGCGTTGCCGGCGGGGATGGAGTTCACGCCGCTGATGACCTTGTACCTGACCGACAACACGCCGCCCAGCGAAATCGACGCGTCCCTGGCCAGCGGTTTGGTGCACGCCGTCAAGCTTTATCCCGCCGGCGCAACGACCAATTCGGATGCCGGGGTCAGCGACCTGAAGAAATGCGCGGCGACGCTGGCGCGCATGGAGCAGCTCGGTGTACCGCTGCTGGTACATGGCGAGGTCACCGATCCCGCGGTGGATGTCTTCGATCGCGAGGCGGTGTTCATCGATACCGTATTGCAGCCGTTGCTGCGCGAGTTTCCGAAGTTGAAGCTGGTGCTGGAACACATTACGACCAGGGACGGCATCGACTTCGTGCTGGAGCACGGTGGCAACGTGGCGGGCACCCTGACTGCGCATCATCTGTTGCTCAATCGCAATGCGATTTTCGCCGGCGGCATCCGTCCGCACAATTACTGCTTGCCGGTGCTGAAGCGCGAAAGCCATCGCCAGGCCCTGGTCGCCGCGGCGATTTCAGGTAATCCGAAGTTCTTCCTCGGCACCGATTCGGCACCGCACGGGCAAAGTACCAAGGAGGCAGCCTGCGGTTGTGCCGGCTGCTACACGGCACATGCCGGCATCGAGTTGTATGCCGAGGTATTCGATGCGGCGGAAGCGCTGGACAAGCTCGAAGCCTTCGCCAGCTTCTTCGGCCCGGATTGGTACGGCCTGCCGCGCAATACCGGGAAAATCACGCTGCGACGCGAGGCGATGGCGGTGCCGGCAAGCCTGGCCTATACGGACAGCGACCGGCTGGTACCGTTGCGTGCCGGCGAAACGGTTGCCTGGCGCCTGGTCTGATTCACTGCGTCGCGCCGTGACGCCGTCTGCTGCAGAATTTCATCCCTTATCGGCATATCTGCAACCGTGGTTTGCTGACGGCGCCGCGGACCTGTCCCGGCTCAACGCCATGGCCCGCGAGCGTGGGCTGGTGACCGGTAATGGCCTTCCCTTGCGCTTTGTCGAGCCGTCCGGCGGGCCGGACGGCTATGAGGAACGGGCTTTCCTAAGCGGCGAGATCGCGACGCGTCCCGACAACCGGCATGACCTGTTCAACGCCCTGATCTGGCTGTCCTGGCCGTTGGCCAAGGCGGCGCTCAACCGGCGCCACCATGCGGCGCTCTCGGATGCGCGCTGCCAGGGCTGCACGGAACGCGGCGCGCTGCGCGACGCGCTGACGCAGTTCGACGAATGCGGTGTCGTCGTCGCGGGCACGGCGCCGGATCTGTGGCGGGCGCTGGGCGAACATCGCTGGCGCGAGGTTTTCGTCGAGCGGCGCGACGAGCTGCTGCACAGCACCCGCTTCATCGTCTTCGGTCACGCCAGCCATGACGCGCTGGCAGCGCCTTTCATCGGACTGTGCGGCAAGGCGCTGTTCATCGAGGTCGATGCGGCCTGGCTGGACCAGTCGCAAGCGCAGGCGCTCGGCCGCCTCGACATCCGCCTGGCGGCGCTGTTCGACCACGGGGATTTTTCCCCACGCGACTGGCAGCCCTTACCTCTGCTCGGAATCCCCGGTGCCACGGTGGACAACGAGCAGTCCGACTATTACGCCGATCCCCGCCAGTTCCGCCCGCCGCGTAGAATGCAGTCGGGAAGTTCGCTAGGCAACCGCTGGACACGAAAGTGTTTGGAGGAAAGTCCGGGCCCCGCAGGGCGGAATGCCGGCTAACGGCCGGGCGCTATAAGTCCGGCGGCGCAAGCCGCCGGACCCAAGGCGACAGACAGTGCAACAGAAAGATACCGCCTAAGCCCGACTTTGACGCCCGTGAGGGCGGCAAAGTCTTTTTCTGAAGAGCAGCTTGCTGCGATGATGGAAAAGAGAGGGCCGGTAAGGGTGAAATGGTGGCGTGCCGCAAGGTGCGTCAAGGCTGCGAAAGCGGCCTTGGGGTAAGAGCCCACCGCGTTTCTGGTAACAGGAACGGCACGGCAAACCTCATTCGGGGCAAGGCCAAATAGGGGAGCATTGGCGTGGCCCGCGTCGCTCCCGGGTAGGCTGCTAGAGGCCGTCGGTAACGGCGGTCCCAGAGGAATGGTTGCCCACGACAGAACCCG
>JADYZH010000154.1 GCA_020853215.1 Sulfuritalea sp. | reverse complement strand
TGAATGAACCGCTGATGACAGACCGATGACTCATCCGATCACCGAGCGACAGAGATCGTGGATCGCCCGGGCGGCGACGAAGTCCCGATCGGCGTGGGGGTTGTATTCGACGACCTCCAGCGCGCGCTGGCGATGTTTGCCATGCATTGGACGGAGCGCCGCCGAATCACCATTTCTCGCCAAATCGAGTCCGGCTTTGGCTTGCCGGCTGGAAATCAGGGACACTGCACTGCGCGCAGCACGGTCTGGGTTTCATCGCGGCGTACGCGGTTGGTGAACCACCAGACAGCGCCTTTCTTGATCGTCCAGTCCGCCTCAGTGCCGGCCAGCAGAAGCGAGGCAAGGCGGCCGAGCGCCGGCTGGTGGCTGACCAGGATCACCGCGCCGGGGCGGTCGGGCCAGCCGGCGGCGCTCAGCAAGTCGGCGGTACCGGCGCCGATACCGAGCTTGCTCTTGACCTCTACCGGCAGGCGGAGGGCTTTCGCGGTTTGCACGGCCCGCCTGGCCGGACTGGAGAGCACCACGACTTTTCTCAATGGCTGGCTGCGCAGCCATTCGGCGACCTGCTCGGCCTGGCGCAGGCCCTGGGTGGTAAGTTCCCGGTCGGCATCGGCGGTCGTACCTGCCGCATCCTTTGCGTCGGCATGGCGCCACAGTATCAAATCCACAGTATTGTCCGCTTGAGTAAGGCCGACACCATAGTATGTTTCCGTGACAATGGCATTACAGCCAGGATGTCCGCTACACATCGAAACAGGGATGAGAGCCGGAAATAGTCGGCACCGGCTACACGGTACCCGCAGTACTGGATGGCCATGCGCCACGAACTTGTAACTGGCGTCGCTCGACGAACAATGCGCTCCCCGGGATCCGCTTGGCTTCCTTCTTCGCTTCGCCGGGCGCCGCAGATACATCGTGATGGCTTATCGTCGTGTCCGGCTTGACGACCACGCAGCCGATTGACAGCGCGGGCAGCGGATGAAAGATCACGTTGCCGCGCCGGTCTTCGCCGCGATAGCCTCCGGCGCTGAGGTATTCCCGGCCGAGATGCTGGCCGAGGTTGTTGTCGAACCCACCCATCACCCGCCTCAGGCGCGACTCCCAGTCCGCGCTTTGCATCAGTACGACGAAGTCGTCGCCACCGATATGGCCGACAAAGTCGTCATGGTCGGCGGCGGCATCGACCAGCATGCGACCGAGCGACTGGATCAACTGGTCGCCGCGCAGGTAGCCAAACGCATCGTTGAACGGCTTGAAATGATCGATATCGCAATAGGCGGCGACAAACTCTCCGCCGGCAGCGAGCAGTTCCTCGAGGTGTTCGTTGATCGGCACGTTTCCCGGCAGTTGTGTCAGGGGATTGGCGTAGCGCGCGGCCTGGATCTGCAGGTTGGTGATCACGCCCATGAGTTCGCGCAGGTAGCCGGGCTCCGTTCAGGCAGGTTCGCGCCGGCTGCCGTTCAGCTTAGGGTGTTCCATGGCCGGTCTTGCCAGTCGGTTGACCGCTGTGGATTCCCGGCCGGGTGTGTCCCGGGTAATCGCCTCGATACCGGAGAATGCCGGGCGGTCCATGCACCGCCACGGGATTCCGGTGCGGCTGCGGTTCTGGCGCAAAGACTGCTCGGTAGGGTGCTTGCGGCGGCGGGTGAAGCAATGCGTGATCCGGTCCATGGGCAGGGCAGATCGTGGCGACGGAGGTCTGCCTCGCGTTCAGTCCAATCGGGCATTGCGGGGCTGGCTTGACCGTGACCGAAACAGTGCGAGCACTTCAATGACGCCCCAGATCAGGGTGCTGAACAGCACCGGGAAGGAAGGAGTGTGGAGGTGATGCGACATCATGTTGCGGATAAATCCCTGTGTTCGGGCAGTGGGAGCACGGGTTTGGCGCTCAGAAATCGTCCAGCAGCCAGATTGCCAGCCATTCCTCATCGAACAGGCGGTCGATGTCGCTGAATAGACGGTCGATCAGAAATTTCAAGATGGATTCCCTTCCGGTAGGGATGGCTGAACACAAAAGATAGACGGCCGATGTTGCAGGCTTTTGTCAGCTTGATGACAAATTCGCGGCATCCGGCCCGATGCGGGCGGGGCGGGGAAATTTCCGGCATCGCATGCGCTATCCTTGGATCGGCACGCAGTCGGTGTGCGTCAGGATCATCGCAATGGAACACACGGGTATCGACGAACTCGACGAACTGGAGCAGATAGCCGCAGCCGGCGGCAGCGGCCTCGAAGCGCGGATCCTGTGCCGCGTCGAGTGCGGTACGCGACAGTTGCCGGTCCATGCCTTCTGTCTTGGCAACCGCGACCCCTGTGCGCCGGCGATCGGCATTTTCGGCGGTGTGCACGGACTGGAACGAATCGGGGCCCAGGTGGCCATCACCTTTCTGCAAAGCATCCTCAGCCGGTTGCGCTGGGATACCACGCTGCAAAGCCAGCTGGAACGACTGCGCCTGGTTTTCGTTCCGGTGGTCAATCCCGGCGGAATGTGGCGCCGCACGCGCGCCAATCCGAACGGCGTCGACCTGATGCGCAATGCGCCGCTGGATGCGGTGGGAAAGCCGCCATTCCTGATCGGCGGCCATCGCCTCGGGCCGCACCTGCCCTGGTATCGCGGGTCCGCTGCGGCCGCGCCGGAGGTCGAGAGTGCGGCCGTGTGCCGGCTGGTCGAGGAGGAGTTGCTCAGCCACCGCTTCAGCATCGCGGTCGATTGCCATTCGGGCTTCGGCGTCAGCGACCGGATCTGGTTTCCCTATGCGCATACCGTGCAGCCGATCCCCCACCTGGCGGAAATGCATGCGCTTCTGGAAATCCTCGACCAGACCCACAGCCACCATCGCTATGTGTTCGAACCGCAGAGCCGGCAGTATCTGGCGCATGGCGACCTTTGGGACCACCTGTATTTGCACTCGCTGGGGCACGGAGATCGCATGTTCCTGCCGCTGACGCTGGAGATGGGGTCCTGGCTATGGGTCAAGAAGAACCCGCGGCAGTTGTTCTCGCGGCACGGGATTTTCAATCCCCTGATCGAACACCGCCGGCAGCGGGTGTTGCGCCGCCATCTGGCCTGGCTCGATTTCATGACGCGCGCCGCGAGCGGGTATGCGCTTTGGCTTCCCGCCGGCGGGGCCCGCGAACAGCACCGGTTGCAGGCCATGGGGCGCTGGTACGGCGCGGCTGCGCGATGAACTCCGGGCCGCGCGAATGGGTGCTGCTGCGCGGGTTGACCCGGGAATCCCGCCATTGGGGCAGCTTTCCGTCGCACCTGGGCACGCTGCCGGGAGCGGTGCGGGTTGGGTGCCTCGACCTTCCGGGCAACGGTCGGCTGAACGGCATGGCCAGTCCTGCAAGCGTCGAGGCGATGGCGGACTGGTGTCACGCCGAACTCGCGCAGCGTGGCACGGCACGTCCCTGCGGCGTGGTGGCGATGTCCCTTGGCGCCATGGTCGCCGTCGCCTGGGCGCAACGCCATCCGGGCGATCTTGCGGCAGCGGTGCTGATCAATACCAGCCTGCGCCCGTTCAGTCCGTTTTACCGGCGCCTGCGTCCGGCAAATTACGCGCGCCTGCTGCGTTTGCTGAGCTGCCCGGCCGATGCCGAAAGGACGGAGATGGAGATCCTGCGATTGACCACGCGCCGCGTGGCGGACCCCGGCGCGGTGCTTTCGCAATGGCTGCAATGGCGGGCCGACAATCCGGTATCGCGGCGCAACGCATTGCGCCAGTTGCTGGCGGCGATGCGCTACCGGGCGCCGATGCGGCGGCCGCTCGACCGCATCCTGCTGCTGGCCGGGGGCGCGGACCGGCTGGTGGATTCGCGCTGCTCGGCCGACGTCGCGCGAGCCTGGAAGGTGCCGCTGTGTGTGCATCCCGAGGGCGGGCATGACCTGCCCCTCGACGACGCGGCCTGGGTGGCGCAGCGTATCCGGCTCTGGATCGGTTCGGCAGAGCCGGATCATGGCGCGAGCTCGTTTAACGCACATGCAACGAAAACGTAACATGAGGTGCAGATAATCAGGCGCGTCCAGATTACCCACACCGGAGTTCGCCATGCGTATCGTTCCCGTCCTCGCTTCCGTTCTGCTTCTTGTCGCCTGCGCCAGCCAGAATACCGCACCCGATAAGGCTGCCGCGGCACCGACCGCCAAGTCCGGTCCGCAATGCTACTCCGGCGACCACGGCCGCTTCTTCAACGTCGAGGAGAAGACGACAATTGCCGGGGTTGCCGTGACCTGCAAGGCGACAGCGGACGGCAAGGCCGGTCAGTGGATGGGCGGCAAGCACTGAGCGACGCCCCAATGACAGGAGTCTGGGCATGCGTCCGCTGGCGGGTAGCGTCCCTTGCCGACAGGATCGCCGGCATGGGGGCGTGTCCAGTACCTGCAGAATAAGAACTGGTACCTGCCCTCCGGCTTGCAAAGCCGGGCAGATGCTTAAGTCATAGCGGTGGTGCGCAACGGTCGCGCGGCGATAATCCGGCCGGATGTCGGGGTGGAAGACTGCTTGGCCGGGCCTGCGGTTTCGCCGTTTGCCGCAGGCCCCCCGCTAATCGTCAAGCGTATTCAGGTTCCTTAGCAGCGTCGCAAACAGCGTCTCTGGTAGGAATGGCTTGATGAGGAAGTCATTCATTCCGGCTTCCAGGCAGCGTGCCCTATCCTCGGCAAATGCGTTCGCGGTCATGGCGATGATGGGCGTGTTCCGGTAGCCCGGAATCTGGCGGATCTGTCGTGTAGCCTCCAGGCCGTCCACGTTCGGCATCTGCATGTCCATGAGGATGGCGGTGTAGGCCTTCAGCCGTGCCTTGGCGATTGCCTGCGCGCCATCGTTCGCCGTATCAACCACCAAACCAGTGTCCTCGAGCTGAATCGTTGCCACTTCGCGATTGATCGGCTCGTCATCGACGACCATGATCTGGTTGCCGCGATAGCCCTGCCGGAGTTCCCTCTCGGAATCCACGCCAATTGAATGCGGCGTACGTTCAGCCTTGCGTCGCTCCCTCTTTGGCAGCCTGGCACTGAACCAGAAGGTGCTGCCAACGCCCCGAGTGCTCACCACGCCCGCTTCGCCACCCATCAGTTCGGCAAGCCGCTTGGTAATCACCAGTCCGAGCCCGGTACCGCCAAATGTTCGAGTGGTTGAATTGTCGGCCTGCTCAAAAGCGCTGAAGAGCCGGGGCAACGCCTCGGCCGCAATGCCGATCCCGGTATCCTCGACCTCGAAGCGCAGCAATACCGATTCGCTGGTTTCATGCACTTTGGCTGCACGCATGGTGACCGTGCCGTTTTCCGTGAATTTGATGGCGTTGGTCGCGTAGTTGAGCAAGGCTTG
>JADYZH010000153.1 GCA_020853215.1 Sulfuritalea sp. | reverse complement strand
GTTGTCCTGAAGCAATTCCCGGTACCACACCGTGAACCTGTTCGATGCATGCTTCCTGGCGCAGCGCGTGGTCGTGGCCGGCGGCGCCGATCTGATGACCGCGCTCGGCCACGCGCAGTTCCACGCCGCCAGGCACGACCGCGGCGCACGCGGGCTGCATCGGCTCTGCCTCGACCATCCGGCCCGCATACTCGGCGCCTGCATCAGGGACATCGCACACGGCGTTTGCCGCCGCGGCCGTGGTCGAGTACGTGCGCTGCTCTTCCGATCCGGAGGCGATCCGCGCCAGCTGTGACGACTACCGCGCCGCGCCGGCCTGCGGCCCCGTCGCCGTGCCGCCGGCGCCGACTATTTCGGCTTCAGGCGCTTGAACAGTTCCTTCACCGCTGCCAACCGGTCCTTGAGCGCAGCGGTCGGCTTGTGCCAGGTCAACTTGTCCGGGCCGGCAAGCTTGAAGCTGCGATCGGACTGGATCAGCAGGATGATGTCGGCCGGGTCGATGGGCGGGTTCTTGACCAACTGGACCTGGATTGCCTGCGGCCCGGCATCGAGCTTGGCCAGGCCAAGCGCGCGGCCAGCCAGGCGCAGGCGGTGGGTTTCCATCAGGGCCAGGGTCTGCGCCGGCATCTCGCCGTAGCGGTCGATCAGTTCCTCCTGCATGGCGGAGAGTTCCTCCGCGCTGTCGCAGTTAGCCAGCCGCTTGTAGAGCGTCAGCCGCTCATGTACGTCGGGGCAGTAGGCGTCGGTCAGCAGCGCCGGCACGCGCAGGTTGATCTCGGACGTCACGGCCAGCGGCTGGGTCAGGTCGGGAATCTTCTCGCCGGCCTTCAAGGCGCGCACCGCGGCATTCAGCATGTTGGTGTACATGGCGAAGCCGACTTCGTGGATCTCGCCGCTTTGCGATTCGCCCAGCACTTCGCCGGCGCCGCGGATTTCGAGGTCGTGCATGGCGAGGAAGAAGCCGGAGCCGAGTTCCTCCATGGCCTGGATGGCTTCGAGCCGCCGCTTGGCCTGCGCCGTCGGCTTGGCGTCCTCGTGGGTCAGCAGGTAGGCATAGGCCTGGTGATGGCTGCGGCCGACGCGGCCGCGCAACTGGTGCAGTTGCGCAAGGCCGAACTTGTCGGCGCGGTTGATGACGATGGTGTTGGCGTGCGGGTTGTCGATGCCGGTCTCGATGATGGTCGAGCACAAGAGCAGGTTGTGCTTCTGCTGCGTGAATTCGCGCATCACGCGCTCCAGCTCGCGCTCGGGCAACTGGCCGTGGCCGATGACGATGCGCGCCTCGGGCAGCAGGGTTTCGAGGCGCTCCTTCATGTTCTCGATGGTGTCGACCTCGTTGTGCAGGAAGTACACCTGGCCGCCGCGCTTGAACTCGCGCAGGCAGGCCTCGCGCACCTGGCCGTTGGACCATGGGGTGACGAAGGTCTTGATGGCGAGGCGTTTTTGCGGCGGCGTCGCGATTACCGAAAAATCGCGCAGGCCTTCGAGCGACAGGCCCAGCGTGCGCGGGATCGGCGTCGCCGTCAGGGTCAGCACATCGACCTGGGCGCGCAAGGCCTTCAGCGCTTCCTTCTGGCGCACGCCGAAGCGATGTTCCTCGTCGATGATGATGAGGCCGAGGCGCTCGAATCCGACGTCCTTTTGCAGCAGGCGATGGGTGCCGATCAGGATGTCGATCTTGCCCTGGCCCAGCAGTGCAATCGCCACGTCCTGTTCCTTGGCCGACTTGAAGCGCGAGATCTCGGCGACTTTCACCGGCCAGTTGGCAAAGCGGTCGCTGAAATTCTGGTAGTGCTGTTCGGCCAGCAGCGTGGTCGGGCAGAGGATGGCCACCTGCTTGCCGTCGGCCACGGCGACGAAGGCGGCGCGCATCGCTACCTCGGTCTTGCCGAAGCCGACATCGCCGCAGACCAGGCGGTCCATCGGCTTGCCCGATTTCATGTCCTCGACCACGGCATTGATCGCGGCCTGCTGGTCGGGGGTCTCCTCGAACCCGAAGCCGTCGGCGAAGGCTTCGAGGTCGTGTTGCTTGAATTCGAACGGGTGGCCTTCGCGCGCGGCACGCTGGGCGTAGAGGTGCAGCAGCTCGGCGGCGGTGTCGTGCACCTGCTCGGCGGCTTTCTTCTTCGCCTTTTCCCACTGGCCGGAGCCGAGCGTATGGAGCTGCAACGATTCCGGGTCGGCGCCGCTGTAGCGCGAGATCACCTGCAAAGCGGCCACCGGCACGTAGAGCTTGGCGCCATTGGCATATTCGAGATGCAGCAGCTCGGTGGCGCCGTCGCCGAAATCCATGTGGGCGAGGCCAAGATAACGGCCGATGCCGTGGTTCTCGTGGACCACCGGATCGCCAATCTTCAGCTCGGAGAGGTCGCGCAGCCAGCCGTCGAGGTTGGCGCGGCGGGCGTCCGAACGCCGTCCGCGCGGACGTGCGGTGGCGGCGTAGAGCTCGTTTTCGGTGATGACGGCAAGGTCATCAAGGACGAAGCCACCCGACAGCGGCCCGATGCCGAGCATGAAGTGCTCCGGCGCAGCGAGGAAGCCGGCGAAGTCCTCGCCGGCGGCCGGCAGCATGCCGTACTCGGCGAGGAAGTCGGCCAGGGTCTGGCGCCGGCCCGGCGACTCGGCCAGCAGCAGCACGCGGCCATCGAATCGACCGAGGAAGCCGCGCAGCAGAGCCAGCGGATCGTCGGCCTTGCGATCGACGGCCAGCGGCGGCAGCGTCGTCGCGGAAATCGCCGTGTCGTCAGCGCCGGCTTTTGACTTCAGAAGGTACTGCGGCAGCGCCTTGGCGGCGATGAAGAATTCCTCGTCGCGCAGGAACAGGTCGGCGGGCGGCAGCACCGGCCGCGAGCGGTCGCCGCCCAGCATTTTGTAGCGGCCCTGCAGGTCGGCCCAGAACTCGGCGATCGCGCCGGGCACGTCGCCATGCAGCAGCAGCGTGGCATCGGCCGGCAGGTAGTCGAACAGCGTTGCCGTCTTCTCGAAGAACAGTGGCAGGAAGTACTCGATGCCGGCTGGCAGGATGCCGTTCGAGACGTCCTTGTAGAGCCCGACGCGCGAGGCGTCGCCCTCAAAGGCATCGCGGAAGCGCTGGCGGAACATGTTGCGGCCGGCCTCGCCGGCGGGAAACTCGCGTGCCGGCAGCAGGCGGATCTCGGGCACCGGGTATAGGGTGCGCTGGCTGTCGACGTCGAAGCTGCGGATGGTCTCCACCTCGTCGTCAAACAGCTCGATGCGGTATGGCAGTTGCGTGCCCATCGGGAACAGGTCGACCAGGCCGCCGCGCACGCTGTATTCGCCGGCGGCGACCACCTGCGTCACGTGCTGGTAGCCGCCCAGGGTCAGTTGGGTGCGCAGCTTGTCGAGGTTCAGCCGCTCGCCCTTCTTCATGAAGAAGGTATGGCCGGCGAGGAAGGCGGCCGGTGCCAGGCGCGTGATGGCGGTCGACGCGGCGGTGATCAGAACCTCGCATTTGTTGCCGGAAACGGCATGGAGCGTGGCCAGTCGCTCCGAAATCAGGTCCTGGTGAGGGGAAAAGCTGTCGTAGGGCAGGGTCTCCCAGTCCGGCAAGAGATGCACGCGCAGTGCGGGATCGAACCAGGCGATTTCCTCGGCCAGGCGCTGGGCCTCCAGTGGACTGGCGCTGATCACCGCCAGCAAGCGTCCCGGCCGCGCGAGCTGCGCCAGCGCCAGGGTGTCGGCGGAAGGCGCGAGGGATGGCAGGTCGAGGCGCTGGCCAGGTTTGGGCGAAGCAGGGAGCGACAGCAGAGACTTCATCGAATGCAAGGTGCCGCAGGGCGCGCGAGGCCGCGAATTATACGCAGCGCCGTCCTGGCAGCGCCGACTTTTGCCGCCATGATCCCCACTTTACAAACCGAAATCCACCTCATGCAAGGCTGGCTTTCCAGCCAGAATTTTCTTCATCGGGGCATTCGCGAAACGCCATCCGATGGAGGCTTGGTCGATCCATGGTTCGATGCATTCCACGCGGTGCTGGAATCCGTCTTTACGCCACTGGCCGTCGAATCTGGAATCCCCATCACCGCCGACAGCAGTCCGTCTTCTTCCACAACCCGGAACAAGATGCCGTTCGCAATTTCAGCTTCAAGTTCATCGCGCGGCATGTAGGGATCGTGCCACCTGTCGGCGGGGATGACGCCGCGATACGCCCGGGCCGCTGCGTTGATGATCGCCAGCGCCGCATCCATATCCCGCGCCAGCATTTATCTGATCACCATCATGCGCTTCGAGTGGCCCCGCCTTGCCAGCGCTCACGCAGGATCGGCAGGCGATGGCATAGCGGACACAGCAAGGCATAGGCGCCAAGGCCGAGCGCATCCACCGCAAGGTCGAGCAGCGAGAACTGGCGAAAGGGCAGGAAGTACTGCACGATTTCGATCAGCAGTCCGTAGGCGAGCAGCGCGCCGGCCTTGGCGACGGTGAATTCGATCCGGGGAAGGGAAAAGTCGAGCAGGGCGGCCAGCACCAGGAAGGCCGCCATGTGGTTCAGCTTGTCACTGACGAGGTGCGACACCTTATGTTCCGTCGGCGTCACAGCGAGATAGCTGACGACGAGCAGCGTCAAGGCAAACGCGAGGCGAAACGCCGGGACGTAACGCATGAAGCTTTCGCTCACGGTACGAGGCACCCCCGGATCAGTCGCCTGCATGCAGCCGCACCGGAATCCGCTGCGGGCCGAAGGGCTTGCCGAATTTTCCGTAGCGCCCGGCAATCGCCGTGCCGCAATGCCGGCAATGTCCCGTGTCGTCGAGCGCGTAGCCGAGAATGCGGTACCAGTCGCGCTGGATCACCGGCTTGCCGCAGCCGGGGCAGAGGGTTTCGTCGCCGGCCTTGTCATGCACGTTGCCGGTATAGACGTAATGCAGTCCGGCGTCCATGGCGATGCGGCGGGCGCGCGCCAGCGTCGCCGGCGGCGTAGCGGGGATGTCGCCCATCTTCCAGTCGGGGTGGAAGGCGCTGAAATGCAGCGGCACGTCGGGGCCGAGTTCCTTGGCCACCCAGGCGGCCAACGCCTTGAGCTCGTCGTCGCCGTCGTTCTTGCCGGGGATCAGCAGGGTGGTGATCTCCAGCCAGCAGTCGGTCTCGTGGTGAATCATGGCCAGGATGTCGAGCACGGGCTGCAGTTTCGCGCCGCAGAGCCTGACGTAGAAGTCGTCGGTGAAGGCCTTGAGGTCGACGTTGGCGGCGTCCATCTTGGAATAGAACTCGCGCGCCGGGCCGGGATGCATGTAGCCGGCCGTCACCGCCACGGTCTTGATGCCGAGCGCGTGGCAGGCATCGGCGGTGTCCATGGCGTATTCGGCAAAGATCACCGGGTCGTTGTAGGTGAAGGCCACGCTCTGCGAGCCGTGCTTCTGTGCGGCGCGGGCGATGGCCTGTGGCGTGGCGTCGTCCATCAGGCGGTCCATGTCGCGCGACTTGGAAATGTCCCAGTTCTGGCAGAACTTGCAGGCCAGGTTGCAGCCGGCGGTGCCGAAGGACAGCACGCTGGAGCCGGGGTAGAAGTTGTTGAGCGGCTTTTTCTCGATCGGGTCGATGCAGAAGCCCGAACTGCGGCCGTAGGTGGTCAGCAGCATTTCGCCGCCCTGCATGGCGCGCACGAAGCAGGCGGCGCGCTGGCCCTCGTGCAACTTGCAGTCGCGCGGGCAGAGGTCGCACTGGATGCGGCCGTCATTTCCCTCACCCGCCAGTTTGTGCCACCAGCGGGCGGGCACCCCGCTTATGGGATCGGCGCTTCTTTCCATTTCTGCACCTCGTAGCGTTGCAACTGCACTTCGGACGACCAGTAGTCCGCGGGCAGACCGGCCTTCTGCTTGAGATGGACCATGAACTGACGCGCTTGCGGCAGTTGTTCCCAGACCTGCGGCAGGAAGGTGCTTCTTCTTTGTCCGGCGATGAATATCACGCCGTCGACATTCGGCCGCAACTGGCGCAGGGCGTCGGCCTCGTCGCTGAAGGTCATCGGCTGCGGCGCGGTCAGCAGCGAAACCTCGACGCGGGTGCGCGGCAGTTCCTCGACCTTGAGCGGCGGGAAGCGCGGGTCGCCGAATGCCGCGGCGACGGCGTTGGCGCACACGTCCTGGTCGAGCGGACGATGCGCCTGCAGCGAGCCGATGCAGCCGCGCAAGTTTCCGTTCTGAGTCAGGGTGACGAAGGTCGCACCGGGCTGGTTCAGTGCCGGATGCGCCGGTTCGGCCTGCGTCGGCTGCCCGAGCCGGGCGGCGATGGCATTGCGCGCACGCACCAGCAGGGCCGGACCGATATCCGTGGCGGCGGCTTCGGGTTCGTACAGCGCGAAAGAGGCATAACCGACCACGCGCGACTTGTCGCCGGCGGTATCGCCCGAATTGCATTGGGCGATGCGCTCGATGCGCAGGCCACGCTGCTTTGCCACGGCGATCAGGCCGTTGATCGGCAGCGCGCCGCAGGCCTGCTCGAAACTGGTGAGCTGTTCCAGGGCCAGGATGTGATCGGCCGTGGCATGGTCGATCTTCTGCGCTTCGGCATAGCCGTGGAAATGCGAGAGGTCGGAGCTGATCACGATCAGGGTTTCCGGCCCGCCCCAGAGCCGGGCGATGACCTG
>JADYZH010000152.1 GCA_020853215.1 Sulfuritalea sp. | reverse complement strand
TGACGCTGGCCAACCTGTTCTGGGCCGGCAACTGGATCGTCAGCCGCGCCTTTCACGCCGAACTGCCGCCGGTGGCGCTCTCCTTCTGGCGCTGGGTGGTGGCCCTGCTCTGCCTGCTGCCGCTGGCCCTGCCCCATGTGCGTCGCGACTGGCCGCAACTGCGCGCCGCCTGGCCCTGGCTGCTGTTCTTCGGTGCACTCGGCACCGGCGGCTACAACGTACTGGTCTATGGCGGCCTGCAACACACCACCGCCATCAACGGTACGCTGCTGAACTCGTTCATCCCGATCATGATCGTGCTGATTTCGTGGCTGCTGATGGGACGGCGCCTGCACTTGCGCGAGGCGACGGGAATCCTGGTGTCATTGGCCGGCGTGCTGGCCATCGTCGCCCGCGGCGAAGTGCGGCACCTGCTCGAACTGACGCTGAATGTCGGCGACCTCTGGATCCTGGCCTCGGTGGTGGCCTGGGCGACCTACACCCTGTTGCTGGCGCGCCGGCCGGCGGTGCATCCGCTGGCCTTCCTCGCCGCGATCAGCTTTACCGGGCTGCTGTTCCTGTTTCCGTTCTATCTCTGGGAAATGGCCCGGGGCCGCCATGTGATCGCCAGCGCGGGATCGATCGCCGGCATTGTCTATACCGGCGTCTTCCCCGCCTTCCTCGGTTACATCCTGTGGAATCGCGGCGTCGCCGAAGTCGGCGCGGCCCGTGCCGGGCTGTTCATGCACCTGGTGCCGGCGTTTGCCATCGTGCTGGCGATGATCTTCCTCGATGAAACGCCGGCGCCGTATCATGCCGCCGGCATCGGCCTGATCCTTTCCGGCATCTGGCTCAACACGCGGTACCGGACATGATGCGCACGCTTTTTGACTGGTGGCGCCGCCGCCGGGGCGATCGCCTGCGGATCCCGGAACCGCTTTGGGACCAGGTCGAGGCCGGCTTGCCCTTCCTCGGCCATCTCACGCCCGACGAACATGCCCGCCTGCGCCTGCTGGCCCGCCAGTTCATCGCCGAGAAACAGTGGAGCGGCGCGCAAGGGCTGCGACTCACGCCCCGCATCCAGCTCACCATCGCGCTGCAGGCCTGCCTGCCGATCCTGCACCTGGGGCTGGACTGGTATGCCGGCTGGGTCGGCATCGTGGTCTATCCGGGCGACTTCGTGATTCCGCGCCGCATGATCGACGAGGACGGCGTGGTGCATGAATACGACGACGAAGTCATGGGCGAAGCCTGGTACGGCGGCCCGGTGCTGGTTTCCTGGTTCGACCGGGCCGAAGACGCCGACGGCATCAACGTGGTGATCCACGAGTTCGCCCACAAGCTGGACATGAAAAGCGGCGACGCCGACGGCCTGCCGCCATTGCATGCCGGCATGTCGCGGCGGCGCTGGATCGACGTCATGGGCGCGGCCTTCAGCGACTTTCAGCGACGCATCGATGCCGGCGAGGATACGCCCCTCGATCCCTACGGCGCGGAAATGCCGAACGAGTTCTTTGCCGTCACCAGCGAAGCATTTTTCGAAACCCCGGAACTGCTCCGGAGCGAGTACCCGGAGGTCTATGCGCAACTGCGCGATTTTTATCGCCAGGATCCACTAGGGAAATCCGCAGGGCCTTGGGAAGCCTGCAAGGCGTCTGCAGAACGCCGGCGCGGGCCATGATGCGGAATTCGGATGGGGTGGCTGATGGGACTCGAACCCACGACAACTGGAATCACAATCCAGGACTCTACCAACTGAGCTACAGCCACCACCGAAAACCGTGCGCCGTTCAGGGCGAAGCCCCGGCCCGGCGAGGGGCGAATTATGAGAGAAGGCGGAAAAAGAATCAAGCCTTGACTCGACAAGCGTCCAGCATGTCCGCCGATCGAACGGGCGCACCCCGACTTCCGGCCTGCCTGTTCGCCTCGGCCGGTATCCGCGTGCGCTCCGGCATCTGCTGATCGAACTCATTCTTCGACCTGGACCGCATGCTCGACATACTCTACCGCGACGACTGTCTGGTCGCCATCGACAAGCCTTCCGGCCTGCTGGTCCACCGCAGCGACATCGACCGCCATGAAACGCGCTTCGCCGTGCAGTTGCTGCGCGACCAGATCGGCCGACGGGTGCATCCCCTGCATCGCCTCGACAAGGGCACCTCCGGCGTGCTGCTGTTCGCGCTCGATGCCGACAGCGCGCGCGAGGTCGGCGGCCAGTTCCAGCGCGACGAGGTGCGCAAGCGTTACCTGGCCATCGTCCGCGGCTGGCCCGCCGAGGCCGGCGTGATCGACCATGCCCTGTCGCGCCGGTTCGACGATTACGGTCGCCGCGTCGCGCCCGACGTCAGAACCGACGGACTGTCGGCGGTCACCGAATACCGGCGGCTGGCCACCGCCGAACTGCCCGTGGCCGCCGACCGCTACCCGACCTCGCGCTATGCGCTGGTAAGCCTCACTCCCAGAACCGGCCGTCAGCACCAATTGCGCAGGCACATGAAGCATATCGCCCATCCGATCATCGGCGACGCCAGCTGGGGCAAGGGGATCCACAATCGCCTGTTCCGGAATCGCTTCGACTGCCATCGCCTGTTGCTGGCCTGTACCGGCATCGAGTTTTTCCACCCGCAGGACGGACGTCTGTTGTCGGTCTCTGCCCCGCTGGAAGGGAGTTTTGCGGGCGTGGTCAAGGCACTCGGCTGGAATGAAACAGCTCGCTGAAATGGAAAGTCGGCGCCGGCGCTACGGCGCCTCCCCTGCTTGCGCGTAAGATGGCGGCCTTTTCGCGATGGCCGCCCTCCGGTGGCCGCGAACCCCGACCCGGATTCCGTCATGCCGCAAACCCTCGTCACCCTGCTTTCCGCCGCGCTCGACGCACGCGCCGACCTGATTACGCGCCTGCACGCCGAGCAGACCGACGCCTATCGCCTGTTCCACGGCAGCGTCGAGGGCCATCCCGGCCTGACCGTCGACCGTTACGGCGAGCTGCTGCTGGTGCAGTGCTTCCACAGCCCGCTGGCAACGCAGGCGCTCGCGGCGCTGCGTGCCTTCTATGCCGAACGCCTGCCGGATCTGGCGCTGGTGTACAACGATCGCAGCCAAGCCAATTCGCGCATCGCCAATCCGCTGCCGCCCGAGGAAATCGACGCGGCGACGCAGCCGCGCCAGATGCACGAGATGGGCGTCGCCTACCGCATCGCCGGGCGCCATGGCGGGCAGGACCCGTGGCTGTTCCTCGATCTGCGCGCGGCGCGCCGGCGCGTGATGCATGAAGCACCGGGCAAATCGCTGCTGAACCTGTTCGCCTACACCTGCGGCGTCGGCATCGCGGCGGCGAGGGCCGACGCGCGCTTCGTGGTGAACGTCGACTTCGCCGAGTCGAGCCTGTCGATCGGCAAGGAAAGCGCGCGGCTCAACGCGCTGCCGGTGCGCCCGCGCTTCGTCAAGTGCGATGCCTTCGCCGCGATGCGCCAGTACTCGGGACTGGGCCAGGCGCAGCGGGTGCGCGGCAAGCTGATGCCCCCCTTTCCGCAACTGGATAGGCAGGTCTTCGACTTGGTCTTCCTCGATCCACCGCGTTACGCAAGGAGCCCCTTCGGCGTGGTGGACCTGGTCAATGACTACGCCGCCGTGTTCAAGCCGGCCCTGCTCTGCGTGGCCGAGGGCGGCACGCTGATCTGCACCAACAACGTCGCCGACGTCAGGCGCGATGCCTGGCTGGACCAGCTGCAGCGCAGCGCGGCCAAGGCCGGACGGCCGATCCGCGAGATGGAATGGATCCTGCCGGAAGCCGACTTCCCGAGCTCCGACGGCCAGCCGCCGTTGAAGATCGCCCTGCTGCGGGTCTGACGGAAGCGCACGCACGATGCACACGAAGCAGGGAGCAACGGCAACGATCTTCGACGCCACCGAAGAGGATTTCGAAACGGCGGTGGTGGCGCGCTCACATGAAACCCCGGTGCTGGTCGACATCGG
>JADYZH010000151.1 GCA_020853215.1 Sulfuritalea sp. | reverse complement strand
GCGTGATCTGAAAACCCGATTCACACTGCGAGCCGGACTGGTTTAACCCGTCCAGGCTGGCAAGACTTTCTCCTTGACCGGCCGATCGCCGTCCCGACAGCGCCGACTTTCTGCGCCTACGCCGCCAACCGCCCGCCGGCCAGGCGCAGGGTACGCCCGCAGCGATGGGCCAGCGCCTCGTCGTGGGTCACCAGAGTCAGCGTGGTGCCGGCCTCGGCGTTCATGGCGACCATCAGGTCGATGATCTGGGCGCCGGTGGCGGCATCGAGGTTGCCGGTCGGTTCGTCGGCCAGCAGCAGTTGCGGCTTCATGGCAAAAGCCCGTGCCAGCGCCACGCGCTGCTGTTCGCCGCCGGACAGGTGCTTGGGATAATGCCCGAGCCGCTCACCGAGGCCGACCCGGGCCAGCATGGCCTCGGACTGCGCGCGGGCATCGCCGCGGCCGGCGAGTTCCAGCGGCAGCATGGTGTTTTCCAGCGCGGTCAGTGCCGGCAAGAGCTGGAAGGACTGGAAGACGAAGCCGAGCAGCCGGCCGCGCAGTTCGGCGCGGGCATCCTCGTCGAGCGCGGCGAGATCCTGCCCGCCCAGATGCACGGTGCCCGACGAAGGCAGGTCAAGGCCGGCCATCAGCCCCAGCAGCGTCGATTTGCCCGAACCCGAGGCGCCGACGATGGCCACCGCCTCGCCCGCCGTCACGGCGAATGAAATCTCGTGCAGAATCGTGAGCGTGCCCTCGCCGCTGGGCACCACCTTGCCCAGGGCCGCCACATCGATCACCGCCTCCGTCATCAGACCTTTCTCCATCATGTTCAAGAAGCTTGTCTCCTGTTTTCTGCTGTTGTGCTGCAGCTTAGCCGTGATTGCGGCGGAAAAGCGCATCCTGGTCTACGGCGACAGCCTTTCCGCGGGTTTCGGCATCGCCGTCAGCCAGAGCTGGCCGGCCCTGCTCGGACAGCGCCTGCAGGCCACGGGTTCCCGCTACACGGTGAGCAACGCCAGCATCAGCGGCGAAACCACGGCCGGCGGGCGGGCGCGCTTTGCCGCGGCGCTGGACCAGTTCCAGCCGGCCGTGGTGATCCTGGCGCTGGGCGCCAACGACGGCCTGCGCGGCCTGCCGGTGGCCGCCATGGAAGACAACCTGGGCTTCATGGTGAAGGCGGCGAAGCGGCGGAAAGCCCGCGTGCTGCTGGTCGGCATGCGCCTGCCGCCGAATTACGGGCCGAAGTACACCGAGGACTTCCATGCCGCCTTCCGCAACGTCGCCAAACGCGAAAAAGTCCCGCTGCTGCCCTTCCTGCTGGAACCGGTCGCGCTGGACCGCGACGCCTTCCAGGCCGACGGCCTGCATCCGACCGCCCCCGCGCAGACCAAGCTTCTCGACCACGTCTGGAGCGCGCTGCAACCGCTGCTTGGCTGATGTACTTTGCCTGAAAGCCATTCCCCCCTCCCCCACCCCCTCCCCCTCAAGTGGGGAGGGGGGCATCGCGAGTCGCTGCGCGACCATCCACTTGAATCCCATGTCTGAAAAACTGCCCAAGGGAGTGGCGACGGTAGCACAGCTCGCCGAATTCGACGCCATCATCGATGCGCGCTCACCGGGCGAGTTCGCCGAGGACCGCCTGCCGGGCGCGATCAGCCTGCCGGTGCTGGACGACGAGCAGCGCGCCCGTGTCGGCACCCTGTACAAGCAGGTGTCGGCCTTCGAGGCGAAGAAGCTCGGCGCCGCGCTGGTGTCGAAGAATATCGCGCGCCACATCGAACAGCATCTGCTGGACAAGCCGAAAACCTGGCGGCCGCTGGTGTATTGCTGGCGCGGCGGGCAGCGCAGCGGCGCCTTCAGCCACATCCTGCGCGAAATCGGCTGGGACGCGCAGCGCCTGCAGGGCGGCTACAAGGCCTGGCGCCGGCACGTCATCGAACAACTGGACCTGCTGCCGCCAAGCTTCCGCTTCCGCGTCGTCAGCGGCGCCACCGGCAGCGGCAAGAGCCGCCTGCTGGAAGCCATCGCCGCGCGCGGCGGGCAGGTGCTGCACCTCGAAGAACTGGCCGCGCACAAGGGCTCGGTGCTAGGCAGCCTGCCGGACACGCCGCAACCGGCGCAGAAGGGATTCGAATCGCAGCTGCTGGCAGCTTTGACGGCGCTGGACCCGGCGCGACCGGTGTTCGTCGAGGCGGAAAGCCGCAAGATCGGTCGCCTGCAGGTTCCCGACGCGCTGCTGGCGGCCATCCGCGGCGCGCCCGGGCTGCGCATCGAGGCGCCGCTGGCGGCCCGCGTCGACTTCCTCCTCCATGACTACGACTACGCCGTCGCCGATCCGGCCTGGCTGGTCGAGCGGCTGGGCCACCTCAGGGGCTTGCAGAGCAACGAAACCCTGGCGCGCTGGCAAACACTGATCGCCGCCGGGGCGTTCCCGGTGCTGGTGGCGGAGCTGCTGACGCAGCACTACGATCCGCTCTACCAGCGCTCGCAGGCGCACAACTACGACTCGTTTGGCGCGGCGACCCGCTACACCACCGAGAAACTCGACGCAGCCTCGCTCGACCGCCTCGCCGCCGAAATCCTCTCGGCTTCCGCCTGAAGCCGAGCGCGCCGGTCCCCGCCTAATCCGGCAGCGCAAACTCCGTGCGCCGTGTCGCACAGATGCGCTGCACCACCGCCGGCCGCGGCATTGCCACCTCCCCCTGCTCGAAGGCTACGACGTTCAGGCGCCCGCGCACGACGTCGAGCAATTCCCCCGGACGCAGCAGGAATTCGGGATTGGACGGCTTGCCGCAGCGCTCGTTGCCGGCCATGAAGGTTTCGTAGATCAGCAGGCCGCCCGCTTCCAGCGCGTCGAGCAGGTGCGGGAACAAGGGTCGGTGCAGGTAGTTGGTGACGACGATGGCGTCGAAGCGGCTGCCCGGGCAGGGCCAGTCGGCGCCCTCGAGGTCGGCGACGCGGGTATGCATTGCCGGGGCCTGGCGCGCAATCTCGGCGAGCGCCT
>JADYZH010000150.1 GCA_020853215.1 Sulfuritalea sp. | reverse complement strand
CCAGCCGTGCGGAAAAGGACATCGAGCAGTGGCAGCCGCTGCTCGACTGGGTTCGACGGCCGGTTTGAGATTGCCTTTCGCCGTATCGCCAGCGCCGACTTTTCGGGTTCCGTCATTACCGCGAAGGCGGGAATCCAGCAGCAGTTGTGAGAATGCCGGGACTCGCCCCGGCATGCTTGTTCAGGGCACGGACTCAAAAGTCGGCGCTGGCAATACGGCGGCTACGCAGGGGAAATCCGCAGACTCGGCCGGAGTCTGCGGGAGTAAAATCGCCGCGACATGTCCACCGTGCCGCAATCCCCGGAATTCGTCCACCTCCGGCTCCACAGCGAATATTCCATCACCGATGGCCTGACGCGCATCGATGAGGCAATCGCGCAGGCGGCGGCCGACGGCCAGCCGGCCCTGGCGATCACCGACCTGGCCAACCTGTTCGGCATGGTCAAGTTCTATACGGCCGCCCGCGCCAAAGGCGTCAAGCCCATCATCGGCTGCGATGTCTGGGTCGGCGAGGAGGCGGCGGACCGCAACGATGCCCCGACGCGCCTGCTGCTGCTGGCGAAGAATCGCGCCGGCTACCTGCGCCTGTGCGAACTGCTTACCGCCGCCTATCTGGCGCCAAGGCGCCACGGTCGCGCCGAAATCGGTCGCGGCCAGCTAGGGCAGGGCGACAACGGCGGCCTGATCGCGCTTTCCGGCGGCCCGGCGGGGGACATCGCGCAACTGCTGGCGGCCGGCAAGCTGGACCAGGCCGAGGTGCGTGCCCAAGCCTGGGCACGCTTGTTCCCCGGCGCCTATTACATCGAAGTCCAGCGTCCCGGCGGGCGCAATGGTCCCGCGGCAGACGAGGTGCTGGTGGCCGCCAGCGCCGACCTCGCGGCGCGCCTCGGCCTGCCGCTGGTGGCGACGCACCCGGTGCAGTTCCTGCGCAGCGACGACCACAAGGCGCACGAAGCGCGCGTCTGCATCGCGGAGGGCTATGTGCTGGGCGACAAGCGCCGGCCGCAGCGCTTCAGCACGGAGCAGTACTTCAAGACCTGCGCCGAGATGGCCGAGCTGTTCGCCGACCTGCCCGAGGCCTTGCAGAATTCTGTGGAGATCGCGCGCCGCTGCAACCTCACGGTGGAACTGGGCAAGAGCCGCCTGCCGGATTTCCCGACGCCCGCCGGCGAGCCGCTGGAGGCCTTCCTCGCCAGCGAGTCGCATGCCGGCCTCGCGCGGCGCCTGGAACTGCTCTATCCCGATCCCGCCGAGCGGGAAAGTCGGCGGTCGCAGTACGCCGAGCGCCTCGATTTCGAGATCGCGACCATCGTCAAGATGGGCTTCCCCGGCTACTTCCTGATCGTCGCCGACTTCATCAACTGGGCCAAGCACAACGGCGTGCCGGTGGGGCCGGGGCGCGGCTCGGGCGCCGGCTCGCTGGTGGCCTACAGCCTCGGCATCACCGACCTCGATCCGCTGCGCTACGACCTGCTATTCGAGCGCTTCCTGAATCCGGAACGGGTATCGATGCCCGACTTCGACATCGATTTCTGCCAGGAAGGCCGCGACCGCGTCATCGACTATGTGAAGAAGAAGTACGGCGCGCATGCCGTGTCGCAGATCGTCACCTTCGGCACCATGGCGGCCAAGGCGGTGATCCGCGATGTCGGCCGCGTGCTCGACCTCGGCTTCAATTTCGTCGACCAGTTCGCCAAGCTGATCCCCAACGAACTCGGCATCACGCTCAAGGACGCCCTGGAAAAGGAGCCCCTGATCCGCGGCCGGATCGATGCCGAGGAGGAGGTCGCCGAGCTGTGGGCTCTGGCGCTGAAGCTCGAAGGCCTGACCCGCAACGTCGGCATGCACGCCGGCGGCGTACTGATCGCGCCGGGCAAGCTGACCGATTTCTGCCCGCTGTATTCGCCGGACGGCACGAGTTCGGTGGTGTCGCAATTCGACAAGGACGACGTCGAGAAGGCGGGCCTGGTCAAGTTCGACTTCCTCGGCTTGCGCACGCTGACCATCATCGAAGAAGCGCTGCGCCTGGCGCGGGAAGTCGAAGGCGCTGGGATCGACCTCGCCACACTGCCGCTCGACGATCGCGAAACCTATGACAAGGTGTTCAAGACCGCCAACACCACGGCGGTGTTCCAGTTCGAATCCGGCGGCATGAAGGATGCGCTGGTCAAGGCCCGCCCCGACCGCCTCGACGACCTGATCGCGCTGAACGCGCTGTACCGGCCGGGGCCGATGGACTTCATCCCCAACTTCATCAACCGCAAGCACGGCCGCGAGCGCGTGGTCTATCCGCACCCCTGCCTGGAGAAGGTGCTGGCCACCACCTACGGCATCATGATCTACCAGGAGCAGGTGATGCAGACGGCGCAGGTGGCGGCCGGTTACAGCCTGGGCGCGGCCGACCTGCTACGCCGCGCGATGGGCAAGAAGAAGCCCGAGGAGATGGCCAAGCAGCGTGAGATATTCGTCACCGGGGCCGCCGCGAACGGCATCGGCGAGGCCCAGGCCAACGACATCTTCGACACCATGGAGAAGTTCGCCGGCTACGGCTTCAACAAGTCGCACGCCGCCGCCTATGCCCTGGTCGCCTATCACACGGCCTGGCTCAAATGCCATCACCCGGCTGCCTTCATGGCCGCCACGCTGTCGTCGGAAATGGCCAATACCGACAAGGTCCAGTTCTTCTACAAGGACGCGGTCGACAACGGCCTGGTCTTCCTGCCGCCCGACATCAACCACGGCGGCATCCGCTTCCACCCGGTGGATGGCAGGACCGTCCGCTACGGGCTGGGCGCGATCAAGGGCACCGGCGAGGCGGCGCTCTCGGTGATCCTCAAGGCGCGCGAAACGGGGGGGGCGTTTATGGACCTCTTCGATTTCTGCCGCCGCATCGACAAGCGCGTGGTGAACCGGCGGGTGATCGAGGCGCTGATCCGCGCCGGCGCCTTCGACGGCATCGACGATCATCGCGCCCGGCTGCTGGCGTCGACCGGCGTGGCGCTCGACGCGGCCGAGCAGGCCGAGCGCAACGCCCTGCAGGGCGGCCTGTTCGACACGGGCGGCGGCGCGCGGGAAGACACCGTGCACTATGTCGATGTACCGCGCTGGACGGAACGCGAACAACTGATGAACGAAAAGCCGGCGCTGGGCTTCTTCCTTTCCGGCCATCCTTACCAAGCCTATGCCGCCGAGATCGCCGCCTTCGTCAAGCGCCGCCTGGGCCAGCTCGAGCCGCAGCGCGAGCCGGTGCTGCTGGCCGGCGTGGTGATGTCGACGCGCACGCAGATGACCCGCCGCGGCAAGATGGCTGTCGTAGCGCTCGACGACGGCAGCACCCAGCTCGAGGTGACGGTGTTCAACGAGCTGTGGGATGCCGAGCGGGCCAAGATCAAGGAAGACGAGCTGCTGCTGGTCGAGGGCAAGGTGCAGAAGGACGACTACAGCGGTGGCCTGCGCATCACTGCCGACAAGCTCTACACCCTGGCCGAGGCGCGCGGCCGCTTCGCCCGCAGCCTGCGCCTGACCATGAACGGCGGCTCCGACGCCAGACGCCTGCAGGCGCTGCTGGCACCGTTTCGCAACGGCCCCTGCCCGGTGCGGCTGAACTACCGCAACGGCGATGCCGCTGCGGAACTGCCGCTGCCCGACAGCTGGCGTGTGCGGCTCGACGATGCGCTGCTGGCCGGGCTGGTGGATTGGCTAAGGCAGGAAAACGTTACCGTGATCTACGCGTGATCGCGCCTGCCCGCCGGTCGCCGCCGGAACGACGTCAGGAAACGATGTAGGTCCCCGCGCCGGCGGACAGCAGCTTGCCGTCCGCACCGAGGAATTCCATGCGGGTGGTGGCGACGCGCGAGCCGAGGCGCAGGACTTCCGCGCGCAGTTCGAAGCGGTCGCCGATGCCGGGGCGCAGGTAGTCGATGCGCAGATCGATGGTGCCCAGCTTGCCAAAGCGGTGCAGGCGTTGCGCCGGCGTCTCGTCCATGTGGCGCGCACCAATCGCCGCCATCACCGCCAGCCCGCCCATCGCGTCGAGGCTGGCACTGATGACGCCGCCGTGGATCCGGTTGTGGCTGTAGTGCCCGATCAGTTCCCGCCGCATTTCGATGCGGCCGCTGGCGCGGTCCGGCCCGATCGAGGTGACCTTGAGGCCGAGGAGCTGGTTGAAGACGATCATTTCCTCAAAGATGTTCTTGAGGCCGCCGACGTACTCCGGCTCGAACTCGATCACTGTCGCCGCCGCGTGCTTCCTCATGGTGTGGACGCGGAATTGGTGGCGGTTGCCGTGTCAGACAGAATCAGCTCCCTGGCGCGCGCTGCCACCTGCGTTGGAAAGGCCTGCGACTTGCGGCTTGCCGGGTCGAGGCAGACCACGGTGAACTCGCAAATCGAGGCGACATCGCCGGTTTCGGTATTGAACAATTCGTGGCGGAAGCGCAGCACCTTCTCGCGCATTTCCAGCACGCCGGTGCGCACCGCGACGGTGTCACCGGGATACAGTTCCCTGCGGTAGCCGATGTTCTGCTGCACGGCGGCCAGGTGCAGGGCACCGCTGCGCAGCAGGGACGGCGTCATGCCGAGCATGGCATAGAATTGCCAGCAGGCCTCTTCGAAAAACTCCATGTAGGCGCGCACGTTGATGTGGCCCATGTGGTCGCGCTGCCACTCATGCACCGTGCCGCGTGCGGTCTCGATCATCACTCAGGCCTCGTGCCCGCTGCCCGGGGGAGCGGCCGGGAATCCGCGCACGGCAGCTGCCTACTTCCGGGCTTCCGCCAGATCCTTGTCGCTAATCTTGCCCGAACGATGCAGCCACAGCAGGATCGCCAGCGGCTTGGGAATATTGCGGCCGGACTCGTAACGCGATCCGCCCGACTGGGTAACGCCGAAGCGCGTCCAGAATTCGGTCTGGTTGATGTTCTGCTTCTTGCGCACATCCGCGATGTCCGAAAAGTCCAGTTTCTTTTTGCGGGCCATGGTTGCTACTCCTGTAGTTTTAGGTCTAAAGCGACGCCAAGCATACAGAACTTTTACCGGCTGCGCATTCGTCCGGCACCATTTTTCGGCCGACGCCTGCGAACCGGTCATTGGTCTGGCGGTGGTTCGGTCTCCGCCAGGTCCGACTCATGTCGAATCGAACGCAGGCTCTCGAGGTTGGCCAGGAAGGCCTCCACCAGCATCGGGTCGAATTGGGCTCCGGCACCGCCACGAAGATGATCGATGGCGGCTTCCTCGGGCCAGGGCCTCTTGTACGGGCGGGTCGTGAGGAGGGCATCCCAGACGTCGGCCACCGCGACGATGCGTGCCGACAGCGGAATCTCCTCGCCGCGCAGACCCAGGGGGTAGCCGCCGCCATTGAACCACTCGTGGTGGTGGCGGGCGATGTCGGCCGACATTTTCATCGATTCCGAGGTGGACCCTTGCAGCATCTCGTAGCCGATGTCCGGATGCGTGCGCATGATGGCCAGTTCGCCATCCGTCAGGCGTCGCGGCGCGAGCAGGATTCCGTCGGGGATGCCGATTTTGCCGATGTCATGGAGCGGCGCCGCCAGACCGATCACATGGACTTCGGCATCGTTGAATCCTGTTTCGCGCGCCAGCAGCTTCGAGTAGCGTGCCATTCTCACCAGGTGCTGTCCAGTCTCTGAATCGCGTTTCTCGGCGACCACGGCCAGACGCCGCAGCATTTCCATTGTGCGACTCTGTAGGTCCTCCGTTACCTCGGCAACGCGCTGTTGGAGTACTTCGGCGTGCCGCTTGTTCTGCAGCTGGAACATGCGCATCCTGAGCAGGTTGCGACAGCGCGACTGGCATTCCCTCTGATTGATCGGTCGCGTCAGGAAGTCGGCCGCACCGGCGTCGAGGGCCGCAAAACGGACGTCCATGCCTTCGTGCGCGGTAACCACGACGATCGGCACGTCGAAGAGGTGCTCCATGCCCTTCAGCTGACGGATGATGCCGAGGCCGTCGAGTTCGGGCATGCTGAAATCGGTGACGACCAGGTCGAGCGGATTTTCTGCCGCGTAGCGCACGGCTTCCAGCGGCCGGACAAAGGTGACGACGTCGATGTCGAGTGAGATGCCGGAGAGAATCTCGGCAATCAGCATGGCGTTCGAGGTCTGGTCGTCGATTACGAGTACGTTCTGGCGCATGGGCTGCCTTGATGATCCAAAGTACGGGCACGGCAGGGTTGAGCATCACCGTGCAAGCCACAAAATAGCACTCCATCGCGTCAGTAACAATGCCCTCCGCGCAAGATCACTTTCCCTCCGCGGAAAACGGCCGCTGTTTGCCGAATGAAACCGGGCTGTTTCTGGCGATGATAGCTGCGTGCGGGCTGCGGCATCCCGCCATGTCCGGTAGCGTCCGAGTACCTGCAAGGCGGGCGATTACGATGTAGCCTTGGGAGGCTGTTGCAAATGCAATGAGCAAACTGGAACCGATCGTGGAATACTGATTAATGCGGCACGTTTCGACACTTCAAGCTGTACTGGTGAAGCAGTCCAGGCTGCGTGCGTTCATCGGCATCCCCATGACGGGGGTGCTGGTCTGGCTTCATTACTACGCGGACAGGGCCCTCCTTTGGGCGGAGTGGGCCATCGTCTGCTATTTCGTCTATATCGCCGCAACATCGGTGGCATCGAGGCGGTTGCCGGAGCGGTTTTGGCCCGCAGCCATCTATTGCACTGCTGCGCTCGATGCGGTTTTCCTGATTTTCTGGCTGCCCTTGCTGGAGAACGCCGCCGGCATCGTTGTCGCCTTCGCACTGTTTTCCGGCTTGGGTTACGGCTTGCGCACGGGAGACAAGTACGTCATGGCGGTCAACCAGGTCGTTACGCTGGCCGGATATGCGCTGATTCTCGCCATCCATCCGGAATGGCTGAAGAATCCGGTCAGGGCAATTTCCTTTGCCGTGCCCTTGATCATCGTTCCCATCTATGTGGGCTTGCTGCTCGACCAATTGCACGCGGCGCGCCAACGCGCCGAAGACGAGAGCAGGGGCAAGTCCGACATGCTGGCGAAGGTCTCGCACGAACTGCGCACCCCACTGGGCGGGATCGTTTCCGCTGCCGACCTGATCCACATGGGGGCGCCGACCGCGCCCGAAGGCAGGCTGGCAAGCACCATCATGGCCCTGGCCAAGCACTTGCAGGACGACATCGCCGACCTGCTCGACCAGGCCAAGCATGAGGCCAAGTCGCTGATCCTGAATCCCGGCATTTGCGACATCCGCGAACTGATGAATACGGTGGAAGCCGCGGTACGCGCCAGGGCCAACGAGAAGCATCTCGACCTGCAGGTGCTGATCGATCCGCGGCTTGATGCGGCAAGCATCGCCGATGCGCACTACCTGGGCCGCGCCCTGCTCAACCTGGCCGGCAATGCGGTCAAGTTTACCGAGGAAGGCCAGGTCGTGATCCGGGTCATGGTGCTCGATGCCACGCCCAGCAGGTTCTACCTGCGCTTCTCCGTCGAAGACAGCGGGATCGGCATCGCCCAGGCCGACCAGGAAAAAATCTTTACTCCCTTCGTCCAGCTCGAGACCGGTTCCGCCCGTCACTCCACCGGCACCGGCCTCGGCCTGTCGATCTGCAAGGATGTCGTCGAACTGATGGGCGGCGAGCTTCGTGTATCGAGCGAGCCTGGGCGTGGCTCGCGCTTCTGGTTCGACGTCTATTTCCCGCGCGCCGACGCGCGGTCGCTGGAGCCGCCCGTGGCCGCCGTCCGCGCGGGCGGAATGCGCCTGCGGATCCTGATCGTCGATGACAATATCACCAACCTGCACCTGCTGCGCGAGATCCTCGAGCAGGACGGGCATGCCGTCAGTATCGCCGCCTCGGGGCAGGAAGCGCTCGACTTGCTGGCAACACCCGAACAGGCGCCGGACGTGATCTTCCTCGATTACAACCTGGGTGACATGGACGGCATCCAGGTCCTGCAGGTTTACCATTTCGGCGTGCGCGATCCGGCGCCGGTATTCTTCCTGACCGCCGACACATCGGCGGATACCACGGCGCGCCTGCGCGACACCGATGCCTGCGGGATCATCGGCAAGCCGGTACGGCTGGCAGAGATTCGCGAGGTGCTGGCCGACACGTTCCCGGAAGGGACACCTGCTGCCGAGACCAGGACGGCGCCGGGGCTGCGCGCGGTACCCATCCTCTACCTCGATGCCGAGGTACTGGCGGAGGTGGCGGCCATCAGCAAGCGGCCTGAATTCCTCGGGGAAATGATCGATCATGCCGTCCTCGACATCGAGCGATCAACCGCCGGACTGCTCGACGCGCTCGGCGACGCGCAGTGGGATGAGGTCAAGAAACTGGCGCACGCCCTGAAGGGTGTCGCGCATCAGATGGGGGCGTTTCGCCTCAAGAACACCGCGATCTCGATCATGCAGACGGATATCGCGGCGCTGGAAGCGATGCGGACCAAGCTCGCGATGGAGATCTCCGACGTCAGCGCCAACAGCGTTGCGGCGCTGCGCGATTGGCGCAATTCGGCTAAGCCGAACGCTTCAGGAAAATCGGTGGCGTGACCGGGGCGGCGCCGGCATCGGCCGCCTGCATGCGCACCAGGGTATCGAGCACCCGGCGCTCCTCGGCGGACAGCGCCATTGCCGTCGCCACCCAGTCTTCGACCACGGTGCGCATTTCTGCGAGGTCGAAGCTGCCCATGCGCGTTTCCGCTCGCTGCAGGGCCATGCGGGCGTTGTAGCGACGGCGGTGCTCCGCGATGAAGCGCTGCACTGCGGCAGGGCCTTCGCCGGGCTCGCACAGCTCATCCACCACGCCCTGGGTGTGCAGGTCCGTCGCGGAATGGATGCGCGCGTTGCGCATGAACGCGGCGGCGCGGCGCAGCCCGATGCGGTTGGCCAGCAGAGTCATGCCGCCGGTGCAGGGGAAGGTGCCGAAGGCGATTTCGGGGAAGCCAAATTGCGCGCCGCGTTCGGCGATCAGGTGGGTAGCGCTCAATGCCGTTTCGAAGCCGCCGCCCAAGGCACGCCCCTGGACCAGGGCGACGGTGGTGACCTCGTGCGCCGCGGCGTATATGCGCCGGACCAGTTCCAGGCAGCGCATCGAGTAGGCGCGCAGCGCGCCGGCGTTGCCGCCCTCGATGCAGGACTGGAAATAGGCGAGGTCGCCGCCCAGGGCGAAGTGGCGCGGATGGTTCGACGTCAGCACCAGATAGTGCAGACGGTACTCGCGCGAGTCCTCCTGCCAGTGCCAGTTAGTCCCTTCGATCCGGTCCAGCAGCCGTTCCAGCCCGGCCAGCAGTTCCGGCGAGAAGTTGAGCGGCCGGCCGTCCACGGGCTGCAGGGAAACCCAGAGGGTGTCGAGCGAATTGTCAAGCCGGGTCGCCAGCGAACTGTCGTCCCGGGCTACGTGCGGCGCGATGGAAGCGGTCTTCACCATGGCATGCCCGAGCACAAATGGAAAGCCGAATGTTACCGCTTGCTGAGCACCAGGGCGGTGTTTGTACCGCCAAAACCGGCACTCAGGCTCAATGTGTGGCGAATTTGCACATCCCGCTCGGCAACGACCGGCACGTGGCGGAGCGGGCAGCCTGGGTCGATGTCGTCGAGAAAGGCCGTCGCCGGCAGGAAATCATGCTGCATGGCGAGGACGCAGACCCCCAGTTCCATGGCGCTGGCGGCGCCGAGCATGTGCCCGTGCTGGGCCTTGGTGCTGCTGACGGGGACGACATCGGCGGCATCGCCGAGGGCGGCGCGCAGCGATGCTGCTTCCACCGGGTCGCCGGTCGGAGTCGCCGTGGCATGGGCGTTGATGTAGGACAGCTCGGACGGCTGTAGGCCGGCATCGCGCAGGGCGGCCGTGACGGCAGCGGTCTGTCCGCGCGAATGCGGGGAGCCGACATGATGGGCATCGCAGGCGATGCCGTAACCGGACAGCGTCGCATGGATACGGGCGCCGCGCGCCGCGGCATGCTCCGCGGATTCCAGAACGAAGAACACGGCGCCCTCGGCTAGCACCAGCCCGCTCCGGTCGCGGGAAAACGGCCGGCAACTGCGCCCGACGTCGTCCGCATCGGGACGGGCCAGCGCCCGCAAGCCGTCCCAGGCGCCCATGACCGGTGCATTGAGCGTGGCCTCGCAGCCGCCGGCGATCGCCAGGTCGAGATCGCCGGCGCGGATCCAGCGCAGCGCATCGCCGATCGCCGCGCCGGAGGATGAGCAGGCTGAGGTATGGGTGATCACGGGGCCGACGATCCGGTGGCGGATGGAAATCCAGGCGGCCGGGGCGTTGTGCATGCCGGCCATGAGGGTGAAGGGCCGGGCGGTTTGCTTGTCCCCGGCGGAAAAGTCGCGCAGCCACTGGGTTTGGGTTTCGGCGCCGCCGCTGACGGTACCCGCAAACACGCCAGCGCGCGGCCCGGGTTCGCCCAGACCCGGGGGGAGGCCGGCATCGGCCAGGGCCTGCTCCGCGGCGGCGACACTCATTTTCGTGACCCGGTCCAGGTAGGGCAGATCCTTCTTTTCGAAATGATCGTCGAAATCGCCGTGGACGATGCCGGCCGGGAAAGTCTTGGTGAAGCCTTTCGCCGACCAGAGGCTGATGCCGGAGCGGACCGCGCGCAGGTGATCGAGTACTTCGACGGCAGATTGGCCGATGGGCGAAACGAAGCCCAGGCCGGTGATGACGACTTCGTTCACGGCTCTGCCAGGCTTGCGTGCACCAGGGCCACGAAGTCGTTGATCGTCGGGTTTGCCGGCAGTCGTTCCAGCGCCAGCTGGCAACCGAAGGATTCTTCCAGGCCCATCACGATGTCGATCAACGCCATCGAATCGAGCCCCGAATCCTTGATGGGCTGGCCGCTGTCCGGCAGATCCAGGCCGAAGGTGGTCTTGGCGATTTCACGAATCTTGGCGATGATGGCTTCATCGCTCCAGGTGGCAGTGCTCATGATGGCGACGGCTTACGGTTGGTTACGGATGGCTGAACTTAACGCATGGGGAGCGCGCGGGTAGGGTGGAATTGACAGGGTAAACCCCCTCGGGAGCGGAGTTTGCCACGGAAAGATTACAGCTTTATCTAGACAGTGGGCCGCAACTCGAAATCATGGAATTCGCCGGTGGCGGGTTCGGCGATCAGCTCGGCCACGCTGCTTCCGGCCGGCCCGATGCGGCTCCAGGCCAGCATTGCCTCGACCTGCGCCGCGTCACCGGCGATCACGGCCTCGACGCGGCTGTCGCGGCAATTGCGCACCCAGCCCGTGATGCCGAGCAGGCGTGCCTGCGCAAGCATCGAATAACGGAAACCGACGCCCTGCACGACGCCACTGATGAGCACGCGGCGAACAACCTGGGTCATTTCACCTTCATTCCGGGGATTGCGCCGCTGTCGGGTGAGAGCAGGAACAACCCCGGTGTCTTGCCGCCATCGTCGGATGCCGCCAGCACCATGCCCTCGCTCATGCCGAACTTCATCTTGCGCGGCGCGAGGTTGGCCACCAGCACCGTGAGCCTGCCGACCAGTTGCGCCGGATCGTAGGCCGACTTGATGCCGGCGAAGACGTTGCGCGTGCCACCTTCGCCGAGGTCGAGCGTCAGGCGGATCAGTTTGTCGGCGCCCTCAACATGCTGCGCGTCGGCGATGCGCGCCACGCGCAGGTCGACCCTGGCGAAGTCGTCAATCCCGATAACCGGCGCGAACGCGCCGCCGCGTGCTCCCCCCCCCTCCGCGGGGGAGGGCTGGGGAGGGGGGGTAGCGACATGCTGTTGGTGCTGGGCGTGGCGCTGTGGCGACTGCGGTTCCGCAGAAGTCGGCGCCGGCGATACGGTGGACTGTACGGTGGGCGCCAGCGATTCGCGGTTGGCCGCCACCAGGGCCTCGACCTGTTTCGGGTCGATGCGCTGCATCAGGTGTTCGTAGACGTTGATCAGGTGGGACGGCGGCAGCAAGTGCCCGGAGTCGGCCCAGTGCAGCGGCGCCACGTTGAGGAATTCCTCGGCGCGTTGTGCCAGCTTGGGCAGCACCGGCTTCAGGTAGATGGTGAGCAGGCGGAAGGCGTTGATCAGGAGCGAGCAGACCTCTAGAAGGCGGGCATCCTGGCCCCCCTGCTTGGCCAGTTGCCAGGGCTGATGCTTGTCTACGTACTGGTTGACCTGGTCGGCCAGCGCCATTACCCGGCGCAAGGCGCGGGCATAGTCGCGCGCCTCGTAGTGTGCGGCGATTTCCTCGCCGGCCTCGATCAATCCCGGCAATTCGGCGCGGAAGGTTTCGTTGAGGTGGCGCGCGTCGAGCTTGCCATCGAAGCGCTTGGCGATGAAACCGGCGGCGCGGCTGGCGATGTTGATGTATTTGCCGACCAGGTCGGAATTGACCCGGCTGACGAAGTCATCAAGGTTGAGGTCGATGTCCTCCATCGTGCCGTTGAGCTTGGCGGCGAAGTAATAGCGCAGCCACTCCGGGTTGAGGCCCTGCGCCAGGTAGCTCTCGGCGGTGATGAAGGTGCCGCGCGACTTCGACATTTTGGCGCCATCCACCGTCAGAAAGCCGTGGGCGAAGACGCTGGTCGGGATGCGATACCCGGCGTGCTCCAGTTCGGCCGGCCAGAACAGGGCGTGGAAATACAGGATGTCCTTGCCGACGAAGTGATGCAGCTCGGCCTTCGAATCCCTGCCCCAGAACTCGTCGAAGTCGAGCCCCTTCCGTGCGCAGAAGTTCCTGAATGACCCCATGTAGCCGATCGGCGCGTCGAGCCAGACGTAGAAGAACTTGCCCGGCGCGCCGGGAATCTCGAAGCCGAAGTAAGGCGCGTCGCGCGAAATGTCCCAGTCGGTAAGCTTGTTCTCGCCGGGTTCGCCCAGCCATTCCTGCAACTTGTTCACCGCCTCCGGCTGCGACTTGCAGACTTCGCGCGTGGCGCGGCGCAGGAACTCCTGGCAGCGCGGGTCGGAGAGCTTGAAGAAGTAATGGTCGGAGGAACGCAGTTCGGGTTTGGCACCCGATACGGCCGAATACGGGTTCTTCAGATCGGTCGGCGCGTAGGCCGCGCCGCAGGATTCGCAGGCGTCGCCGTACTGGTCCTTGGTGCCGCACTTGGGGCACTCGCCCTTGATGAAGCGGTCGGGCAGGAACATGGCCTTGACCGGGTCGTAGAACTGCTCGATCGCGCGCACCTCGATCAGTCCGGCGGCCTTGAGCCTGGCGTAGATGTCCTCGGAATAGTGGCGCGTCTCGTCGGAGTGCGTCGTGTGATAGTTGTCGAAGGCGACGTGGAAGCCGGCGAAATCGCGCGAATGCTCGGCATGGACGCGGGAGATCAGGGCCTCCGGCGTGATGCCCTCCTTCTCGGCGCGCAGCATGATCGGCGTGCCGTGGGTGTCGTCGGCGCAGACATACCAGCACTCGTGGCCGCGCATCTTCTGGAAGCGGGTCCAGATGTCGGTCTGGATGTACTCGACCAGGTGGCCGAGGTGGATCGCGCCGTTGGCATAGGGCAGGGCGCTGGTGACGAGGATCTTGCGGGTCATGGATGGCTTTCCGGTGGCCGGCGGCGGTTGCGTGGCCGGCCGCGACTAAAGGAGTGAATTGTACCGGGGCGCGTTGCCGGGCGGGATTTGGCGCCGTCTCGCCAGCGCCGACTTTTCACTTCCGCCAGGCCGTTGTGCGCCGCAACTGTCGCCGACCTTGAATTGCCGGACTCCGCCCCGATGTCTTTGCACAGCCGCGCTTCCTGAGATAAAATCCCGACTAATTCACTCGGGTATGGGGTCCCGGTTCCGGGACATAATCCGCGACCGAAGATCGTCTTTCCCTCAATTCGTCACCCGCAAAGGCCTTTCATGTCCATCACCGAACAAAGCATCCAGACCGCGCTCAAGGCGGTGGTCGATCCCAATACCGCCAAGGATCTGGTCAGCAGCCGAAGCGTCAAGAACATCAAGGTCACGGGCAGCGACGTGGCGCTCGACGTCGAACTGGGTTATCCGGCGAAGAGCCAGATCGACGCCATCCGCGGCGCGGTGATCGACGCGCTCAAGGCGCTGCCCGGCATCGGCAACATCAGCGCCAACGTGTTTTCGAAAGTCGTGACCCACGCCGTGCAGAAGGGCGTCAAGCTGATCCCCGGGGTCAAGAACATCATCGCCGTGGCCAGCGGCAAGGGCGGTGTCGGCAAGTCCACCACTGCGGTGAATTTGGCGCTGGCGCTGGCTGCCGAGGGCGCCACCGTCGGCCTGCTCGATGCCGACATTTACGGCCCCTCGCTGCCGACCATGCTCGGCATTCCGACCGGCCGGCCCGAATCCGCCGACGGCAAGAGCCTGGAGCCGATGGATGCGCATGGCATCCAGGCGATGTCGATCGGCTTCCTGATCGATCCCGAGCAGCCCATGGTCTGGCGCGGCCCGATGGTGACCCAGGCGCTGACCCAGTTGCTGACCGAGACGCGCTGGCGCGACGTGGATTACCTCGTCATCGACATGCCGCCCGGTACCGGCGACATCCAGCTCACCCTGGCGCAGCAGGTGCCGGTGACCGGCGCGGTGATCGTCACCACGCCGCAGGACATCGCGCTGCTGGATGCCAGGAAGGGCCTCAAGATGTTCGAGAAGGTCGGCATCCCGATCCTCGGCATCGTCGAGAACATGAGCATCCACATCTGCTCCAAGTGCGGCCATGCCGAGCACATTTTCGGTTCCGGCGGCGGCGACCGCATGGCTGCGGACTACGGCGTCGAGATGCTCGGCGCGCTGCCGCTCGACATGGCGATCCGCATGCAGATGGACGGCGGCAAGCCCACCGTCGAAGCCGAGCCCGAAGGCCCGGCCACCGTGATCTACAAGACCATCGCGCGCCGCATCGCGGTCAAGATCGCCGAGAAGGCCAAGGACCACACCAGCAAGTTCCCGTCGATCAAGGTGATGAACACCTGATCAGAGGGATTGCAGCGCCTCGATCAGCCGCGCCATCTCCGCATCGCCCAGCTCGCTGTTGATGGCGAAGCGCAGGCGGCTGCTGCCGGGCGCCACGGTCGGCGGCCGGATCGCCACGGCGAGGAAGCCTTCGGCTTCGAGCCGCGCCGCCGCCGCCAGGGTGTCGGCCTCGGCGCCGATCACCGCCGGCACGATCTGCGTCGTCGACTCCAGGGTCGAGATGCCGAGCGCGGAAAGCGCCTCGCGCAGGCGCTGCGCGTGGGCGGCGACCCGCACCCGCTCCGCGTCCATGCCCGGGATCAGTTCCAGCGCGGCGTCCACCGCGCCGAGTACTGGCGGCGGCAGTGCCGTGGTGAAGATGAAGCCGCTGCAGCGATTCACCAGCCAGTCGATCAAGGCGCGCGAGCCGGCGACATAGGCGCCGAAGGCGCCGAAGGCCTTGCCCAACGTGCCCATCACCACGTCGACCCCGGCCAGGCCGACGCTGAGCCCGCGCCCCTGCAGCCCGAGAATGCCTGTGGCATGGGCTTCGTCGACATACAGCATTGCGCCGTGGCGTACCGCGATGCCTTCCAGCGCCGCCAGGTCGGCGCGATCGCCGTCCATGCTGAATACCGATTCGGTGGCGATCAGCTTGCGTCCCGGATGCCGGCCGAGCAGCGCATCGAGTTGGTCGAGGTCATTGTGGCGGAAGACATGGACCGGGCAGCGCGCAGCGCGCGCGCCGTGGATGATGCTGGCGTGGTTGAGTTCGTCGCTGAAGATCGCCGCCCGATTTGCCGTATCGCTAGCGCCGACTATTTCACCCAGACGCGCGAGCGCCGGAATCACCGTGGCATTGGCCTGGAAGCCGCTGGAAAACAGCAGCGCCGCTTCGCGGCCCTTGAAGGCGGCGAGCTTCTCCTCCAACGCCAGCGTGATCCCGCGCGTGCCGGTGACCAGGCGCGAGGCCGGCGCGCCGGCGCCGTGGCGCTGCGCCCATTCGGCGGCGCGCGCCTTGGGCAGCGGATGCTGCGAGAGACCCAGGTAGTCGTTGGACGAAACGTCAACCAGCCGCCGACCCTGCGCATCGCGCAGGCCGCCGTCGCCGTCGCCGTTGTCGAGGACGCGCAGCCGGCGCCGGCGTTCGCCGGCGTCGATTGCGGCCAGTTCCTGGCGCAGCAGGGCGTCGAACGATTGCTTCACGGCAGCGTTGCGGCGCGCTCGGCGAGCACCTGGCGCACGGCGGCGGTCAGCGTCGCCAGTTCGCCGGGGGTGACGACGAAGGGCGGCATCAGGTAGACCACGCGGCCAAAGGGGCGCAGCCAGACGCCGAGCTCGGGGAAGCGCCGGCGCAGGGCGTTGAGGTCGACGCGCCCGGCCAGCTCGACGACGCCAATGGCGCCCTTGACGCGCACGTCGGCAACGCCGGCGATGTCGCGGCAGGGTTCGAGTTCTGCGCGCAGCTGTGCCTCGATCGTCGCCACCTGCTCCAGCCTTGGTTCGCGCTCGAAGACGTCGAGCGAGGCATTCGCCGCGGCGCAGGCCAGGGCGTTGGCCATGTAGGTCGGGCCGTGCATCAATGCCGCCGCTGGGTCGTCGCCGAGGAAAGCGTCGAACACATGGCGCCGCGCCACGGTGGCGGCCAGCGGCAGGGTGCCGCCGGTCAGCGCCTTGGACAGGCAGAGGATGTCTGGCACTATGCCGGCTTCCTCGCAGGCAAACATCCGCCCGGTGCGGCCGAAGCCGGTCATGATTTCGTCGGCGATCAGCAGGACATCATGGCGGCGGCAGGTGTCGGCAATGAAGCCCAAGGTTGCCGCGTCGTGCATCCGCATGCCGCCGGCGCCCTGTACCAGGGGTTCGATGATCACCGCGGCGATACGCTCGGCATGGGTGGCGAGCACGCGGTCGAAGGCGGTGGCCATCTCCGACGTGCCCGGTAGCTCGGCCACGATCTGGTCCGGCATGCTGCCGGCGAACAGCGCGTGCATGCCTTCCCCGGAATCGCACAGCGCCATGGTGGCGAAGGTGTCGCCGTGGTAGCCGTGGCGGAAATACACGATGCGCTGCTTGGCCGCCTGCCCCTTGTTGCGCCAGTACTGGATCGCCATCTTCAGCGCGACTTCGACCGCCACCGAGCCGGATTCAGTGAAGAAGACGCGTTCGAGATCGCCCGGCAGCAGTGCGGCCAGGCGCGCTGCCAGGCGCAGTGCCGGTTCATGCACCAAGCCGGCGAACATGACATGGGGCAGGGCGGCGAGTTGTGCCTCGACCGCCTGGTGGATGTGCGGGTGCCGGTAGCCGTGGCATGCGGTCCACCACGAGGAAATGCCGTCGATCAGCTCGCGCCCGTCGGCCAGCCGGATGCGCGCGCCCTGTGCGGCGACCACCGGCAGCGGCGCCGGCGCCGTCTGCATTTGGGTATAGGGCAGCCAGATGTGGTCGAGGCCCCGGGTCAGCCAGTCGGACATGTCGAGGGAGGCGGGTGCGCCGGCTAGAATGCGGCGGCGGAGGAAAAAATGAGGGCGCAGTTTATCACCGGCACCGGCACCGACATCGGCAAGACCTGGCTTGCCTGCGCGCTGCTGCGCCACTGGCGCGAGCAAGGCAAGCGCCCCGAGGCGCTGAAGCCGGTGCTCTCCGGCTTCGACCCCGCGGATCCCGCGGCGAGCGACGCCGGGGCGCTGCTGGCGGCGCTGGGCCGGCCGGTGGATGCGCGCGCGCTGGACGCCATCGCCCCCTGGCGTTACGCGGCGCCGCTGTCGCCGGACATGGCGTCGGCGCGCGAGGGTCGCCTGGTGCCCTTCGACGCCCTGGTGGCGTTTACCCGCCGCGCGGCGGAAAAGGCCGCAGGCCCGCTGCTGGTCGAGGGCGTCGGCGGCGTCATGGTCCCGCTCGACGAGCACCATACCGTGCGCGACTGGATCGCCGCCAGTGGCCTGTCCTGCTTGCTGGTCACCGGCAGCTACCTGGGTAGCATGAGCCATACGCTGACCGCGCTGGAGTGCCTGGCACACGCCGGCGTGCCGGTGGCCGCGATTGCGGTTAACGAGAGCGATGGCTCCGACGTGGCGCTGGGCCCGACGCTGGCCAGCCTGACCAACCACGTCGGCGGCATCCCGCTGCTGGGCATCCGCCGCGACGACCCGGGGCCCGGCATCGCCCGCCTGGCCGGGCTGCTGGCCTGAGTTTCACGGCGGGAAGCTTAGGCCGTATACTGCGCTCCCCTGCATTCCTTCCCTCCGGATCAACCATGAGCATCAAGTCCGACAAGTGGATCCGCCGCATGGCGGAGCAGCACAAGATGATCGAGCCCTTCGAGGCCGGCCAGGTGCGCGAGGCCAACGGCCACAAGATCGTCTCCTACGGCACCTCCAGCTACGGCTACGACATCCGCTGCTCGCGCGAATTCAAGCTGTTCACCAACATCAACAGCACCATCGTCGACCCGAAGAATTTCGACCCGAATTCCTTCGTCGAGGTGAATGCCGACTTCTGCATCATCCCGCCCAATTCCTTCGCCCTGGCACGCACCGTCGAGTACTTCCGCATCCCGCGCAACGTGCTCACCATCTGCCTCGGCAAGAGTACCTATGCGCGCTGCGGCATCATCGTCAACGTGACGCCCTTCGAGCCGGAATGGGAAGGCTACGTCACGCTGGAATTTTCCAATACGACGCCGCTGCCGGCCAAGATCTACGCCGGCGAGGGCTGCGCCCAGGTGCTGTTCTTCGAGTCCGACGAGGTCTGCGAGACCTCCTACAAGGACCGGGGCGGCAAGTACCAGGGGCAGGTCGGCGTCACCCTGCCCAAGATCTGATTGAGCACAGGCGGTTATCGGAGCGAGGCCCCGCCGCCGGGCCGCCCCAAGGCGGGGCCAGCCAATAAATGGAGTCCGCGCTTTTGCGGACGAACAACCGTTACCCCCTTCCTCGGGAAGGGGGCTAGGGGGTAGGTAAAAAATGCGATTCCATTTCCCCATCATCATCATCGACGAGGACTTTCGCTCCGAGAACGCCTCTGGCCTCGGCATCCGCGCCCTGGCCGACGCCATCGAGAAGGAAGGCCTCGACGTGCTGGGTGTTACCAGCTACGGCGACCTCAGCTCATTCGCCCAGCAGCAGAGCCGAGCCTCGGCCTTCATCCTTTCGATCGATGACGAGGAATTTACCCCCGGCCCCGAGCTCGACCCTGCCGTGCTCGACCTGCGCAAATTCGTCGAAGAGATCCGCTACAAGAATGCCGAGATCCCGATCTTCCTGCACGGAGAGACGCGCACCTCGCGCCACATCCCCAACGACATCCTGCGCGAACTCCACGGCTTCATCCACATGTACGAGGATACGCCGGAGTTCATCGCCCGCCACGTCGTGCGCGAGGCGCGGGCCTACCTGGATTCGCTGCCGCCGCCCTTCTTCCGCGCCCTGGTGCATTACGCGGCGGACGGCTCCTACTCCTGGCACTGCCCCGGCCACTCGGGCGGCGTCGCCTTCCTCAAGAGCCCGGTGGGCCAGATGTTCCACCAGTTCTTCGGCGAGAACATGCTGCGCGCCGACGTCTGCAACGCGGTGGAGGAACTCGGCCAGCTGCTCGACCACACCGGCCCGGTGGCGGCGTCCGAGCGCAATGCCGCGCGCATCTTCAACAGCGACCATTTGTTCTTCGTCACCAACGGCACCTCGACCTCGAACAAGATCGTCTGGCATTCGACGGTGGCGCCCGGCGACATCGTCATCGTCGACCGCAACTGCCACAAGTCCATCCTCCACGCGATCATGATGACCGGCGCGATCCCGGTGTTCCTGATGCCCACGCGCAACAACTACGGCATCATCGGTCCGATCCCGAAAGCAGAATTCAGTTGGAAGAACATCCAGAAGAAGATCGCCGCCCATCCCTTCGCCAGCCAGGTCAAGGGCAAGCCGCGGGTGCTGACCATCACCCAGAGCACTTATGACGGCATCCTCTACAACGTCGAGGACATCAAGGAGGAACTCGACGGCAAGATCGACACCCTGCACTTCGACGAGGCTTGGCTGCCGCACGCGGCCTTCCACGATTTCTACGGCGACTACCACGCCATCGGCGCCGACCGTCCGCGCTGCAAGGAATCGATGATCTTCTCCACGCAGTCCACCCACAAGCTGCTGGCGGGCCTTTCGCAGGCTTCGCAAATCCTGGTGCAGGACGCCGAGCACAACAAGCTCGACCGCGACGTGTTCAACGAGGCGTATCTCATGCATACCTCGACCTCGCCGCAATATTCGATCATCGCCTCCTGCGACGTCGCCGCGGCGATGATGGAGGAACCGGGGGGCACCGCCCTGGTCGAGGAGTCGATCGCCGAGGCGCTGGATTTCCGCCGTGCCATGCGCAAGGTGGACAAGGAATTCGGCGCCGACTGGTGGTTCCAGGTCTGGGGCCCGAAGGACCTTTCCGAGGAAGGTATCGAGGAGCGCGAGGCCTGGATGCTCAAGCCCGGCGAGCGCTGGCACGGCTTCGGCAAGCTGGCCAGGGGTTTCAACCTGCTCGATCCGATCAAGGCCACCGTCATCACCCCGGGACTCGACGTCGATGGCGATTTTGCCGACGACTTCGGCATCCCCGCCGCCATCCTCACCAAGTACCTGGCCGAGCATGGCATCATCGTCGAGAAGTGCGGCCTGTATTCCTTCTTCATCATGTTCACCATCGGCATCACCAAGGGCCGCTGGAACACCCTGGTCACCGAGCTGCAGCAGTTCAAGGACGACTACGACCGCAACCATCCGCTGTGGAAGGTGCTGCCCGAATTCGTCGCCAAGCATCCGCGCTACGAGCGCATCGGTTTGAAGGACCTGTGCACGCAGATCCACGAGGTGTACAAGGCCAATGACGTGGCGCGCCTGACCACCGAGATGTACCTTTCCGACATGGTGCCGGCGATGCGCCCCGCCGATGCCTTCGCCAAAATGGCCCACCGCGAGATCGACCGCGTGCCGCTCGACGAACTCGAAGGCCGTGTCACCGCGGTGCTGCTGACCCCCTATCCGCCCGGCATCCCGCTCTTGATTCCCGGCGAATGCTTCAACGCCACCATCGTGCGCTACCTCAAGTTCGCGCGCGACTTCAACGAGCGCTTCCCCGGTTTCGAGACCGACATCCACGGCCTGGTCAAGAACGGCGGCGAAGGCGGCGTGCGCTATTACGTGGATTGTGTGGCACAGTAAATGACGCCCGATCCGGCGGTCCATGCGGGCGCTGCGCGCTGAAGCCGCGGCGGGCCGGTGCCGGTGCCGTCCAACACAAGGAGGAGCAACATGTTCTGCATTTCAGTGGCATATCCGGTAAAAGATGGCGCCAGGTTCGACTTCGACTACTACGCGACGCGACACATCCCGATGGTGGCCCGCCTGCTGGGCGCGAACGCGGTAAGGAGCGAAGTCCGCAAGGGCGTCACCTCCGCCAACGGTTCGCCGGCAGCATTCGTTTGCCTGGCGAACATCTGGATACGGTCGGCTGAAGAGTTTCAGGCCACCCTGGACAAACATGGCGCCGAGATCATGGGCGACATCCCCAACTACACAGACATTCAGCCCATTCTTCAGGTGGACGAAGTTGTTGCCTGAGAGCGGCACGCAGCCGCCGCACCAAATTCCGCGCGCGGCTGATGCCGGGCGTTGGGATCCCCGCGAATCGACGCTGCCGGTCCGGCGTAGCCGAAACCCGCTGTATGCAAGCCGTTCCGGCCGGCGCGAGCAAGGAGACTAAGAATGACCTTCGGTGAGTCCATCAAGACCTGCTTCTCGAAATATGCCACCTTCGGCGGGCGCGCTTCGCGGTCCGAGTACTGGTGGTTCTTCCTGTTCACGTTTCTCGCATCAGCTGCCGCGGGAATCATGGGTGAGACGGTATCGGGCGTGTTTTCCCTGGCGATCCTGCTGCCGTCCCTGGCGGTCGGGGCGCGGCGGCTGCACGATGTGGACAAGAGCGGATGGTTCCTCCTGCTCTGGTTTGTCCCGATCATCGGCTGGCTCATCCTGATCTTCTGGGCCGTGCAGGAGGGCAGGGAGCCGAATCGCTTTTCGTCCTAGCGCCTGCCGCCATCGCGCCCAAGGCGCCGGGTTCCCGCACGCCGCATCGCTGGCGCCGACTTATACGCGTGGCGGAATCGGGTGTAGGCTGCGCCTTCCTCGACCCCACGAGAGAAAGAGGCCAGCCATGCCCGGCGGAACCGTCACCCTGCACCGCGTCCTGCGCGCACCGGCCGAACGCATCTACCGCGCCTTCCTCGACCCCGACGCGATGGCCAAGTGGCTGCCGCCGCACGGCTTCACCGGCAAGGTGCAGCACCTCGATGCGCGCGTCGGCGGCAGCTACCGGATGTCCTTCACCAACTTCGCCACCGGCGACACGCACGCCTTCAGTGGCCAGTACCTGGAGCTGGTGCCTTTCGAGCGCATCCGGCATACCGACGGCTTCGACGATCCCAACCTGCCGGGCACGATGGTGACGACCGTTGCCCTGCGCCCCGTGTCCTGCGGCACGGAACTGAACATCGTGCAGGAGGGCATCCCGGAGGCGATCCCCACCGAGTCCTGTTATCTGGGCTGGCAGGAATCGCTGCTGCTGCTGGCGCAGCTGGTGGAGGCGGAGATACCTGGCTAAGGATTTGGAGATGCCGATTACCTCATGGAAAGTCGGCGCTGGCAACACGGCGTACGCCATGCCGTCGACACTCGATCCCCGCCTGATCGCCGACCTGCGCGCCATGCGCCGTGTGGTGGTGTTCACCGGCGCCGGCATGTCGGCCGAGAGCGGCATCCCGACCTTTCGCGATCGCCTGAGCGGACTCTGGGCGCATACCGATCCGATGGAGATCGCCACGCCCTGGGCATTTCGCGCCGATCCGCAGCGGGTGTGGGACTGGCACGTGCTTCTGGCCGGGGCGGTGTGCACGGCGGCACCGAATGCCGGGCATGCGGCGATCGCGGCCCTGGAACAGGCCGGGCTGGAGGTGACGGTGATCACCCAGAACATCGATGACCTGCATCGTCGCGCCGGCAGCCGCGAGGTGATCGAACTGCACGGGAACCTGCTGCGCCTCACGTCCTTCGTCGATGAGGAAGCGGCTTTCGCCGCTGCGTCGCCGACCATATGCCGGGTGTGCGACGGCTATGCCGTGTGGGAACACTGCGATCCCTGGGCAGAGCGCGGCGACCTGGCGGCGATCGGATTGCGGGCGGGACCGGTGCCGCGCTGCCCCGGTTGCGGCGCCCTGCTGCGACCGGACGTGGTCTGGTTCGGCGAGCCGTTGGCGGTGGACGCCATCGAAGCGGCCTGGAACGCAGTGGATCGCTGCGAGGCGCTGATCGCCGTTGGGGCCTCGCTGGAAGTCGAACCGGCCGCCAGCCTGCCCTGGCGGGCGCTGGCGCGTGGCGCGCGGGTGATCGAGGTTAATCCGGCGCCGACGGCGCTGGCCGCAGAGTGCCATGCCGCGATTCGCGGCGCCGCCGCCGAGGTATTGCCGGAGTTGTTCGCCAGGATCTGGCCGACGCGTTGTTAGTCATGCCACCGGCCGGGCCGGAGACGGTATGCCTTGAAAAGTAGGCGCTGCCGGGACGGCGCTTCAGCTCCGCGCGTAGCTGACGAAGGCGAAGTCGAGGCCGTTGTCGTCGCGCTGCGACTCGCGCGCGGTCTCGCGCCACTGCGCCGGGTCGCGGGTGGGGAAGACGGTATCGCCATCGTAGTCGCGCGCGATCTCGGTCAGTTCGAGGCGATCGGCCAGCCCCAACGCGGCCTGGTAGAGTTCGGCGCCGCCGATGACGAAGGCTTCGCTGCCGCTGGCGGCGGCCACGGCATCCGCCAGCGAGTTGACGACCGTGGCGCCGGAGGCGGCGTAGCCGGCATTGCGCGTGACGACGATGTTCTGCCGCCCGGGCAGGGGGCGGAATTTTTCGGGCAGGGATTCCCAGGTCTTGCGGCCCATGATCACGGCATGGCCCGTGGTCAGCGCCTTGAAGCGCTTTAGGTCGGCCGGCAGGTGCCAGGGCAGGGCGTTGTCCCGGCCGATCACGCCGTTCCTGGCGACGGCGGCGATCACGGTCAGCGTCGGCGTCGGCATGGCCGCTCAGCCCGCGATTTTTTCGTAGAGCGCGGCGTAATGGCCGGCGGACTCGGCCCAGCTCGAATCGCGCGCCATGCCGTGCTTCTGCAGCCGGCGCCAGAGCGTGGGGTCGCGCCAGGCCACGGCGGCGCGCTGCAGGGCGGCGAATAGGGCTGCCGCGGTGGCTGGGCCGAAGACGAAGCCGTTGCCACGCTTTTCATCGGTGGCGTCGACCACCGTGTCGGCCAGGCCGCCGGTGGCGCGCACCACGGGCGGAGTGCCGTAGCGCAGGCTGTACATCTGGTTGAGGCCGCAGGGCTCGAAGCGCGAGGGCATGACGAAGATGTCGGCGCCGGCTTCGATGCGGTGGGCGAAGCCTTCGTCGAAGCCGATCCTGACCGCGCAGCGCCCCGGGTGGCGCCGGGCAAATGCGGTCCAGCCATGTTCCAGTGCGTGTGCGCCGCTGCCGAGCACGGCGATCTGTGCCGGCAGGTCAAGGACGCGCGCGGCGACTTCAAGGAACAGGTCGAGCCCCTTCTGCTCGGTAAGGCGACTCACCACCGCCAGCAGCGGCCGGTCGGCGCGTACGTCGAGGCCCATCTCGGCCTGCAGCGCGGCCTTGTTCGCCGCCTTGTCCTCCAGCCGGCGCGAGCCGTAGCGTTTGACCAGGTGGCCGTCGTGCGCCGGGTCCCAGTCGCGGGTGTCGATGCCGTTGAGGATGCCGGAGAGGTCCGCCGCGCGATGTCGCAGCAGGCCGGCCATGCCCATGCCTTCGGCATCGGTCTGGATCTCGCGGGCGTAGCCCGGGCTCACCGTGTTGATCGCATCGGCATGCTGCAGGCCGGCCTTGAGGAAGGACAGGTAGCCGTGGTACTCGACGCCGTGCATGCTCCAGGCCGCATCCGGCAGTCCCAGTTCGAACAGCGCGGCGTGGTCGAAGATCCCCTGGAAGGCCAGGTTGTGCACCGTGACCAGCGACTTCACCGGGCGCTCGGCGCCGTAGGCGAGATAGGCCGGCGCCAGCGCGCTCTGCCAGTCGTTGCAGTGGATCACGTCGGGCACCCAGTCCAGGGTGCTGGCCTCGGAGCCGATCCAGGCGGCGACGCGCGAGAGCAGGCCGAAGCGCAGGTGGTTGTCGAGCCAGTCGCGGCCTTCGGGGCCGAGGTAGGGATTGCCGGTCCGGTCGAAGTAGGGGCGGTAGTCGAGCAACAGCAGCGGTGTCCCGTCGGGCGCCGTGGCTTCGCGCAGGCCGGGCGTCGGCAGCAGGCCGCCGAGCCAGTGCGGGCGGGCGATTTCCGCGGCGCCGGGAAAGGCCTGCAACAGCGCCGGATAGGCCGGCACCAGCACGCGCACGTCGTGGCCGAGCGCGCGCAACGCGGCCGGCAGCGCACCGGCGACATCGCCGAGGCCGCCGGTCTTGACCCAGGGCGCGAGCTCCGACGTGGAGAAAAGGATCTTCATTCCGTAAAAAACCTTTGATCCGCAGATTACGCAGATTTACGCAGATGGATCAACACGCTTGACGTGCCTTGCCCATCATCCATCGGGTTTGTCGGCGATTGCCTCCGACCCGATGAATTGCCGAGTTTTAATCTGTGAAAATCTGTGTCATCTGCGGAAAATTGGTTCATGGCTTGCAAGCGGCGATCAGCCCCGCGGTCGAGCTGTCGAGGCCGGCGGCGGACGCCTTGCCTTCGATGATGGACAGCAGGCGGCTGGCGAGTTGCTTGCCGTATTCGACGCCCCACTGGTCGAAGGGATTGATGTCCCAGATAACGCTTTCGGCGAAGACCTTGTGTTCGTAGAGCGCCAGCAGGGCGCCGAGGTTGAAGGGATCGAGGCGCGGCAGCAGCAGCGTGGTCGACGGCTGGTTGCCGGGGAAGCTGCGGAAGGGGGCGAGGCGCGCCGCCTCGTCGGCCGCCATGCCGCCGGCCCGCAGCTCGGTGAAGGTCTCGTCCGGCGTCTTGCCGCGCATCAGCGCTTCGCCCTGGGCGAAGCAGTTGGCCAGCAGCTTTTCGTGGTGGCCGGGCAGGGCGAAATCCGCTTCACGGCAGGCGATGAATTCGCAGGGGATCAGGTGCCCACCCTGGTGGATCAGCTGGTAGAAGGCGTGCTGGCCGTTGGTGCCGGCCTCGCCCCAGAGGATGGGCGCCGTGGTGCAGTCGAGGGGCTCGCCCTGGCGGTCGACGGGCTTGCCGTTGGATTCCATTTCCAGTTGCTGCAGGTAGCGCGGCAAGAGGCCCAGCGACTGGCTGTAGGGCAGCAGCACCCGGTTGTCGGCGCCGAGGAAGTTGCTGTTCCAGATTTCGAGCAGCGCCAGCAGGCCGGGCAGGTTCTCCTGCGGCGGCGCGCTGAAGAAATGCTCGTCCATGGCGTGCGCCCCGGCCAGCAGCTTTTCGAAGTTGTCATAGCCGACCGCCAGCGCCAGCGGCAGGCCGATCGCCGACCACAGGGAGTAGCGGCCGCCGACCCAGTCCCAGAAGGCGAAGGCGTTGGCCGGGTCGATGCCGAAACGCGCGACTTCGCCGAGGTTGGTCGATACCGCGACGAAATGCCGGGCGACCGCGGCCTCGCCCAGCGCGCCGACCAGCCAGGCGCGCGCCGAGGCGGCGTTCTGCATGGTCTCTTGCGTGGTGAAGGTCTTGCTGGCGATGACGAACAGGGTGTTGCGCGGCTGCAGCGTGGCCAGTGTCGTGGCGAGGTCGGCCGCGTCGAGGTTGGCGACGTAATGCACGCGCAACTCGGGGTGGCGAAAAGCCATCAGCGCCTGGGTGGCCATGCGCGGGCCGAGGTCGGAGCCGCCGATGCCGATGTTGACGATGTCGCTGATCGGTTCGCCGGTGGCGCCGCGCCAGTGGCGGCCGTGGATTCCGGCGACGAACCGCTGCATCTTCGCCAGTTCGTGATGGACCGCCGGCATCACGTCCTGGCCGGCATGCATGATCGGGCCCTTGTCGGCGGGATGGCGCAGCGCGATGTGCAGCGCGGCGCGGCCTTCCGTGTGGTTGATGGCTTCGCCGGCGCGCATGCGCGCGATCCAGCCCGGCAAATCCGCAACCTGCCAGAGCGCCTGCAGCAGGTCCATGGTTTCCGGCGTGACGCGCTGCTTGGAGTAGTCGAGCAGCCAGTGATTCCATGAGGTGGAGAGCCTGGCGAAGCGTTGCGCGTCGGCGGCGAACAGGTCGCGCAAACGGGCGCCGGAACCCGCCGCCGCGTGGCGCGCCAGTCCGTCCCAGGCGACGCGTGTTGCCGGCTTCATGACGGCGTGCTCACAACCAGAGCATCTTGCCCATCTCGAAGGGATGGGTCAGCAGCGGATGGGTCGGAAACACGCGGAACCGGTATTCCATCTTGCCGCACTGGTCGGGCGTCAGCTCGCGCGAAAAAAGGTGCTCGCCGCTTTCCAGCCGGCGCTCGTGCTGCAGCTGGTAACGCCGGGCGTGGACCGTGGTCGGCGCGCCGGGACGGGTGAACACCATTTCCACGGTCAGGTCCTCCGGCGTCAGGCCATCGAGCTGCACCGCCACCTGGAAGAGCATGGTCTCGCCGTAGCCGATGCGCGTCACCGACTTGTCGATGCGACGCAGCCCGATGCGCGGCCAGGCGGCGTGGATCCGCGCCTTCCAGTCGGCCACTTCGCGCGCGCCGGAAAAGCCCGTGGCGGAATACTTGCGCCACTGTTCGGCCGCCGGCGAATAGAACTTCTCTGCATAGTCGACAAGCATGCGCTGCATGTTGAAGCGGGGCATGATCGAAGCGATCGATTCCTTGGCCATCGCCACCCATTCCGGCGAGTAGCCGAGGGAAGTATTGCGGTAGTACATCGGGATCACGCTGTCCTGCAGCAGTTCGTACAGGGTGCGGGCTTCGTCGATGTCGCGCTGTGCGGGGTCGAGGCCTTCCGCGGCCGGCTTGATCGCCCAGCCGTTCTTGCCGTTGTAGCCCTCGCCCCACCAGCCGTCGAGCACCGACAGGTTGATGGCGCCGTTGATGGCCGCCTTCATGCCCGAAGTGCCCGAGGCTTCCAGCGGATAGATCGGATTGTTCAGCCAGACATCGACGCCGGCCACCATGCGTCGTGCCAGGTGCAGGTCGTAGCCTTCGACCAGCAGGATGCGGCCCTCGAACTCACGCTGGCGGGAAAGCTCGGCGATCTTGCGTATCAGTTGTCGCCCGGGTTCGTCCGCCGGGTGCGCCTTGCCGGCAAAGATGAACAGCACCGGGCGTTGCGCATCGGAAAGGATCTCGCGCAGCCAGTCGAGGTTGTTGAACAGCAGTGCGGCGCGCTTGTAGGTGGCGAAGCGGCGGGCAAAGCCGATGGTCAGCACCGTAGGATTGGTCGGGTCGGCGCTGCGCAGCACGCGGTCCAGGTGCGCTTCCGAGCCCTGGTTGCGCAGGTGCTGATGGCGTACCCGGCTGTGCACCAGGTGCAGCAACTGGGCTTTCAGCGACTGGCGGATGCTCCAGAAGATCTGGTCCGGGATGCGGTGTACGCCATCCCAGCAGCTCTGGTCGGTCAGACGGTGCTGCCAGCCGAGACCGAGGTGGCGGTCGAAGGTCTCGTACCAGTCGGTGGCGAGGAAGGTCGGCACGTGCACCGCGTTGGTGACGTAGTCCATCGGATTCTCGGCGGCGGTGAGCTGCGGCCACATGTCGCCGCAGATGCGCGAGGACACTTCGCCATGGATGCGCGAGACGCCGTTGTGGAAACGCGAGCCGCGCAGGGCCAGGGCGGTCATGTTGAATTCGCCGCCGCTGCCGACCCCGCCGCCGACGCGGCCCATGCCAAGCAGAACGTCGCGGTCGACGCCGGCCGCCATGCAGGCTTCGCCGAAGTAATGCATGACCATATCGTCGGCGAAGTGGTCGTGGCCGGCGGGAACCGGCGTGTGCGTGGTGAACACCGTGTTGGCTGCCACCGCCTCCAGCGCGGCGGCGAAAGACATGCCCTGGCTTGCCATCAGCCCGTGTACGCGCTCCAGCACCAGGAAGGCGGCATGGCCTTCGTTAATATGCCAGACGGTCGGCTGCAGCCCCAGCGCGGCGAGCGCCTGCACGCCGCCGATCCCGAGCAGGATTTCCTGCTCGATGCGGGTGCGCCGGTCGCCGCCGTACAGCTGGTGCGCGATCTGGCGATCCGCTTCGCTGTTCTCTTCCAGCTGCGTGTCTAGCAGATACAGGCTGTTGTTGCCGACGCGAGCGCGCCAGATCTTGGCCCACACCATGCGCCCGGGGAAGGCCACGCCGACCCGAAGATCGTCGCCATCTTCGCCGCGGACGGCCTCGATCGGCATGTCGTCGAAATCGTTGTCGGCGTAATGTGCGGTCTGGTTGCCGTCGCGGTCTATGGTCTGGTGGAAATAGCCCTGCCGGTAGAGCAGTCCCACGGCAACGAAAGGCAGGCGCAGATCCGAGGCGCCCTTGCAGTGGTCGCCGGCGAGGATGCCGAGACCGCCCGAGTAGATCGGCAGGCTTTCATGGAAGCCGAACTCGGCGCAGAAGTAGGCGATCAGGTCGTTCGCCTGCAGCGGCGGCTTGCCTGGCAGCTGCAGCCTGGGTTCAGCCAGATAGGAATCGAAGGCCGACAGCACGCGGTTCATGGTGCCGAGGAAGACCGGATCGTCGGCGGCCTCGTTGATCCGCTTCTGGTCCATGCGCTTGAGGAATGCCTTCGGGCTGTGGTGCACCGCTTTCCACAGGCCGTGACCGAGGCGCGCGAACAGGGTGCGCGTTGGCCGGTCCCAGCTGTACCAGAGGTTATTGGCGAGTTCGTTGAGGCGCACCAGGCGCGCCGGGATCTCGGGATTGACTTCGAGCTTGTAGCGGGTGCCGGGCATGATGATTACCGTAATGAAATCGGGATGCTGTACTTACCAATTATCGAGCATCGCGAGCAAATTAGTAGCCTCCGCCCCGGGGCGGGGGATGGGGGGTAGGGGGCGTCATTGCTGCGCCTTTTGCCTCATTCTACGATGCGGGCACGACCCTGAGCGCGATGCGCTGCTCGATGCCGGCCACGGGCGACCAGGCCAGCGTGATGCAGACGGCCTGCATGATTTTTTCGAAGCCGGCCTCGGACTGGGAGACGGTGCGATGCGGCTGTGCCTCGAGCCGCACCGGCTGGCTGGCCTCGATCAGCAATGCGCCGCGCAGTTCGCTGTCGTCGAGCGTGATCCGTTGCACGCCGGAGAGTTCGAGCGCCTCGCCGAAGCCGCCGGGAACGCTGCCGTCGGCGAGCACGTAACGCCCGCCATAGCCGTCGCAGCTGGGCAGTGCAAGGTTCAGCTCGGTTTCGATGGACTTTGGCAGCGCGCCGCCTTCGGCGCGGAAAATGACGTTCAGCGTGTCGCCGTCGAGGCGGTAGGTCTTCCCGATGCGCCAACCCTCGCCGGCGGCGGTCCACACGCCGGGGAGCTCGCCGGGCGCGTAGAAGGCGATGGGGCGCAGCATGTCGTTGCGGCCGACCAGGCTGTCGATGAAAATGCCGCGCGGCCGCTCGTCCGGATCGGCATCGCCGGGCAGGATGGTATGGAGGAAGGCGACGCGGTCGTGGGCCGAGGAGATGCCTTCGGTTGCCGCCGGCGCCGCATGGCATGCGTCCGCCAGGTGGATCTTGGCGTGGTAGGCCTCCTCGTAGGCACGCAGCGTGTCGCCGAAGTTGTGCGCCACGGCCAGGCTGGAGAATTCCACCAGGGAAGCGTGGCCGTCGTCGCGTACGTAGGCGTGGATGAACGGGTTGCGCAATGCGGTTTCGACATGGCCGTCATGGTCGAGGTCGCCCTGCTGCTGGCGCGGCCAGGGCGCCAGTTGCTCCAGCGCCGCCTCGAGCTTCAACAGGTTGTTCCAGATGGCGCGGCGCAGGTGGGGCAGGTAGAGGCCGCCGAAGAGGCCGTGCCAGTAGGCGTCGTTGGCCTGGGCGCGGTGCAGGTACTCCTGCAACTCCGCGCTGCGCTGCTCGGGCGGCAGCGTGGCAAGGCGTCGCGAGGCGCCGAGCATGCGCTTGTGCATCCAGTTGGCTTCCGGGTAGCGCGACATGAAGTTGCGCCAGATGCCCCCGCGCAGGAAGGGCTTGTGCGCCTCGAAGCGGCCGGCGGCCTTTTCCTGTTCGAGCAGGGCGTGATACGCGCGCGCGCGCGGCGCCGGCAGCGTCCATTCGTTCATCTCGATGTAGGACGTGGTCGGCAGGTAGACGATGCCGCGTGTGCGCTCGCGGGCGTGGTACTCGGCATAGGTCTCGGTGCGGATCAGGGGCGAGGCCAGTACGCCCTCGACGAACTGGGTCAGCCAGCCTTTCTCGAATACCCATTCGTAGGTTTCGGGCCAGATGCCGAACTTCTCGATGTCGTCGAAGTAGATCGCCGCGCGCCGTCCCTGGCGCGCCAGGTCTTCGAGCCAGGCCACGGCTTCGCCCGCCGGCGAGAAGGGCAGGCGGTAGCGCGCGGCCTCGGAGATCGGGAACAGGTCGAGACGGCGGCCATCCTCGTCGGTGGAGAAGAAGCTGTCGAGGCGATCCTGGCTTTCGCCGGCGCAGAGGAAATGGTAGTCGTCCACCGCCACGTAGCGGATGCCGGTGGCGACCAGCGAGGTCACTACCGAGGACTCCCAGACCCGTTCGGTGAGCCAGGCACCGGAAGGGCGCATGCCGAAGCGGCGTTCGATCTTGTCGGAGAGCGTGGCGATCTGGCTGACGCGGTCGCGGTGCGGGATCGCCGCCAGCACGGGCTCGCAATCGCCGGAACCGAACCACTCGACCTGGCCACGACGGGTCATCGCCGCCAGGCGCGCCATGTCGTCGGGGAAGCGCTCGAACAGGACGTCGAGCAGCCAGCCGGAAAAATGCACGCTGAAGCGGAACTCCGGATAGCGCTCCATGACCCGCAGAAACATGCCGTAGCTGCGGACATGGGCGTCGTCGATCACGGCGGGAAAGTTGCCGACGGGCTGGTGGGCGTGAACCCCGAACAGGAGGCTGATGGGCATAAGTGGAGTCAGGATTGTGAAACGGTGACGCGGCGCATCGAGCCGCCGCTGGCGGTTGCCGATCCGGCGCAAATGGGAGTATCGAGAGCGGCAGGCGGTTCCAGCTGTAGCAGGCGATAGAGCCGCGCCAGGTTGCGCCGGTAGAGGCTGTCGAAACTGGCGACGGCGGCTGACGGGTTGTAGTCGCCGAACCACCAGAACCAGTCGGAACTTTCGCAGATCGCCAGCTGCACGTTGACCGCGCTGACCTGCGCGCTGTCGAGGCGGCCGCTGGCCAGCACCCGGTCGCAGCTCTGCTTGGCTTCGCACAGCAGGTCCCAGCCCCGGTTCTTGGCCTCGTCGCCGATCCAGGTGGATAGCGTGCCATACACCCAGCTGCCCGCGGTCAGGTGCGGCAGGACGGTCGCGGCGGGGGGGCCGGGCCGAGCCAGCAGTTCGGCGTAGGTCGTGGTGCGGATGCGCGGATGCTCGGCGAGCAGGCCGTAGAGGTCCTCGAAGAAGTAATAGCCGTTGTAGGGGTAGTGCTCCCAGGCGTTTTCGCCGTCGAGGATGATGCTGACTACCGGATTTTCGTCGCCGGCTGCGGCATCGAGGATGGCTTCCAGCTGCCCTACAAGATGCTTGGCGGCATCGCGGCCGTGCCATTTGGCATAGTCGAAGCCGATCAGGTCCGAGAGGCGCTCGTCGCGGAAAAACAGGGTCAAACCGGGGGCCTGCTCCAGCTTCCAGGGATGGTAGGCGGCACGCGGATCGTCGATATTGCTCGCGGCAAGGCTGTTGTTCAGCACCCCTTCGCCGCTGGCGATCCAGCGACAGTCGGCGTTGGCGAGGTGCCTGACAAAGTCTTCGGAGACGGCACCTTCCGCCGGCCACATGCCGACCGGTGGTGCGCCGAAACGACGGGCATGGCTGATGCGCGCGGCATCTATATGGGCGATGACGCGGCTGCGTCCGCCGGGATAGGCGGCGCTGAAGGGCAGCGGCGCCTCGGGCAGGCTTTCGCGCGCGACCTTGAAATCGAGCAGCAGCGGCGACAGCGGATGCGTGTTGGGCGTGGACGAGATTTCGACCTGGCCGCGCGCGGAAAGCGCGCGCCAGCGTGGAATCAGGCCGGTGATCAGCTCGCCGATGCTGTCCAGCAACTGTCGGCGGTCCCCGGCGTCATAGCCTTCGCCCTGGCTCATCAGCTTCGCCAGCAGCGGGTTGCGGCGACGCTCGGTCTCGCCGGTCCACGCCAGGTGGTACCAGGTCATGAGGTCGGAGAAGTAGGCGCCGGACAGGTAGCAGTAGGTCGCTTCGCTGTCGTTGGCAAGCAGCAGGTAGATCTCGTGCAGGCGCTTGTATTGCGGGAAGGGCGCCAGCATGGTGGTGTGGTTGCTGCGGAAGCAGGTCGCCAGCAGCAGCTTCCGGTCGGCCACGCCGAGGCTTTCGAGGTCGGGTGTCGCCAGCATGCGCAGCAGTGGGTCGCGAAACTGCCCATCGGCGAACTGCTGCGCGTAGTCCTCGATCTGGTCGAGAAGTACCGGGACGAAATTGACGACGCAATGGATCTGCGGATGGCGTTCGAGATGCGCCGCCATGTCGACATAGTCCTTCATGGCATGCAGGTACACCCAGGGCAGGACGAATTCGCCGGCCGCCGTACCGCCAGCGCCGACTTTTACGTCCGTACCGGTCGCGCCGTGGTCCCGATAGTCCGGCTGGTGCATGTGCCAGAGGAAGACGAGGTCGAGCTGTTTCATGATCAGGGGCGGCACCGAGGGCTGCGGCTATCGTTCAAGATTTCGAGCGTAGCGAGCATCCTTCGCCCCCCGCCCAGGGGCGGGGGGCGAAGGCGGGGTTTCGCAAGGCACTGCCTTGCGCCGCCGCAGCCGGCCGGCTGTGCAAAGCCGGCCGTGGAACGGGGGTGGGGGGCCATGATGACCTTGGTGAGTGCCACGATCGGAAGTTCGATCATGGCATTCACCTTATGTAATGTGCCTGCTGGCCGAGCATCTCCGGCGTCACCAGGGCAATGCCGTTTTCGCTGACATGGAAGCGCTTGCGGTCGGCTTCGATGTCATAGCCGATGGTCACGCCGTCGGGGACGCGGCAATGCTTGTCCATCACCACCCGGCGCAGCCTGGCGCGGCGACCGATATGCACGTCGGGCAGGATCACCGAGTCCTCGATCTCGGCGTAGCTGTGCACGTGCACCCGCGAGAACAGCAGGGAGTGGCGCACCAGCGCACCGCTGATGATGTCGCCGCCGGAGACCAGCGAATCGACCGCCATGCCGCGACGGCCGTCGTCGTCGAAGACGAACTTGGCAGGCGGCAGTTGTTCCTGGTGGGTCCAGATCGGCCAGTCGTCGTCATAGAGGTTCAGCTCCGGCGTCACCTTGGTCAGTTCCATGTTGGCTTCCCAGTAGGCATCGATCGTGCCGGCGTCGCGCCAGTAGGGAATCCGCGTCTCGTCCATGCCGACGCAGGAATCGGCGAAGTTGTGGGCGAACACCCGGTAGCGGTCGACGCAATGCGGGATCAGGTCCTTGCCGAAGTCGTGCGAGGACTTCGGATCGTCGTGGTCGCGGATCAATTGTTCGTAGAGGAAGTCGGCATTGAAGACATACACGCCCATGCTGGCCAGGGCGCGGTCCGGGTGTCCGGGGATCGCCGGTGGATCCTTGGGCTTTTCGACGAAGGCCGCCACGCGCTGCCGGTCGTCGACGTGCATGACGCCGAACTCCGTGGCCTCGAGCCGCGGGACATCGATGCAGGCAACGCTGAAATCCGCCTGGCGTTCGGCATGCTCGGCCAGCATGCGCGCGTAGTTCATCTTGTAGATGTGATCGCCGGAAAGCACCAGCACGTGCTTGGGCCGGTTGCGCCGGATCAGGTCGAGGTTCTGGAACACCGCGTCGGCGGTTCCCCGGTACCAGTCTTCGCCGACTTGCTGCTGTGCCGGCAGGATGTCGATGAACTCGTGGAAGCGGCCGTCGAGGAAGCTCCAGCCGCGCTGCAGGTGCTGGATCAGGCTCTGCGCCTTGTACTGGGTGGCGACGCCGATGCGGCGGATGCCGGAGTTAACGCAATTCGACAGCGTGAAATCGACGATGCGGAACTTGCCGCCAAAGGGCACGGCGGGCTTGGAGCGCCAGTCGGTGAGCTGCATCAGGCGGCTGCCGCGGCCGCCGGCGAGTACGATGCCGAAGGTATTGCGGGCGATTTCACTGTTTCTCACGACGCTGCCTCCTCGCGGCCGATCCCTTGCTCGGGTCCGATGCCGCAGTGTCCGGGAACCGATTGCTTGGTGAATTCTCCGTTGCGGCTACAATCAATACGATAGCAAAAACTGATCTGAGTATATAACCATGCCCGGCTCCGCCTGCGCCGCATTGCTCGAAGCGCGCGAACATGACCCCTTTTCCGTCCTCGGCCTTCATGCCGAAGGCGCCGGCTGGCGGCTGCGCGTGTTCCGTCCGCACGCAAAATCGGTCGCGGTGGAATTGGCCGATGGCCAGTGGGTGCCGCTGGCGCGGCGCAAGGGGACCGACCTGTTCGAGTGGCAGGGCGCAACGGCGCCGTCCCGGCCGTGGCGCCTCGATGTCGACGGTGTGAAGCAATACGATACCTACTCCTTTGCGCCGCAGCCGCCGGCCGACGACCTGTTCCTGTTCAATGCCGGGCGTTTGCGCCAGGCCTGGCGCACATTCGGTGCCGTGCCGCAAGTTCGCGACGGCATTGCCGGCGTCTGCTTCCGGGTCTGGGCGCCGAATGCGGAGCGTGTCTCGGTGGTGGGCGGCTTCAATGGCTGGGACGGCCGCGTCAATCCGATGGCCACCCTGGGGGGTTCCGGCGTCTGGGAGCTGTTCATTCCGGAACTGGCGGCCGGCGCACTGTATCGCTTCGAGCTGCGTCTGCGCGGCAGCGGGGCGGTGAAGCTGAAGAGCGACCCCTGCGCGCGCGCCTTCGAACGGCGTCCGGCCTCCGCCTGTTGCGTGACACCCGATCCGGCGCACGAATGGAACGACGGTGCGTGGATGCAGGCGCGAGCCCGCAGCGGCCAAACCGGCGACTGGCTTTCGGCGCCGATGAGCGTGTACGAGATGCACCTGGGCAGCTGGATGCGCCATCCGGACCGCAGCTTCTACGGCTATCGCGAATTGGCCGTTCGGCTGGTGCCGTATCTCGTCGAGCTGGGCTATACCCATGTCGAATTCCTGCCGCTGATGGAACATCCGCTCGACGAATCCTGGGGCTACCAATGCACGGGTTTTTTCGCGCCGAGTTCCCGCTTCGGTAGCGCCGACGACCTGCGCTTCCTGATCGACAGCCTGCACCAGGCCGGCATCGGCGTCATCCTCGACTGGGTGCCGGGGCATTTTCCGGCCGACGACTGGGCGCTGGCGCATTACGACGGCACCGCGCTCTACGAGCACGAGGATCCGAAGCAGAAGATGCATCCCGACTGGGGCACGCATGTCTTCAACTACGGGCGCAACGAGGTCAGGAGCTTCCTGCTGTCCTCGGCGGCCTACTGGCTGTCCGAGTTCCATGTCGATGCGCTGCGCGTCGACGCCGTGGCGTCGATGATCTATCTCGACTACTCGCGCCGTGCCGGCGAGTGGACGCCGAACGTCCACGGCGGACGCGAGAACCTGGAGGCCATCGCCTTCCTGCGTGAAATGAACGAAATGGTGCATGCCGACTACCCCGGCGCGCTGACCATCGCCGAGGAATCGACGGCCTGGCCGATGGTGTCGCGGCCGACCTGGCTCGGCGGCCTCGGCTTCTCCATGAAGTGGAACATGGGCTGGATGAACGATACGCTGGACTACATGGCGCACGACCCCGTGTATCGGCGCTACAACCACGAGCGGCTGACCTTCGGCCAGCTTTACGCCTACAGCGAGAATTTCGTCCTGCCGCTGTCGCACGACGAAGTGGTGCACGGCAAGTCTTCGCTGCTGGGCAAGATGCCCGGCGACGAATGGCAGCGCTTCGCCAACCTGCGCCTGCTGCTGGCCTACCAGATGACAGCGCCGGGCAAGAAGCTGCAGTTCATGGGCGCGGAGCTCGGGCAGTCCTCGGAATGGCGCGCCGCCGAGGAACTGCCCTGGTATCTGTTGCAATACCCCCTCCACGCCGGCATGAAGAGCCTGGTGCGCGATCTCAACCGGTTGTATGTGAACGAAGTCGCATTGCATGAACTGGATTTTTCACCTCAAGGTTTTCAATGGATCGACTGCCACGATGCCGACCAGTCGGTGGTGAGCTGGCTGCGCCGTGGGCGTGACGGACGCCATGCCGTGATCGTGCTGAACTTCACTCCGGTGCCGCGCCACGGTTACCGCCTCGGCGTGCCTCTGGCGCAGGACTATGTCGAGCGGCTCAACACCGACTCGGCACACTACGGTGGCAGCGATCTGGGTAACGGCGGACGTGTCCCGGCGCTGGCAAGATCCTGGATGGGCTTTCCTGCGTCGATCTCCCTGACCCTGCCACCTCTCGCGGCCCTCGTGCTGCTGCCGGCCTGAGCGCAGAACCACTCAAGCACCAAGCAACCCTGCCGCGATCAGCCGGTCGATTTCGGCCTCGGCCTGAATCCAGTCTGCCAGTGGATCGCCGGGGGCGAAGCCGCGCCGCTCGGCAATGTGATAGGCCGCCACCTCGACGTAATTCCGGCGCTGTTCCGCCGCGACCGTTGCCGGCTTCTTCGCGCGCGAACGCGCCGGCTTTGCGGCTACCGGTTTCAGTGCGACTTTGGGCGCCGCCCGGGCTTTCGCCGCCGGTTCCGGCTTGG